>JAFIFS010000026.1 GCA_020831895.1 Chromatiales bacterium
GCCCCCGGCGCCCCATGGCGCCGGGGGCCTGACGGCCTACTCCACGACTACCGCCAGGTATCCCGGGGCGCGCCCCCTGGGACCGACTGGGGAGATGAAGCCCTCCGGCTTCACGATCAGCGCGTCGCAGGGCAGCTGCTCGAGCACGCGCTCGGCGGTGCTGCCCAGCACGGCGCGTCGCAGCCGGCTGCGCGCGACAGCCCCCATCACGATCACTCCGGCCTCCAGCCGTTCCGCCGCCGCCTGCATCAGCGTCGCCGGGTCACCCTCCTCGAGGTGCGTGCGGCTGGCTGGAATGCCGGCCTGCCGGGCCAGGCTGTCCAGCGCCTGCTGGTGCTCGCTCTTCAGCGCAGCGATCTGTGCTTTGTCCGGGGGTGCAGGCAGTGGTGCGCCAAGCGGAAGCGCGGCACCCGCCGCCATGCCCGGCCAGGCATGAAGCAGCTCCAGGCGCCGCCCCAGCGCATTGGCCATCACGCTGGCCAGGTCGATGATCTGCTGGTCGAGGCTGGCGGGCTTGTCGTGCGCGTACAGTGGATCCACGGTCGCCAGCACGGTCGCTTCTCCGGGCTGCGGCATGCGCTTGACCAGCCACAGCGGAAACGGGCATTCGCGGATCAGGTGCCAGTCGGTGTGCGTGAACAGCGTGCGCAGCAGCACGGGGTGGTGATGGGTGTCCTTGAACACCAGTGCCGGGCGTACCCGAAGCGCCTCGCGCACGATGGCCTCATGCAGCGGGTGGTCCCAGACAGCCCGGCAGGTGACCTGGATTCCGCGGTTGCGCAGCGGCTCGGCCATCTCGCGCATCCTGGACAGCTGCTCTTCGAGCACCGAACGCCGCAGTTTCTTGAGGTCGCTGCCGTCGTAGAAGCGCTCGCCGGCGAGGTGCGGGTCATAGAGGCAGGCGAGCAGGATCAGCGGGCGACCCGTTGCCGCTGCCACCTGGGCCGCGCGCGCGACAGCCGGCTGGTAGTCGGTCGTCGGGTCGATGACGCAGAGGCAGGGTTGCTCGTTCATGGCGGCGCTGCAAGCAATCGAATGGGCGGCGCGCGGCGGGTGCACTGCACCCTGCAGGCCTGGTCGGGGTGACTGGATTCGAACCAGCGACCTCTTGCTCCCGAAGCAAGCACTCTACCAAGCTGAGCTACACCCCGATGCTGACGAGCCGGGAACCCCGGCTGCGGCAGGGGCGCTATTGTGCGCAAGGCCGCTGTCGGGGTCCAGTGTTCCGGCGAAAAAAGCCGGCAGGCCGAGGCGGGTTGTTGCCGGAGCCCCGGCCAGCGCATCCCGGGGAACCACAGTGGGGTGGGGCGTGGCTGGTGATGCGCTGACCGCTGCTCCGCGGGGCCGCC
Organism: Chromatiales bacterium; assembly: GCA_020831895.1. Lineage (GTDB taxonomy): Bacteria > Pseudomonadota > Gammaproteobacteria > Steroidobacterales > JAFIFS01. Next base: position 1,350 of record JAFIFS010000026.1, read on the forward strand.
ATGTCTCCGGTCGTGGGGGGCAGGACCGGGCACGGTGTTGCCGGACCCGGGACGCATGGTGCCGCATGAAGGCTGCAGTTCGGCGGCAGCTGCGTGACGATCCGGTGACCCTGGGCTGCGGCTGTATCAGTGCCGGCGCGCGACGGCAAAGCGGGCCAGCTCGCGCAGAGCGTCCTTGAACGGCGAGTCCGGCACCTGCTCCAGCGCCTCGACCGCGCGCCCGGCACAGTCGCCCGCACGGCGCAGCGTATAGGCCAGAGCCCCGGTGGAGCGGATCGCTGCCAGGATGGCGTCGATGTGTTCGCGCCCACCGCTCTCGATTGCGCGGCGGATCAGCAGCTGCTCACGCGTGGAGCCGCGCTGGAGCGCATAGATCAGCGGCAGCGTAGGCTTGCCCTCTGCCAGGTCATCCCCGATGCGCTTGCCGAGCTCACCCTGGGCTGCGTCGTAGTCCAGCGCGTCGTCCACCAGCTGGAAGGCCATGCCGACCTCGCGGCCGTAGCGTGCCAGGGCGTCCTCGACCGCGCGGGTCTGGGCGGCGAGGATCGCCCCGATCTGCACCCCGGCCTCGAACAGGCGGGCAGTCTTCCGGTAGATGACCTCCATGTAGCGCTGCTCGCTGGTCTCGGGATCGTTGCAGTTCATCAGCTGCAGGACCTCACCCTCGGCGATCGTATTCGTCGCATCGGCCAGCACGTCCATGATCCGCATCTGCCCGACCTGCACCATCAGCTGGAACGCGCGGGAGTAGAGAAAGTCCCCGACCAGCACGCTGGCTTCGTTGCCGAAGACGCTGTTTGCCGTGTCCTGGCCGCGGCGCAGCGCAGAGTCGTCAACGACGTCGTCATGCAGCAAGGTGGCCGTATGGATGAACTCGATGATTGCGGCGACGATGACGTGCCGGTCACCCTCGTACCCGCAGGCGCGGGCCGCCAGCAGCACCAGCAGCGGCCGCAGGCGCTTGCCGCCGCTGCCGATGATATAGTGGGCCACGCTGTTGACCAGCGCCACGTCGCTACGCAGGCGCGCCAGGATCTCGCGGTTGACGGCGGGCCAGTCGTCGCCGACCAGCGCACGGATCCCCTCGAGATCCAGGGTCGACTCTTCGGTCTTCAGGATTTGCATCGCAGGTTCCGTCGGGGGCCGGCCGGGCGCTGGTGCCGGGGCGGGCGGGCTGTAGGATGCTGGCAATTCTCGCGCAATTCATTAGAATGCGCAGTCTTTTATTGCGGCCCGGCTGACCGGCGGGCCCGTTCCGGAGAAACCGTTCATGTACGCTGTATTCAGGACCGGCGGCAAGCAGTACCGTGCCAGCCCAGGCGACAAGCTCAAGGTCGAGAAGCTGCCCGGCGCCGAGGGCGAAACCATACTGTTCGACCAGGTGCTGATGGTCGGCGGCGAGGGCGAGCCCAGCCTCGGCAGCCCCCGCCTCGAGGGTGCAAGCGTGACCGGTAAGGTGCTGCGCCAGGATCGCGACGACAAGATCATGGTGATCAAGTTCAAGCGGCGCAAGAACTACCGCCGCACGCGCGGGCACCGCCAGCCGTACACGCTGGTCGAGATTACCGGGATCAACGCCGGCTGAGCCGGACAGCAGACAGGAAGCACAGACGATGGCACACAAGAAAGCAGGCGGCAGCACGCGCAACGGCCGCGATTCCGAGTCCAAGCGCCTCGGCCTCAAGCGTTCCGGCGGCCAGGCTGTGACGGCGGGCAACATCATCCTGCGCCAGCGCGGCACCGCGTTTCATCCCGGGACCAATGTCGGGATCGGCCGCGACCACACGCTGTTCGCGAAGATCGACGGCGTGGTCCGCTTCAGCCGGGGTGGTCCCAACAACCGCCGGCGGGTCAGCGTGGAGCCGGTGGCCGGCTGAGTCCCGGTCGCCGATAACCGCTCCGGAACCCCGCCTCGGCGGGGTTCTTTGTCTGTGTCATCGATGCGCGTGGTTTTCAGAACGTGAAATTCGTCGACGAGGCCAGTATCCGTGTCCAGGCCGGTAACGGCGGGCCCGGCTGCGTCAGCTTCCGGAGGGAGAAATTCATCCCCCGCGGTGGCCCGGATGGTGGCGACGGTGGCGACGGTGGCAGCGTTTGGCTGGTGGCTGACGACGCTATCAACACGCTGGCCGACTTCCGTGTCAACCGGCGTTTTTCCGCCGAGAGCGGCGCGCCTGGTGCGGGCCAGCAGTGCACGGGGCGCAGCGGCGGTGACCTGGAAGTGCCGGTCCCCGCAGGCACCCGCGTCTTTGCCGAGGAAACCGGCGAGCTCATCGGCGACCTGGTCAGCGCCGGGCAGCGGCTGCTGGTCGCCCAGGGCGGGCGGGGCGGGCGCGGCAATGTCCGCTTCAAGAGCAGCACCAACCGTGCGCCACGCCAGTCGACACCCGGCACGCCAGGCGAGCGCCTGATGCTGAAGCTGGAGCTGACGCTGCTGGCCGATGTGGGCCTGCTGGGGCTGCCCAATGCCGGCAAATCCACCCTTCTGCGCCAGGTCTCGGCTGCCCGGCCAAAGGTCGCCGATTACCCCTTCACCACGCTGATCCCGGGGCTCGGTGTCGTGCGCGTCAACGAGCTGCGCAGCTTCGTGATGGCCGACATTCCCGGGTTGATCGAGGGCGCGGCCGAGGGGGCGGGGCTGGGTACCCGCTTCCTGCGGCACCTGCAGCGCACGCGCCTGCTGCTCCACCTGGTCGATATCGCGCCCGTCGACGGCGCGGATCCGGCGCCGCTGGCGAAGGCGCTGGTGGGCGAGCTTGAGCGATTCAGCCGCGGGCTGGCCGCGCGGGAGCGCTGGCTGGTGGTCAACAAGATCGACCTGCTGGACGATGCGGCCGAGCTGGAGCGCCGTGTCGAGGCGGTGAGACTTGCGCTGGGCGGCGCCAGCCGCGTCTACCGGATCAGCGCGATCAGCGGAGAGGGCACGCGGCGCCTGGTCGGCGACGTGATGAGCTGGCTGGAGGAGCGGGCCGGAGAAGACCCGCCAGGATCCGGCAGTCCTACTGCTGCTGGAGCGCCCTGATTGCCTTGTTCAGGCGGCTCTTGTGGCGGGCGGCCTTGTTGCGGTGGATCAGGCCCTTGTTCACCATGCTGTCGAGCTGCGGCACGGCGACCTTGTACTGCTCGCTGGCGGCGGAGCCATCACCGGTGTTGACAGACTTGACGACCTTCTTGACCGCGGTACGCATGCGTGAGCGCAGCGCAACGTTGTGCTGCCGGCGACGTTCGGACTGGCGGGCGCGCTTGATTGCAGAGGGGCTGTTGGCCAAGGGACTATTCCATTTCAGGTGGTGGCAGCCGCCTATTCTTTGCAAGATCCTGCTGGATGTCAATGCCGGACCGGCCGTGTTCCGCAGCGCAGCCAGCGGTGCCCACAGACGGTAAACTGCCGGCCCCATGGCCGCGCCCATTCCCGAACCCCCCGAGCAGGCGGTCACTGCAGGACGCCTGCTGCGATCGACCTCGGTCGTGGGGGCGATGACCCTGCTCTCGCGCGTGCTGGGGATGGTCCGCGACATCGTGTTCGCGCGAGTGTTCGGCGCCAGCATCGTGATGGACGCGTTCTTCGTCGCGTTCAAGATTCCAAACATCTTCCGGCGCTTTTTTGCCGAGGGGGCATTCTCCCAGGCCTTCGTGCCGGTGCTGAGCGAGTACGAGACCCGCCAGTCTCGCGCCGAGGTGCGTGAGCTGGTCGACCGCGTGGCCGGCACCCTGGCTGTGGTGCTGTTCGGGGTCACGCTGGTGGGGGTCATCGCCGCGCCTGTGCTGGTGCTGGTCTTCGCGCCGGGTTTCATCGCCGCCAGCGCGGAGGATGCCGGACGCTACGAGCTTGCCACCGCCATGCTGCGCTGGACTTTCCCGTACCTGTTTTTCATCTCGCTGGTGGCGCTGGCCGGAGCCATACTCAACACGCGCCAGCGCTTCGCGGTTCCGGCTTTCTCCCCGGTGCTCCTCAACCTGATGCTGATTGTCTTCGCGGCCCTGGTTGCGCCGAACACGGCGCAGCCGGGCATCACGCTGGCGATTGGTGTGTTCGTGGCCGGGCTCGTCCAGCTGGTGTGCATGGTGCCCTTCCTCGCCGGTGCCGGCGGGATCCCGCGGCCCCGCTGGGGCCTGGCCCATGACGGAGTGCGGCGGATCCTGCGGCTGATGGCCCCGGCTCTGTTCGGGTCCTCTGTCGCCCAGATCAGCATCCTGTTCGACACGCTGATCGCCTCGTTCCTCGTGGTAGGCAGCATCAGCTGGCTCTACTACTCCGACCGGCTGATGGAGTTCCCGCTGGGCGTATTCGGCATTGCACTGGCCACGGTGATCCTACCCAGCCTCTCCCGGCAGCATGCTGCAGCCGACCCGGCTGCCTTCTCGCGCACGCTCGACTGGGCGCTGCGCCTCGTGATCCTCATCGCCGCGCCTGCTGCAACCGGACTGTGCCTGCTCGCCGGACCGATGCTGGCCACCATCTTCTACGGAGGACGTTTCGGCATCGAGGATACGGAGATGGCCAGGCTCAGCCTGATCGCCTACGGTACCGGGCTACTCGGATTCACGCTGGTGAAGGTGCTGGTGCCCGGCTATTTCGCACGCCAGGACACGCGAAGCCCGGTCCGGATCGGCGTCATCGCGCTGGGCGCGAACATGGCGCTGAACATCGCGCTGGTGCTGGGCTGGCTTGCCATGGGCTGGCCCGGTGCCCATGCGGCACTGGCGCTTGCGACCTCGCTGTCGGCCTTCCTGAACGCCGGCCTGCTCTGGCGCGGGCTGGTGCGCGGTGGCGTGCTGGTGCCCGAACCCGGCTGGGGCCGTTTCCTGCTGCGTGTTGGCGTTGCCTGTGGGGTCATGGCGCTGGTGTTGACCGAGGCCACGCCAGCCGGGACCCTCTGGTATGGGGAGACCGTGCTGACGCGTGTGACCTGGCTGTCCGGCCTGATCGCGGCGGGAGCGCTTACCTACTTTGCGACGCTGGTCGCGGTCGGCATGCGCAGCGACGTGCTGCGGATGAAAAGCGGCGGGGGGCCCTTATAATTGCAGACCTGTGCCGCTGCCCTGACGATGCGCTGACCGCATGCTGCTAGTACGCCGGCCCTCGTCGCGGGGCAAGCCCATACTGCCCGGCTGCGTGGCCACGATCGGCGTGTTCGACGGGCTCCACCTGGGCCACCAGAGCATCATCGGCGAGGTGACGGCCGAGGCCCGCGCCCGTGCGCTGCCTGCGGTCGTGTTCAGCTTCGAGCCCACGCCGCAGGAGTACATGGCGGGCGAGGCAGCGCCGGCGAGGCTGATGCGCCTGCGGGAGAAGGTGATGATGCTGCGTGAACTCGGCATTGACTGCCTGTTCTGCCCGCCTTTCGATGCCGCTCTGGCGACAATGCCGCCAGAGCGCTTCATTGCGGAGCTGCTGGCCGGCACGCTGGCGGTGCGGCACCTGGTGATCGGGGATGACTTTCGCTTCGGCTACCGCCGTGCGGGCAGCGTGACCACACTGCACGAGGCCGGACCCCGCCACGGTTTCAGCGTGAGCCAGTCCGGCAGCGTGACCGTGGCCGGGGAGCGGGCCTCCAGCACGGTAATCCGTGCGGCACTCGCTGACGGCGACCTGGGGCGGGCGCGCCTGCTGCTGGGGCGCGACTACCGCATGACTGGCCGCGTCGTGGGCGGCGAGCGGCTTGGGCGCCAGCTCGGGTTTCCGACGGCGAACCTGCGGCTGCACCGGCGCCAGAGCCCGCTGGCGGGTATCTTTGCCGTGCGGGTGGCCGGGCTGGGACAGGGCCTGCTGCCAGGGGTTGCGAGCCTCGGCACCCGCCCCACGGTGGCAGGTGGGGAGCCCCTGCTGGAAGTGCACCTTTTCGACTTCAACCGGGACATCTATGGACACTGGCTACATGTGGATTTCATCGCGCGGCTGCGCGACGAGGCGCGCTTCGACTCGCTCGAGGCACTGCGCGGGCAGATGCTCGATGATGCCGCGGCAGCCCGCCTGCTGCTGGGCGCTGACTGAGATGCGGGGGAGCCGCTGGTGACGACCGATTATCGTTCGACGGTAAACCTGCCGCGCACCGGCTTTCCCATGAAGGCCGGGCTCGCGCAGCGCGAGCCCGGCATGCTCGCTGCCTGGGAATCGGCCGGGCTGTACGGCCGCATCCGCGAGGCCTGCGCCGGCCGGCCCCGCTTCGTGCTGATGGACGGGCCGCCCTACGCCAATGGCGACATTCACATTGGCCACGCGGTCAACAAGGTCCTGAAGGACATGGTCGTCAAGGCCATGACCCTGTCAGGCTTCGACGCGCCCTTCGTGCCGGGCTGGGACTGTCACGGCCTGCCCATCGAGCACCAGGTCGAGAAGAAGCATGGCAAGGTCGGCGAAAAGCTCTCTCCCAGCGAGTTCCGGGCAGCCTGCCGTGCCTACGCGCAGCAGCAGGTCACGCGACAGCGCGACGACTTCCGCCGCCTCGGCATCCTGGCAGACTGGGAAAACCCCTACCTGACGCTGGCGCCGCGCTTCGAGGCCGAGCAGGTGCGCGGGTTTGCCCGGATCATCGAGAACGGCCACCTGCTGCGCGGGCACAAGCCGGTGCACTGGTGCCTGGACTGCGGCTCGGCGCTGGCCGAGGCCGAGGTCGAGTACCAGGACAAGACCTCGCCTGCGATCGACGTGCGCTTCCAGGTCGCGGATGCCGCCGAGCTTTACGGGCGGCTGCAGTCGGCCGGGCTCGAGGCTGCCGCTGCAGAGGGGCGGGTCTCGATCCCGATCTGGACCACGACGCCATGGACGCTGCCGGCCAACCAGGCTGTCGCGCTGGGTGAATCGCTGACCTACCTGTTGGTCGAAGCCGTCATCGGCGGGCGCGCCGAGCGCCTGGTGCTGGCCGGCGAGCTTGCTGAGGCGGCGCTGCGCCGCTACGGCGCAGAGGAAGCCCGCGTGCTGGCAGAGTTTCCTGGCAACCTGCTCGAGGGGCTGATGCTCTGGCACGCGTTCTACCGGCGCCAGGTGCCGGTGATCCTGGCCGACTACGTCACCCTGGAGACCGGCACGGGTGCGGTGCACACGGCTCCAGGCCACGGCCAGGACGATCACCGGTCCGGGCTGCGCTACGGCCTGCCGCTCGAGAACCCCGTGGACGGACGTGGTGTGTACCTCGACTCCACGCCACTTTTCGCCGGCATGCACATCAACGAGGCCAACGGCAAGATCGTCGAGCTGCTGCGCTCGGGCGGCCAGCTCCTGCATGTCGAGGAGTTCCGCCACAGCTATCCCCACTGCTGGCGCCACAAGACGCCGCTCATCTTCCGCGCGACCCCGCAATGGTTCATCAGCCTCGACCAGAACGGCCTGCGCGCCGCGGCGCTGGAGGCGATCGCAGGCGTACGCTGGTATCCGGACTGGGGGCAGCAGCGCATCGAGGGCATGGTCTCCGGCCGCCCGGACTGGTGCATTTCCCGCCAGCGCAGCTGGGGTGTTCCCGTGCCGCTTTTCGTCCACCGCGACACCGGGGAGCTGCACCCGCGCACGCCCGAGCTCCTGGAGGAAGTCGCCGGGCGCATGGACGAGCAGGGCATCGATGCCTGGTTCGAGCCCGAGAGCCGCACGCTGCTCGGTGATTCAACCGGTGACTGGGAGGCGGTGACGGACACGATGGATGTCTGGATGGACTCCGGGATGGTTCATCACTGCGTGCCGCATACGCATCCGGGCCTGGGTTACCCGGCGGATCTCTACCTCGAGGGCTCCGACCAGCACCGGGGCTGGTTCCAGAGTTCCCTGCTGACGGCCGTGGCCATGCACGGTTCGGCACCCTACCGGCAGGTCCTGACCCACGGCTTCACCGTGGACGAGAAGGGCCGCAAGATGTCGAAGTCGCTGGGCAACGTAGTCGCCCCGCAGCAAGTGGTCGGCACGCTCGGCGCCGACATACTGCGGCTGTGGGTCGCGGCCACCGATTATCGCGGCGAGATGAGCGTGTCGCAGGAAATCCTGAAGCGCATGGCGGATTCGTACCGGCGCATGCGCAACACGGCACGCTACATCCTGGGCAACCTCGACGGGTTCGATCCGGCGCGTGACCAGCTGCCGCCTGACAGGCTCGTTGAGCTGGACCGCTGGGCGTTGCGGCGTGCGCAGGCGCTGCAGCAGCAGCTCGTCGAGGCCTACCGGGCCTACGAGTTCCACCGCGTCTACCAGCTGCTGCACAACTTCTGCGTGGTCGATCTCGGTGCGTTCTACCTCGACATCATCAAGGATCGTCTCTACACGACGGGGGCGGACAGCCACCCCCGGCGTTCGGCCCAGACGGCGCTGTACCACCTGGGCGAAGCGCTGGTGCGCTGGCTGGCCCCGGTGCTGAGCTTCACGGCCGAGGAGATCTGGCAGCAGCTGCCGGGTGAGCGGCCGGAGTCGGTATTCCTCGCCACCTGGCACGAGCTGCCGCACATGCCGCCGGAGTCCCTCGACTGGCAGCGCGTGCGTGCGGTGCGCGAGGTCGTCACGCGGGCCCTGGAGGCGCTGCGCGATGCAGGTGAGATAGGCTCTGGCCTGGACGCCGGCGTGACGGTTCATGCCGAGGGCCCGGTCGCCGGGGCACTGGCGGCCCTGGGGGAGGAGTTGCGCTTCGTGTTCATCACCTCCGCTGCGCAGCTTGGACCGGCGGACGATGCGCCTGCGGATGCGCTGGGCGGCGAGGGTTTCCGTGTTGCCGTCCATGCCCTGGACTCGCCCAAGTGCGTGCGCTGCTGGCACCGCAGCGCCGCTGTCGGCAGCGACGCAGGACACCCGGAGCTGTGCCCACGCTGCGTGGACAACCTGGAGGGCCCCGGTGAGCAGCGTCGCTTCGCCTGAGCGCGACCCGCGATGGCACCGCTGGCTCTGGGTCTCGCTGGCCGTGCTGGTCGCGGACCAGCTGACCAAGCTGGTGATCGTGCGCGAGCTCGAGCTGTTCGAGCGCATTCCCGTGCTGCCGTTCTTCGACATCATCCGCCTGCACAATCCGGGTGCCGCCTTCAGCTTTCTGGCTGGCGCATCCGGATGGCAGACCTGGCTGTTCTCGGGCATCGCCGTGCTGGTCAGCGGGGGTATCGTCTGGTGGCTTAGGCAGCTGCCGCCCCAGGGTCAGCGTGTGGTCGCCCTGGGCCTTGCGCTGGTGCTCGGTGGTGCACTGGGCAACCTGGTCGACCGGCTGATGTACGGCTATGTGGTCGACTTCCTGCTGTTCTTCATCGGTGACTGGTCATGGCCCGCATTCAACGTGGCCGACAGCGCGATCACCTGCGGCGTGGTGCTGCTGTTGTATGACGGGCTGGTGCTGGAACCTCGCCGCCGCTGAGGCGGTCAGCGCCAGCAGGCCAGCGCGGTGCCGCGGTCCTCGCGACCCTGCGCGTCGCGTGCATGGCGCAGTCCCAGGTGGTCCAGCGCGAGCATCACGCAGTCCGGGTCAGGCCTGGCATGTCCGGCGCGCAGCCTGGCCGTCAGCCGCCAGCCTTCCGGGTCAGCTGCCTCGAGGCTGATGCTGTAGTGGCCCCGCGGCGTTACGTCCGCGATGCCGAGGCCGGCCGGGGGCGGTCCGGGCAGGCTGTCTGCATAGCGCTGGTGCTGCAGGCGGTGCCGCTCCTGCGCGAGTGCGGCTTGTAAGAGCGTACCGCTCGCATCGGCACGCTGGGCGCGCAGCACCTGCTTGTGCCAGGCGCCGAGCGCGCTGCCGGCCAGCAGCGCCGTGATGGCCAGCACGATCATCAGCTCGACCAGGGTCATGCCCCCCTGGCTGTTCACCAGTCCGGGCCCGTATGCCAGAAGCTGAGCGAGCTCTCTCCTGTGCTGTCCACGATCCAGCCCTGGTGGTGCTCGGCGACAGCCATCCCCCATCGTGCGCGCACGCTCGAACGGTAATGCCGTGCGGTGTCGCCACCGGCCAGGCTGACTTCTCCGATCAGGCACAGTTGCCAGTGCCAGGTCCCGCCGCTGCTGCCTGGAGATCCCCCCGGCTGCCATGTCATTCTGTCCCCGCATTCAGCTGCCGTGGGCCATGGTGAGATCGAGGCGCGGATCGCCAGGGCTTCCTCGGCCAGCGCAAACGCCCGCTGGCCCTCCGCGAGGCCCGCTGCCATCGACAGGTCGGTACGTACCGCGGAGAGGGCCTGCATGGCCAGCAGGGCCATCATCCCGAGAAGCATCAGCAGCAGCGGCAGCCCGCTGCCGCGGGACCTGAGCGCCGGACAGCCGTGTTCAGGGGTGCCGGGCATTGCGCACAGCCCAGGTGAGCCGCGCCGCACGGCGCGGATAGCCGGCCGGGTATCCGGGTGTTTCTCCTGGTATCAGCGCCGACTCGGCGCCCTCGGGCAGCCAGGGCGTGTCCGCCAGTCCAGCTTCCGGCAGGGGCGCGCGCAGCAGCAGCCAGGCGCGGACTGCGACCACGATGGCTTCCGGTGCGGGCTCCCGGGACCATGTGTCGGCACGACCGTCGCCGGTGGTGTCGAGCCCGAGGGTGATGCGGAAGTGCTCGACCCCGGCGATCACCTCGTCGTCGATCACCCGTGCGGGGTGGCCGAGCACCAGCCGCCTCAGCGCGGGCGCACCGGGCTGGGTCGACGAATGCTGACTGACATACCAGGCGGACAGTGCGAGGTCGTGAATGAATGCCGGACCGTCGGGCAGCGGTGGTGGCGTGCCGTCGGCGAACACAGCCCCCGCAGCAGGGCCGGCATGCAGCTGCAGCCGGCCCGCATCGGGTGAGCTGCGCTTCGGCCCCGAGCGCCGCAGTACGAGCACATCGCTGTCTGGTCGCGGGCTTACGCCTGGACAGGGCAGCGTCCAGGCACCCTGCTGAAGCTCGACCGGCTGCTCCAGGCGCAGTATCCAGGCTGAGGCGTCGCTGCCCGTGACCCGGCACGGCACCTGCAGCGAGGATGGCAGCAGGACGTTTGCTGGATCCTGCAGCAGGCCATGGAAGCCGGCCAGCCTGACATCCTGGGCGAGCTCCCCGACTGCGAAGACAAGCTGCTCGCCAAGCCTGATGCGGTTGTCGGCCAGCCGCTGCGCCTGGCTGGCGCGCGCGTGCAGCGACAGCGCGGCGCCGATTACGAGCAGGCTGAGGCTCATGCCGACCATCAGCTCCACCAGCGATATTCCACGCAGCTGCCGCATCAGCGCCCGTTTACCGCAGCTGCGTACTCGAGCGCGTCCGTTGCCGCCAGCGCCTGATCCACCGTGCTGCCGGCCAGACTGCTGGCAGTCAGCACTTCCAGCTGAACTGTGGCGAGGGCCAGCAGAGCGCCGCTTGCCAGCAGCAGAGTCAGCAGGCTGTCGATGAGCAGGTGGCCGCGGAGCCTGCGCGAGATCAGGGACAGGCATGCACGCCCGGCAGCGCCCGGTCCAGGCGTGGCCGTCCCGTCACGCTGATGACGATGATGCGGGCCGAGCTGATGCCCCGCCGGTCGCAGATGATGATGGTGCCGTTGGTCGCCCGCTGGCCGAACGGGGGTTGCACGAACGCGGCGCGGTTCGCGCCGGCCCGCAGGCCCGCCGCGGGTTCCCCCGCAAGCAGCGCGTCCTCTCCGGCGAGCACCAGCCAGCCCGTATGCCAGTCCTCGGCCGACCCGCAGGACAGGCCGTCGCTGCTCGGGCATAGCGTGACGGGCAGGCCCCGCAGCCTTGCCTGCTGGCGGCTGAACCAGACGGCCTGCAGCAGCTCCGTTGCAGTGCCCCGCATCCTCGCGTCCAGCAGCCACTGGGTGAATCCAGGTGCCGCCATGCCCAGCAGCAGCGCGAGTATCGCCAGCGTAACCAGCAGCTCGCCCAGAGTCGCACCCATGGCCTGCACGCGCCCCAGGCCTGGCCGGAAAAAGCGGGATGTTTTCATTCATCGTTGACCCCTGCAGACGGCGAGGCTTCAGCATGCGTCGGCAGGCACGGACAGGCGAGGTGACAAATTCGGCTGTTGGCCCCGATTCAAGGGCCAGTGAGGTCCCGGTATGCTGATGATGCGACGGCGTTACGTTTACACAGCCGTCACGACCCCGCTAGAATGCGCAAGTCAATGATTCGGAAGGAAGTCCACGGTGACCGACCGAAGAGACGAAGTTGAACGGCAGCTGCGGCGCCATGGCGTGAAGCCGACGCCTCAGCGGCTTGAGATCGGGATGCTGCTGCTGGCCGAGCCCTGCCACATGTCGGCCGAGCAGATCATCGCTCATATGCGGGCAAGCGGGAGTCCCGTTTCAAAGGCCACGGTCTACAACACGCTGAACCTGTTCTCGCGCCACGGGCTGCTGAAGGAGGTCGCGGTGCACCCAAGCAGGCTGGTTTATGACTCCACCACCGGGATCCATCACCACTTCTACAATGTCGACACGGGTGAACTGACCGACATCGACCCCGGAGACATCGAGCTCACCCGGCTGCCCGACCTGCCGCCGGGCACATCGGCCGAGAGCGTGGAGCTGATCATCCGGGTCCGCAGCCGCAGCTGAACCGCCTGCGTTGCCTGCCCGGCAGCCCTTGCCTATACTCCGCCGCCAGTGCCGGAATAGCTCAGCTGGTAGAGCAGCCGATTCGTAATCGGCAGGTCGGTGGTTCGAGTCCACTTTCCGGCACCATAATTCCATCCAACGCCATCTAGCGCCATCCATAAGCCCGCGAAAATGCGGGTTTTTTATTGCCTGGCGTTCCGGGGGCATCCAAGCAAGACCATTGCAATGTGGGGGTATCTGGGGGTAGTTTCTGGGGTATCCCAGTCGATTGCCGATTTCGATACCCCCATATGAAAGCTTGGTTGGTCATTTACGGGCTGGTCTGCCTTGGCATCCTAGGGTGGGACGTCTTGGAGCGGCACGAGTTGCAGCGAGTAATTAGTACGCCGCATGTGAGTCTCGACGAGGAAGATGTTCCCTGGCAGCCGCTCTCAGAGTATCGCGGCGGCGATACACCGGCCCCTCGCTGGCGGCCACATTCATCTGTGCAAGTGACTCAGGGTTTCTGGGTTTCGCTGATATTGCGAGCAGGCACGACGTTACAGACAATCCTTCACGCGTGGCAGTCCGGGTATGGTGATTACGTTATCTCGTTTGACGAGTTCCATGAGATAACTGATGGCCGTCCTTTGCCGTTCACTCGCACGACGAACCGGGGCGCCACGATAC
>JAFIFS010000027.1 GCA_020831895.1 Chromatiales bacterium
GCGGGGGGGGGGGGGGGGGGTGTGGGGGGGGGGGGGGGGGGGGGGGGGGGGGGGGGGGGGGGGGCGGGGAGGGGGGGGGGGTGGGCCGGGGCGGCGCGCCGGCCGCCGCGGCATGGCGGGTACTACCTGCCGCCCAGCGAGGAGGGGACCGTGATGTTTCCCGGTGCCGGGGTGAACAACTGGGGCGGCGGTGCGCTGGACCAGGCCCGGCAGCTGCTCGTCGTACCCGTCAACCGTGCACCCACGCTGATACAGCTGCTGCCGCTGGACAGCCTGGACGAGGATACGCTGTCGCAGCCCATGGCCGGCCTCATGGGCATTCCCGGCCGGATAGCCGGGACGCCCTGGGCGCAGGTGTTCAGGCCGCTGCTCTCGCCGCTGTTCTCGCCCTGCAATGCGCCCCCCTGGGGCGAGCTGGTCGCGGTTGACCTGGCAGTCGGCGAGATCCGCTGGCGCACGACGCTGGGCGTGCTCGACAAGCTGCTTCCGGTACCGCTGCCGCTGCCCTGGGGAACGCCGACTTCGGGTGGGCCGATCGCGACAGCCGGGGGTCTCGTTTTCATCGGCGCCACCATGGACGAGCGCTTTCGTGCTTTCGATACGGATACCGGCGCGCAGCTCTGGGAGGCGATGCTGCCCACCGCCGGCATGTCGACGCCCATGACCTACGAGGTGGGTGGCCGGCAGTTCGTCGTGATTGCCGCCGGGGGGCACATATGGCAGTACAGCTTCGGGATCAGCGACTGGCTGGTTGCGTTCGCGCTGGACGAGTGAGGCAGGTTGATGACTGACACGATGCAGCGACTTGCCGCCGGCGCGGTGCTGGCGCTGGCCATTGGCTACGTGCTGTACGTCGGGCGCGCGATCCTGGTGCCGCTGGTGCTGGCGCTGTTCATCGCCTGGGTCTTCTGGACGCTGGTCGAGTGGCTGCGCGCAGCGCCCGTCGTGGGCCGCCTGCTGCCTGGCTGGGCCGTGCACCTCGCTGCACTGCTGCTGCTCTCGGTCCTCATCTGGGCCATGGTCCTGCTGGTGGCCGGCAATATCGCGCAGGTCGCGGATCAGCTCCCCGGTTACCGTGGCAATCTCGAGGCCCTGCTCGGACGCATCGCTGCGCTGATCGGACTGGAGAACGCGCCGACAGTCGAGCAGCTGTTCGACGAGCTCCTTGCCCGGCTCGACATGGGGCAGCTGGTCGGCAGCGCCGTAGGCGTGCTATCGGTGCTCGCCGGAAACCTCGTGGTCGTGCTGATCTACACCGCGTTCCTGATCATCGAGCGCAATGCGCTGGCCGCCAAGCTGGCGCGTCTTGCCGGCACCGAGGCAGGCGGGCGCCGGATGAGCCAGGCGCTGGCGGAGATCAGCGCCCGCATCGGCCAATACCTCGTGCTGAAGACCTTCGTTTCCGCCATCGTGGGCGTCCTCAGCTGGATCATCATGTGGCTGATCGGTATCGATTTCGCCGCATTCTGGGCCGTAATGATCTTCGTGCTGAATTTCATTCCCTATGTGGGCAGCTTCATCGCCGTCCTGCTGCCGGTCACGCTCAGCCTCGTGCAGTTCGAGTCGCTGGGTCCGTTCCTGGTCGCGCTGGTCACGCTCACCGGTATCCAGGTGGCCGTGGGCAACGCGATCGAACCGAGGATGATGGGCAACTCGCTCAATCTCAGCCCGGTCGTGATCCTGCTCTCGCTGGCAGCCTGGTCGGCGCTGTGGGGTGTTGCCGGCGCGTTTCTCTGCGTTCCGATCACCGTGATCATGCTGATCGTGTTCGCCGAGTTCGAGACGACCCGCCCGCTGGCGATCCTGCTGAGCCAGGACGGGCGTATCGATGCGGTCAGCAGTTAGAATGCGGGCCCGCCCCGCTTGAGCAGCATGCCCATGAGCGCCATCCGCAGCATCGACCCGTCAGACCGGCTGATCTTTGCCCTCGACGTGCCTGATAACGATCAGGCTCGCGCGCTGGTGACGCGCCTGGGCACGGCGGTGACGTTCTACAAGATCGGCCTCGAGCTGATGATGTCCGGAGGCTATTTCGAGCTGCTGGACTGGCTGCTTGGCCAGGACAAGAAAGTGTTTGCCGACCTGAAGTTCTTCGACGTGCCGGCGACGGTCGGCGCCGCTGTGCGCCAGCTCGCGCGCCGCGGCGTCACCTGCGCCACCGTGCACGGCAACCAGGGCATCATGGAGGCGGCTGCGGCGAACAAGGGCGCTAGCATGAACATCCTGGCCGTGACCGTGCTGACCAGCCTGGACCGGGGCGACCTCGACGACCTGGGATTCGCCTGCGACGTGCGTGAACTGGTGCTTTCGCGCGCGCGGCGGGCCGTCGAGGCGGGCTGCGATGGCGTGATCGCCTCGGGCCTGGAGCTGCCAGCTCTGAGGGCCGCCCTGGATGACCGGCTGATGGTGATAACGCCTGGAATCCGCCCGGTTGAGAACCGACCGGCCGACGACCAGAAGCGGGTCGTTACTGTGGAGCAGGCGTTCGGCGACGGCGCAGATCACATCGTCGTCGGCAGGCCGATCCGCGATGCCGCCGACCCGAGGGCTGCCGCCGAGGCAGTCCAGGCCACGATCCGGCGGGTCTGCGGAGCTGGCTGAGCCCCGTGTCCCGCACAGGCCCGGCGGCTTGGGCGCAAGTGTCAAGGCTGATAAGGTACGCCGCCCAGGCCCTGAAGGAGACCTCCAGATGCTGCTGCGTAGTATCCCGCTGCTTGTCGTGCTGTCAGTCCTCGCCGCACCACCCGCCCAGTCCGGAGGTCACGGTGCACAGGCCGGCGATGCGCGCGAGGCCCGACTGCGTGAGCGACTGGCGGAGTTTTCGCGCGCCTTCGCCGAGGCGGACGTCGCTGCCCTGGACGACATGCTGGCGCCAAACTACCTGCACACGAACGACCGTGCCGCCCCGCTGGACCGGGCTGAATGGCTGGCCTCCATGGAACGGCGCCGCGCCGACATTGAATCCGGCGCACTGGTCACCACCGAATTCACGACCAGCGAGTTCAGGCTGGAGGTGGCCGGCAGCACCGCAGTCGCCACGGGACTCTCGGTGATGCGTGGCAGACGAGGTGATCACGAGTTCGGCCTGCGGATCCGCTTTACCAATGTCTGGGCGTACGAGGGGGGTGACTGGTATCGGGTGGCATTCCACGACACCTACGAACAGCTCGCCGACTGAAGCTTCAGCGCGCAGACATTTCCGCCGCCCGGTGCCTGAGTTTCGGTTGAAGCACAGGCCATACGTTGGCCAGCAGCCGCGGCTGAGCCTCGGCGCTGGGGTGAATGCCGTCGGCGAGGAAGAGGGACATGTCGAGTGCCACGCCCTCGAGGAAAAAGCTGACCAGGCCGATGCCAAACTCCTGCGCCAGCTCCGGATAGATCGCGGCGAACCGGTCGGCATACGGGCCGTAATTCGGCGGCATCATCATGCCTGCCAGCACCACCCGGGCCCCGGCGGCCTGGCTCAGCTCGATCATGCTGGCGAGGTTCGAGCGGATGATGCCCAGCGAAGTGCCCCGCAGCCCGTCGTTGCCGCCGAGCTCGAGGATCACGACCGCCGGCTGGTGCTGTTCCAGCGCCCCCGCGATGCGGCGCAGGCCGCCCGTCGTGGTCTCGCCGCTGATGCTGGCGTTGATCACGCGGTAGCCGTAACCTTCAGCCTGCAGTTGTTCCCCCAGCAGTGCCACCCAGCTTTCCTCCTCTGCGATGCCGAAGGCGGCGCTGAGGCTGTCACCCAGGACCAGGATCGACGGGCTGCCGGCGAGATCATGATCGCCCGCAGCCCCCGTCTGTGCGCCGAGCAGCAGTATGACCAGGAACGTGTTGATGAGTGATCGCATCGTGTCCAAGCCGGAAGCTGGAGAAGTAGTCCTGCGTGCCGCCGGTATCGGGAAACAGGTTAGCAGCCCCGAGGGTCCGCTGACCATTCTCGATGCGGTTGATCTCGAGGTGCGTCGCGGCGAGACCGTGGCGCTGGTCGGGCCTTCGGGCGCCGGGAAAACCACGCTGCTGGCGATACTGGCCGGGCTGGACCGGCCGAGCCAGGGCCAGGTCTGGCTTTCCGGCCAGGAGCTCACTGCCCTCAGCGAGGATGGCCGTGCCAGGCTGCGCGCACGCCGCGTCGGTTTCGTGTTCCAGTCCTTCCACCTGCTGCCGTCGCTGACTGCACTCGAGAACGTGATGTTGCCGCTGGAGCTGCTGAACGAGCGTGATGCTGCGGCCCAGGCCCGCGAGACGCTCAGGATGATGGGCCTGGAGCGCAGGATGAGCCATTACCCGAAGCAGCTCTCGGGCGGGGAACAGCAGCGGGTCGCGATCGGCAGGGCCTTCGTCACGCGCCCCGAGATGCTGTTTGCCGACGAGCCTACTGGCAACCTGGACGCGGCGACCGGGGAGCGCATCGGAGCCCTGCTGTTCTCGCTCAACCGTGAATTCGGCACGACCCTTGTCCTGGTGACGCATGAGCAGGGACTGGCCGGCCACTGTGACCGTGTGCTGCACATCGACGGTGGGAGGATGCAGCCAGCATGAACACACTGCGACATGCGCTGCGCACCTTCCTGCGCGATCTGCGGGCCGGCGAGCTGAGCGTGCTGCTCGTCGCGATCGTCGTTGCGGTGACCGCTATCACCGCGGTTGGTTTCTTCACTGACCGCGTGGGGCGCGGCATGCTTGACCAGGCAAGCGCGATCCTCGCGGCAGACCTTGTCATCCGCTCGCCCACCCCCATCGACGCCCGCTACCTCCGGGAGGCCCGGGAGCTCGGTCTCGAGACTGCCGAGAGTGTCTCATTCCCGACGGTCGTCCTCGCAGGCGACGAGAGCACGCTGGCCGTGATCGATGCGGTCAGCGACACCTACCCGTTGCGCGGGGAACTGCGCACGGCGCGGACGGCCTTTGGCGCCAGCCGCGTGGCTGACGGGATACCGGCGCCTGGCGAGATCTGGGCCGAACCGGGTCTGCTGGGACGGCTTGGTCTCGACGTTGGCGACACCTTGCGGGTCGGGGACAGGGAGCTGCTGATCAGCCTGGTGCTGCAGTACAAGCCTGACCAGAACATCGGCTTCATCAACCTCGCTCCGGGCGCCCTGATGAACCTCGCCGATGTGCCGGCACTCAACGTCATTCGCGAGGGCAGCCGGGTGACCTGGCTGCAGATGTTTGCCGGCGACCCGGCCGTGATCGAGCGCTTCCGGGCCCGGATCGCCCCGGAGCTGAGCCGCGATGCCAGCCTGCGTGGGCGCGAGAACGCGGGGGAGCAGATCAATGCCGCCATTGACCGCGCGCAGCGCTTCCTTACGCTCGCCTCACTGGTGACCGTGATCCTCGCGGCGATTGCTGCGGCGATGGCGGCGCGCCGGTACGCACTGCGCCATCTCGACACCGTGGCGCTGCTGAAGACGCTGGGCGCGACGCAGCGCCAAGTTGCCGTCGCCACGTCGCTGCAGCTGGCGCTGATCATAGTGCTGACGGCAGGCGCAGGCCTGGCGCTGGGCTGGTTCGCACAATACGGCCTGGCCTGGATCCTGGCCGAATTCGTCGGTTTCCCGCTTCCAGCGGGCTCCAATCGCCCCATCCTGCTGGGACTGGCTACCTCTGCCACCGTGGTGCTGGGCTTTGCGATGCCGCAGCTCTTCGCCCTGCGCACGACGCCGCCGCTGCGCGTCCTGCGCCGTGACCTGCCGCCCCCTCAGCTCAGTGCGCGCGTGATTTATGGCGCCGCGATGGCCGCGCTGCTGCTGCTGGTGCTGCTGATTGTCCAGGACCTCCTGCTGGTGCTGCTGATCGGTGGCGGGCTGGTCCTGGTGGGTGCCAGCGCGGCCCTGTCCGGCTGGCTGCTGGTCCGCATGCTGACACGTTTTCGGGGTGCTGCCGGCATTGCCTGGCGCTATGGGCTGGCCAATATCGCGCGCCGTGGCCCTGAAAGTGTCGTTCAGATCGTGGCCTTCGGGCTCAGCCTGATGGTGCTGCTGCTGCTCGGCGTCGTGCGCGGAGACCTGCTGCAGGCCTGGCAGCAGACAGTGCCTGACGAGGCCCCGAACCAGTTCATGATCAACATCGGCCCGGAGCAGCACGAGCCGCTGCGGGAGTTCCTGTACGAGGAGCTGGGCCGCTATCCTTTCTCGCTCCCGCTGATCCGCGGGCGCATGACGCATATCAACGATGTGCCGGTGGACAATCTTCGCTTTCCCGATCCACAGGGGAGCAGCTTCGTGCAGCGGGAAACCAACCTGACATGGTCCGGAGAACTCCCGGCGAGCAACCGGGTGACCGCCGGCCGCTGGTGGGGCGAGGGCCACGACGGGCCGCCCGAGGTCTCGATCGACCAGCGCCTGGCGGAGAATCTCGGTATCGGGCTCGGAGACCGGCTGCGTTTCAGCGTTGGGGGTGAGGCCTTCGAGGGCCCGGTCACCAGCGTGCGCGGGATCGAATGGGACTCGCTGCAGCCGAACTTCTTCGTCATGCTCTCTCCCGGCCTGGCCAGCGAGCTGCCGCATACCTGGCTGTCCAGTATCTATGTGCCGCCTGAGCGCCTCGAGATCCTGAACAGGCTGGTTCGGGAGTTTCCGGGGGTCACCGTCCTCGATCTCGAGGTGATCTTGGCGCAGGTGCGCACCGTGATCGAGCGCGGCTCGCAGGCGATCCAGTACGTGTTCCTGTTCACTGTGCTTGCCGGCGTTCTGGTCCTGCTTGCCGCCGTCCAGATGACGGGTGACGAGAGGCGCTTCGAGAGCGCGATCCTGCACGCGCTGGGCGCGCGCCGCGGCATCATCCTGCGCGGAGTTGCGGTAGAGTTCGTTGCGCTGGGCGCGCTTGCTGGCCTGCTCGCCGCCCTGGGCGCCACGCTGGTGGGCTGGCTGCTCGCGACCTATGCCTTCAACCTCAGCTACGAACTGAACCTGATGACCTGGGCCATCGGACTAGCGGCCGGCGCCATCATCGTCGGCCTGACCGGTACCCTGGCAACGCGACATGCGGTGCAGGCGCCCCCGGTCACCGTGCTGCGCGAGGGCTGAACGCGGCGCGGAACCACGCGACAGGGAGAAGGGGAATCAACGAGTCCAACAACAGGCAGGCGGCCAGCGCGCGCTGGCTGGAGCGGATGCTGGACCGCATAGAGCGGGCCGGAAACCGCCTGCCGGACCCTGCGTTGCTGTTCCTGCTGCTGATGCTGCTGGTCTGGGTGCTCTCCGCCTGGCTGGCCAATCTCAGCTTCACGACGATTGACCCGCGCACCGGCGAGGCCCTGGTCGTGCGCAACCTGCTCTCGGGGCGCGAGCTGACCGGCTTTCTCACCGAGATGGTTGGCGTGTTCGTCAACTTCCCGCCGCTCGGTATCGTCCTGGTGACGATGCTCGGCATCGGTGTTGCCGAGCACACCGGTTTCATCAGTGCCGCACTGCGTGGGCTGCTGTCGTTCACGGCGCGCTGGCTGCTGACGCCGCTGGTGCTGACTGTCGGCATCATCTCGCACACCGCGGTGGATGCCGGCTATGTGCTCGTCGTGCCGCTGGGCGGGGTGATCTTCTATGCCGCCGGGCGCCATCCGCTGGCCGGCATCGCCGCTGCCTTCGCCGGCGTCTCCGGCGGATTCTCGGCGAACTTCGTCCCCTCGAGCCTCGACCCGATGCTCTCGGGCATCACCGAGGCGGCCGGCCAGCTGCTGGATCCGGCTCTGAGCGTCAACCCGCTCAACAACTATTTCTTCACCGCGGCGTCCTCGCTGCTGATCATTGGCCTGGGCTGGTGGCTGACCGATCGCGTGGTCGAGCCCCGGCTGCGGGCCACGGCTGTCGACGGCGACCTGCGCGACCTGCCGGTGCTGGAACGGCTGGAGCCAGTCGAGCGGCGCGCACTGTGGCTGGCGGTCGGCACGATGCTGGCGGGGCTGCTGCTCCTGGTTGCCACCAGCTGGCCGGCCGGCTCGGCCTGGCGTGCGCCGGATGGCACCCTGACGGGCACAGCCGCGCCGCTGATGCGCGCGATCGTGCCGCTGATCTTCCTGCTCTTCCTCGTGCCCGGTGTCGTCTATGGCTACGCGGCCGGCACCGTGCGCTCCCACCGCGACCTCGTCGAGGGCATGACGCGTGCCATGAACGGGATGGGCTACTACATGGTCATGGCCTTCTTCGCCGCGCAGTTCATCCACGCATTCGGCCAGTCCAACCTCGGCGCCCTGCTGGCGCTGACCGGCGCAGACTGGCTGCGCGGACTGGGGCTGCGACCGCAGGTGACCCTTGTCGGACTGGTGCTGATCACGGCCCTGGTCAACCTGCTCGTGGGCTCGGCTTCGGCAAAGTGGGCGCTGCTCGGCCCGATCCTGATCCCGATGATGATGGGCCTGGGCATCTCACCGGACCTGGCACAGGCGGCCTACCGGATCGGGGATTCCTCGACGAACATCATCACGCCGCTGATGCCGTATTTCCCGCTGATCGTCGTGTTCTGCCAGCGCTACGTCCGTGGTGCCGGGATCGGCACGCTGGCGGCGATGATGCTGCCCTACGCGCTGGTGTTCCTCGTCGCGTGGACGGGCTTCCTGTTGCTCTGGTGGGCGGCCGGCATACCCCTCGGACTGCAGGCGAGCTTCACCTATCCGTAGCGTCTGGCCCTTTTTCAGTGAGGCTGTCAGTTTGCCGCGTCCCCGGACCGTGCGCCGCAGGGAGTGGCCCGAGGCGGCAGACTGACAGCGCCTGACGCCCCGGGCCTGGCAGCGGTCAGCCGCGCGAGTAGCCCTTCATCAGGCGGCCGATCGTGCCCAGGTCGACCTCGCGGCCCCGTGCCTCCTCGCGCTTGCGGGCGAAGTGTATGCAGCTGGAAACCACACCCAGCGTGAACAGGACCTCGCCGAAGTTCGCTACCGCCAGGTTGTAGACGCCGTAAAGCGGCAGGGCCGCGACGATCATCAGGCCGGGGCCAATGACCAGCCACTTGTAGCCGCGCTGGATCCAGAGCGCGATGCCCACGCCGATCATGATCAGGTTCATCGTGATCGCGACCTTCGGGCCAGGCCCGTAGGAGAATGGCACCGCATCCGGCGTGCAGAACTGGGCCGGGCTCAGGCTGGTGGCGTAACGCACGGTGTCGTCGATGCAGGCGATGCCCAGATTCACCGTGGGCAGTGCGTCCCATCCGGGAATCAGCAGCGCGAGGGAGTAAGGCCAGTCGAGGTACATCAGGAAGACGGCCACGACGCAGAAGGCGCCCATGGCCAGCTTGCCCCTCAGGTGCTCGCTGCTGGCCCAGCCAAGCCCCGCAAGCCGGGCAATCGAGCCGGCGGCGATCACCAGCAGGGGCAGGAACGTCCAGTGCCATACGAAGGAGGGCACACTCAGCACATACAGCAGGTCGCCCTCGCCGATGAAGCGCCCGATTCCGATCCGGAAGTTGTCGTACCAGAGCAGCGTGTTGACGAACAGCACCATGGTGAGTGCGCCGGGACGACCGACCCTGTTCCAGGCCCACCAGCACCAGAACCAGATGGCAAGGTGGATGATTGCGTAGGCCAGAAAGGTCAGCGAGAGCATCGGTCGTCCCCATCCGTTGGCAAGCGCCAGACTCTATCACAGCCTCCAGCCGGCACTCAGTCCACTCGGCGGACTCGTTTGCCGTTTTGCCATGCGCGCAGGTTCTCGACCATCTGGTCGACGGCTCGCTGTCGGGCCTCGCGCGCGGCCCAGGCGATGTGTGGCGTGACTAGCAGGTTCGGCAGGTCTGCCGCGAGCAGGGGCTCGTCCGCCGGCGGCGGCTCCTCGGTCAGGACGTCGATGCCTGCGCCTGCGATGCGCCCCCTCTGCAGTGCCACAAGCAGCGCCTGGCTGTCGACGAGGCCGCCGCGGGCCGTGTTCACCAGCAGTGCCTCCGGTTTCATCATCGCCAGCGTGCGTGAGTTGATCAGCCCGGAGGTCTCAGGTGTCAGCGGACAGTGGAGGCTGAGCACGTCGGCGCAGTCGAGCAACCCGGCCAGCGGCAGTCGGCGCACGCCAGCCTCCACGTCCGGGCTGATCCGGGAGTGGGCCGCGATAACCTCCATGCCCAGTGCCTGCCCCAGCGCGCCCACCGCCTGCCCCAGGCGACCCCAGCCCACGATGCCCAGCGTGCGCCCGGCCAGCTCGCCGAAGCGGTGGTCCAGCAGGCAGAAGTCCTCCCCGGCAGACCACTCGCCGCGCTGCACCAGCGACCGGTAGCCCGCCAGCTGCTGGTTCAGGTAGAGCACCATCGCGAACACGTGCTGGACGACCGACTGTGTGCAGTAGTCCCGGATATTGCAGACGGCGATGCCGAGCCTGCGCGCCGCCGCCAGGTCCACGTTGTCGGTGCCGGTTGCTGCCACGCACACCAACCGGAGCCCCCTGGCGTTCTCCAGGGTCCGGGCATCGAGCCTGACCTTGTTCACCAGCACAACCTCATGGCCTGCAATCCGCGCTGCCAGTTCTTCCGGGGCCGTGCGCGCGTGGAAGCTGATGCCCGGGAGCTCAGCCTCGAGGCCCGAGAGGTCGATGTCGTCAGGCCCGAGGGAGGCGATATCCAGGAACGTGGCGCGCAGCTTCATCCCGCATCCTGCAGGCCACGCGATATCCCGTTGACGCTGCCGAACAGCGCCCTCAGCAGCGCATCCTCGCTGCTGCCGGCAACGCGCCAGCGTCGCAGCAGGTCGATCTGCAGCAGGCTGATGGGGTCGACGTAGGGGTTGCGCAGGCGGATCGACCGCCGCAGCGTGGTGTTGTTCTCCAGCAGGTTCCGCTGCCCACGCAGCTGCAGCACGAGCTGTGTGGTGCGCTCGAACTCATCGCGGATCAGCGGGAAGAATCGGTCGTGCAACTCGCCGGCCAGCCGCGAGTAGCGTTCGGCGATCGCGATATCGCTCTTGGCCAGCGCCAGCTCCACATCACCGACCAGCGTGCGGAAGAAAGGCCAGTCCCGCAGCAGCGACTGCAGGTCTGCCGGACCGTGTCGTTCCAGGGCCCGGGCCAGGCCCGTGCCGAAGCCGTACCAGGCCGGCAGCATGTTGCGCGACTGGGTCCAGGCCAGTGCCCAGGCCAGCGGGATGCCGCCTTCCGGGTCCGCGTCCCGGGGTTCCGCACCCTGCATGCGGCGGATCACGTCCACCGGCGTTGCCAGGCGGAAGTAAGCATCGAAGTCACCCTGCCCTTTGACCAGCGCCGAGTAGTGTCCCGCAGCCGACACCACCAGGGTCTCCATCACTTCGCTGCGCAGCGCCCGCGCGCGCGGCGAAGGGGCGGGCTGGCGGCTCGCCCGCGCCGTCGCCGTCAGCGCTTGCTCGAGCGTGCGCAGCGCGATCGCGCGCACGCCGAACTTGTTTGCCACCAGCTCCCCGGGTTCCACGGCGCGGCAGCGGTAGCGCACGCTGCCTTCAGCAGCTGACAGGATCGTCGCGTGTGTCCTGCCGCCCCCCGGGGGCAGCGCCGTGCAGCGGCCATGGAACAGGCGCAGTTCGACGCCGGCCTCGTCCGCGCAGGCCTGCAGGCCTGCCTGCGCGCGATGGAGCATCCAGCGCGCCGAAGCGAGATCGACTTCCGTGTTCTGCTCGCTGAAGCCGACCAGCACCTTCTGTTTCAGTCCACGTGCCTGCAGGTGGTCGCGGTAGGCTGGCTCGGCCACCAGCGCCCCGAAGAGGTCCTCGGCTCCGGCCAGTGCCCCCGGGGTCTCGAGGGCCGGTGCAATATCCAGCGGAACCATACCGCCCCGCCGGCGCAGCTCCCCCCAGCGAGCGAGCAGGATCACGCCCAGCAGGTCGTCGACACCCTCGGTCCTGCTGACGATGAAAGGCCCGACCGCGCGCTCGCCGAAGCGCCGCCGGCAGAAGGAGATCGCCTGGAACATGCTGATGGCGCGGCGCGCCTCGTTGTCGACCTCACCGGACGGGGATTCGTTGTCTTCCAGCGCCTGGCGCAGCCGGAGCTTTCGCCGGTCGGCTGGCCAGGCGCACCAGTCCTGCTCGCCCAGGCAGCGGCCCAGGATCGCGCGCAGGTCCCGGGCATCCTGGCGCAGGTCCAGTGTCATCAGGTGGAAACCGAAGGTCTCGATCCGGCGCATCAGCCGACGGACTGCAAAAAGGCCGGCGTGCTCGCCGTGGTTCTCCGCGAGGCTTTCCGCGACCAGACGGATATCGGCGAGCAGCTCCTCGGCAGACTCGTAAGGGTACTGCCCCTCGTCGTAGGTGGACTGCAGGCGGGCCATGACCAGGCGGAGGAAGATCCGATAGGGCATCTCGCGGTGCCGCTGCGGAATCCTGCCGCGTGTATTCGGGAAGTAGCCGGAGTAGGCCTCGATGCGGGCGATGACCGCGCCGCTGACCCTGGTGCGAGTAGTAGTCTGGCTGAGCTTCTCTGCCAGCTGCGCGCACTCGCGGAAGTACTTGTCGAGTATCAGCGAGCGGTGCCTCGCCAGCGTCTCGCGGATGGTCCGGGCAGTGATGCCGGGCCGCGCCACCATGTCGCCGCCGATCCAGGAGGAAAAGCGCAGCATCACCGGGAGGTCCATGTTTGCCGTCGCGCCGTCCCAGGCGATCGCCAAGGCCTGCTGAAAGCTTTCGTAGAACACGGGGACGACGCGGTATATCACGTCAGTCAGGAAGAACAGGGCATGTTCCAGCTCGTCCGGGATGGTCCGCTCATCGCCAGGATTCTCCTCGGTCTGCCAGATGGCCGTGATGTCATCACGGATGCTGGCAAAGTATGCGGCCTTCTCTCCTGGCGTCAGCTCCGGGTTCTGGATGTCGATCAGTCGCCGCACGATGTCCTGGTTACGGCGCAGGATGGTGCGTCGCACGGGTGCCGTGGGGTGGCCTGTCAGCACCGGCTCGATCTCGATCCGGCCAATCATCTGCTGCAGTTCCTCTGCCGTGACGCCATCGCTGCGAAACCCGCACAGCAGGTCTTCCAGCCCGCCGGGCTGACGGATGAGCCCATCCTTCAGGTAATCGCGCCGCCGCCGGATCCGGTGAACCTGTTCCGCCGTATTGACGACCTGGAAATAGGTGGCGAACCCACGGATGAAGTCGCGGGCCTCGCCGGGTGTGAGTTCCTCGAGCAGCCGCGACAGGCGCGCGCCTGCACTGGCGTCGCCTTCGCGGGCCTGGATGGCCATGCGCCGTGCGATCTCCACCCGGCGCAGCAGGCCTGGGCCACATTGCTCGGAAAGCAGCTGGCCGATGACCACGCCCAGGTCATGCACGTCCTGGCGCAGCGCTTCATCCTTGCTGGCAAAGCGGATATCGGCGCGTTTTTCGGCGCCGTTCGGGAGGGACGGGGTTGCGGGCGGCTGGGAGGGCATGGCTATACTGCTGGACGGCGCGGACAGCACGAGCCCGCATGGTATGCCGGCCAGCCCGGGCTTGGAAGCTGGTTCAATCCGGTGAAACTGCCGCGAATCCCGGCTGGGACCTGATGGTGCCGCATGCCAGAGTGCGCTGTCACGCACGCGGGGCAGCACTTCAGTCTGATGACCACCTCCATACTCACTCCCCCTCCGCTACTTGCAGCAGGCCCTGGCAAGCAGCAGGTCTCGCGCTGGGAGGTCCGGCTGTGCTGGGCGAGATCCTCACCGGCGGTGCAGTTCATGCCCGAAGGCAACCCTTGCGGCCTGCAGGGCGCTGGACAGTTCGCCTTTTCGCTCGCCCCCGGAGCCCAGGCAGCGCCTCGTCTGCAGCCGTTGCTGCGCCGGCTGCAGCCCCTCATCGGTCGCCCGGCCGCGGTGGCCATAGATCTGTCTCCTGACTTCCGTCAGCCGCCGGCACGGCTGGTCGGCCTGTTCGAGCGAAGCCTGTCCGGGCCCATCGCGCCTAATGCTGCCGGGCCGTTGAACCTGTGTTTCTCGCTGCCGGCAGTGCGCGGCAGCCCGGCACTGCTGAGCGCGCTGGCGGCAAGCCGCCGCCTCGGCTATCCGTCGGTCATTGCCCGCGTGCCCGATGAGTTGCCGGCGATGGTTGCCCGGGTGAGGGCCTGGACTTCCAGCTCCGGGCCCGAGCACGACGCCCTGGCCTTGTGGAACGAGCTGACCTTGCTCAGCTGGACTGCGCCGTCCGTACAGCTTGCCTTGTGCGGAACCAGCCGCTCCTGCTGCGCGTTCAGTCCGGCAGAGCTGCCCGGAGGGGTGCTGCCCGAAAGCCTTTTCGAGGTGCCTCACGCGAGCGCCTGGCTGAGCCTGCGGGTCCATCTGGGGCTCCTCGCCTCTGCTTCGTCCGCGCGGCGTCGCCTGCGGCACCTGTCTCGTGCGCTGCGGATCTGTCTGCGCCTGGCCGATGAGCTGCTGGACCAGTCTGACTGGCCTGATCCGGAAATCGCGGCGGATGCGAGAACCAGCCGGCGCGTCGCAATCCACCTGACCGGCATCGGTGACCTGATCGACCGCGACCGGCTCGACCCACGAGCCGTCAGCACGCTGCGCATCGTCGAGGGCTGGCTGGCCGTGATTCGTTCCAGCCTGCTGAGGGAGTCCCGGTCTCTGGCCGCCGAGCGCGGGAGCTGCCCGATCCTTGCAGGCGGCCTGGCCGGTACCTTCGGCGCGGGAATGCTGCGCCATCGTCACCTGCTTGCCTGCTCGCCCTTCGCGCTGCTTCCGGTGGCCTGTTCGCGCTGGCCGGCAGCCGATTATTTCCACCTGCTGCCGGCGCTGCGCCAGGCGGACTCGATCGGCCTCTACGAGGGCGCCCTGCGCCACCGGCTCTCGCTGGCAGATTACCGGCGGCTGCTGCGCATGACCTGGGCCCTCGCGCGCAACCGTGCCTGAGTCCACTTGACGCTCCGCGGAGCGATCGGGATACTCGCGCTGATGAACGCTGTGACGGCACACGACTGGTGGTGGATCCTCTCCGCGGAGAGGGGTACTGGCTAGCGGGTCGTTTCCGGGCAGCCCAGAACCCATCTCCGCGACGCGGGGATGGGTTTTTTCGTTTCAGCAGCCGATTTTTCCGTGATGCAACCGCCCTTTGATATCAGCGCAGACCTTGATACCCCGGTATCCACCTGGCTGAAGCTCGCTCCGCTTCGGCCGCGCTACCTTCTGGAAAGCGTCGAGGGTGGCACCCATCTTGCGCGCTACTCGTTTCTCGGCTTTGGCGAGGCGCTCGAGTTCCGGCTGGACGCCGAAGGGCTGCGCTGTGGCGAGGAGCGCCAGCCCCGTCCGGGGGATCAGGCGGAGCTGCTCGCTGCCTTCCGCAACGCGCTCGGGCGCACGCCCCGGATGCTGCCCGAGCTGCCGGATCTGCCGTTCGCTGGCGGCCTGGTCGGCGTGGCGGGCTACGACCTGGTGCGCTACTTCGAGCGGCTTCCCGGTGCGCCTGCCGGAGGCGGCTTGCCCGTTCCGGAGGCAGCCTACCTGGCAACCGACTCGCTGCTGGTCTTCGACCACCTGACCCGTCGCATCGCGCTGCTTCATGCCGGCCAAGAGTCGGCGCGTTCCGGCTTGCGCGACCAGGTGATCCAGCTGCTCCGCGGTCCGCTGCCTGAACCACCGCCCAGGCGCCCGGTCGAGCCTGCCGTGGCCAGCTTCACCGCGGATGACTTCATGGCCGCCGTGGCCGCCGGCAAGCGGTATATCGCCAGCGGCGACGTCTACCAGCTGGTGCTCTCGGTGCGCTTCTCGGGCCGCCATGCGCTGAGCCCGTTCGAGACCTACCGGGCGCTGCGCCTGCTGAACCCCTCGCCGTACATGTTTTTCTGCGACCTTGGCGATCTTCAGGTTGCCGGCTCGTCACCCGAGGCGCTGGTGCGGCTGCGCCGGGGCCAGGCCGCACTGCGGCCCATCGCCGGGACTCGCCCGCGCGGCACGGCCGCGGCCGAGGACCTGCTGAACGAGCAGTCGCTGCTGGCTGACGAGAAGGAAAACGCCGAGCACGTGATGCTGGTTGACCTTGCGCGCAATGACCTCGGCCGGGTTGCCGAGGCCGGCAGCGTGCATGTGGACCCTTACCGCAGCATCGAGCGCTACAGCCACGTGATGCACATTGTCAGCGGAGTCCAGGGCAGGCTCGCACGCGGGCGGGATGCCTTCGACCTGTTCGCCGCGGCCTTTCCGGCCGGCACGCTGGTCGGGGCGCCGAAGGTACGTGCGATGGAACTCATCGACGAGCTCGAATCCGTGCGCCGGGGGCTGTATGCCGGAACCGTCGGCTATTTCGGCAACAACGGGGACATGGACCAGGCCATCGCGATCCGGACCCTGGTGTTCAATGGCGACGAGTACAGCTACCAGGCGGGCGCCGGCATCGTGGCCGACAGCGTGCCGCTGGCTGAATACCAGGAGGTTCTGGCCAAGAGCGAGGTGCTGCGCCGGGCGCTCGCGATGGCG
Organism: Chromatiales bacterium; assembly: GCA_020831895.1. Classification (GTDB taxonomy): domain Bacteria; phylum Pseudomonadota; class Gammaproteobacteria; order Steroidobacterales; genus JAFIFS01. The sequence continues at coordinate 16,312 of JAFIFS010000027.1, forward strand.
GAGGAGGGCCTGTGAAACCGCGCCTGCTGCTGATCGACAACTACGATTCCTTCACCTACAACCTGGTGCAGGCGTTTCTCGTGCTCGGCGCCGAGGTGGAGGTTCATCGCAACGACCAGGTCACGGTCGAGCAGGCGCTGGCGTTTTCGCCCACGCACCTGTGCATCTCTCCGGGGCCTGGACGGCCAGGGGATGCCGGCGTATCCCTGGCGATGATCGATGCCTTTGCCGGCCGCGTGCCGGTGCTCGGCGTCTGTCTTGGCCACCAGGTACTCGTTACCTGGGCCGGTGGCCGGGTCGTTGCCGCCGAACGCCTGATGCACGGCAAGACCTCTCCGGTCACCCACGACGGTCGCACGATCTACCGGGGGCTGTCCAACCCGTTTCAGGCTGGCCGTTATCACTCCCTTGCAGCCGAGGCGGGCAGCCTGCCCTCAGTGCTCGAGGTCAGCGCGCGGACCGACCGCGGGGAGATCATGGGCGTGCGCCACCGGAAGCTGCCGCTGGAGGGTGTCCAGTTTCACCCCGAGAGTGTGCTGACACCCGAGGGTAACCTGCTGCTGGGTAATTTCCTGGCCGAAGCCCGGGGAGAGCGGGCTGATGACTGATCCTCGGGATGTGCTGGAGCAGCTGCTGCGTGGTGAGGACATGGAGGCAGCGGCAGCCGCGGGGTTGATGCGCGTGCTTGCGGACGAGCAGCAGCCCCCGGCGCTGGCCGGCGCCCTGCTGGCTGCGCTGCGTGCAAAGGGCGAAACCGCGGCGGAGGTCCGCGGGTTCGCCACTGCGATGCGTGAGCTGGCCCGTGGATTCAGTCTGCCGGAGGGCCTGCCTGCCGTCGATGTGGTCGGCACTGGTGGAGACGGGTCCGGCAGCTTCAATATCTCCACCGGCACCGCCCTGCTGGTCTCCGCCTGCGGCCTGCCAGTAGTCAAGCATGGCAATCGTTCCGTCTCCTCCCGCTCCGGCAGTGCGGATGTGCTCGAGGCCCTCGGAGTCCGGTTGCCCGAGGACCCAGAGGGCGCGCGGCGCATGCTCGACGCGCAGCGTTTCTGCTTCCTGTTCGCTCCGTTCTTCCATCCGGCAATGAAGGCCATCGCACCCGTCAGGCGTGCGCTGGGCGTGCGCACGGTATTCAACATCCTCGGTCCGCTGACGAATCCCGCGCAGCCCCCTTACGCGCTGGTCGGGGCATTCGACCTGCCGACCGCAAGACTGATGGCCGAGGCCCTGTCCGGCCTGCCGATCCGGCGAGCCTTCGTCGTGCATGGTGAGCCAGGCTGGGACGAGGCTACGCCGGTCGGCCCTTTCGTACTGTTTGATGTCCGCCCCGGTGAAGTGCGCCGCCAGCGACGCGACCCGCAGCACTACGGGATCGCGCGCTGCCGCCCCGGGGATCTAGCCGGTGGTGACGCCTCTGCCAACGCCGCGGCACTCGAGGCGGTGTTTTCCGGCAAGGACCGCGGACCTCACCGCGATGCCCTGCTGCTTGGGGCCGGGCTGGTGCTAGAGCTGACCGCGCAGGCGCGTGGTCTGGCCCGGGGCATCCGCGCAGCGGCGCAAGTGCTTGACGATGGCAAGGCCTATGCGCTGCTTGCACGGCTGCGCGGAAACGGTGGATGAGCCCCGAGGCCGGTGATTTTCTCACCCGCATGGCGCGCCTTTCCCGCGCCCGGGTCGAGGCAGGACAGGCACGGGCTTCGATGCCGGCGCTCAGGGCCCGGGTTGCGGACCTGAGCCCGCCCCCGGCCCTCGTGGTCAAGCCGGGCGGGTTTGACCTGATCGCCGAGGTGAAGCTGCGCTCACCGGCCCTTGGCACACTCGCCGGCAGCGCACTGAAGACCGCTGCGCAGGCGCGAGCCTATGCACGGGGCGGCGCGCTGGCCCTCTCGGTGCTGACGGAGCCGGAAGAGTTCGGGGGCGCACTGGATCACCTCGTGGAGGTAGCCGCCGCCGCCGCGCCGGTCCCGGTGATGCGCAAGGATTTCCTCGTCGACCCCTGGCAGGTGCTGGAGGCCAGGGCCAGCGGTGCCGCGGGTGTACTGCTGATCGGCGCGATGCTGGACGATGCGGTGCTCGAGCAGATGCTGCAGGCCGCCCTGGAGCAGCAGATGTTCGTGCTGCTTGAAGTTTTCGACGAGGCCGAGTTGCAGCGCAGCCTCCGGCTGCTGCGCCGCGCCGGGCCCTCCTGCAGCCCGGATGGGCGCTGCCGTTACCTGATCGGGGTAAACTGCCGGGACCTGCGCACACTCGCAGTCGATTTCGGGCGCTTCGAGCGGCTGGCGGTGGCACTGCCGGAGGACATGCCGGCCGTGGCCGAGAGCGGCGTCAAGGATGCGGCCGACGCCGCGACCGTCGCCGGGCTGGGCTACCGGCTGGCGCTGGTCGGTACAGCGCTCATGCGTGCAACAGATCCGGCGTCGCTGCTCGCGCAGCTGCGTGAGGCAGGAGCGGACGAGGCGGACAGATGCACGTCTTCGTGAAGATCTGCGGGTTGAAGACCCGCGAGGCGGTTGCTGCAGCGGTCGAGGCCGGGGCCGATGCGCTGGGCTTCGTCTTCGCCGAGTCGCCGCGCCGCGTCACGCCGGCCGAGGCTGCCCGGCTGTGCCGGGAGGTCCCGGATGACATCGTGAGGGTGGCCGTGATGCGTCACCCGAAGCTCCAGGAATGGGAGAGTGTCGCAGCACTGTTCCCGCCCGACTGGCTGCAGGCCGAGGCGGGAGACTTCGCGTTGCTGAATCCGTCGCCGAATATCCGCCGTATCCCCGTCTACCGGGACGGCGGTGAGCTGCCAACGGTGATCGGCACCGATGAGCTAGTGATGTATGAGGCTGCCGAGAGCGGGGTCGGCCAGCTGCCGGACCTCGAACGTGCAGCGGAGCTTGCGACTCGCGTGCGCCTGCTTCTGGCCGGTGGCCTGAACCCGGAGAACGTAGGCGAGGTGATATCGCGCGTTAAGCCCTGGGGCGTCGACGTGAGCAGCGGTGTCGAGGCCAGTCGCGGGCACAAGGACCCGGAACGGATCCGGGCATTCGTCGCTGCGGTCAGGGAGGCCGAGAAACTGCATGCTATCTGAATTCAGCGAAGCCGAGCGTAGCCGGCTGCTGTCCGAGCTGCTGGCCGGACGCTTCCCCGACGAGCACGGACGCTTCGGGCCTTTTGGCGGCCGTTACGCGCCGGAAACCCTGATTACGGCGCTCGAGCGCATCACCGAGGGCATGCATGCCGCTCTGGCGGACAGCGGGTTCAAGGCGACGCTCGACGGCGAGCTCGCCGAGTGGGTGGGCCGCCCTACCCCGCTGACCGCAGCGCGTGGTCTCTCGAGGCGCTGGGGTGCCGAGGTCTGGCTGAAGCGCGAGGACCTCGCGCACACCGGTGCCCACAAGATCAACAATGCCCTGGGCCAGGCCCTGCTGGCACAGCGCCTCGGCGCACGCCGCGTGATTGCCGAGACCGGAGCAGGGCAGCATGGTGTGGCCACGGCGGCTGCCTGCGCGCGGGTCGGCATACCCTGCGTCGTCTACATGGGGGCCGTCGACGTCAAGCGCCAGTCGCCGAACGTCGACCGGATGTACCAGCTTGGCGCCAGGGTGGAGGCGGTCGAGAGTGGCGATCGCACCCTTCGCGCCGCGATCGACGAGGCCTTCCGAGCCTGGGTGGCTGACCCGGAGGAGAGCTACTATCTGCTGGGTTCCGCGGTCGGCCCGCATCCCTATCCCTACCTTGTGCGGCAACTGCAGTCCGTGATCGGCCGCGAGGCGCGCGAGCAGTGTGTCGCCCGTACGGGTGGCCTGCCTGATGCGGCCTTTGCCTGCGTCGGTGGCGGTTCGAATGCGATTGGTCTGTTTCACCCCTTCCTGGCAGACACCAGCGTACGGCTCGTCGGGGTCGAGGCGGGGGGGCGCGGTGCCGGACTCGGCGACAACGCCGCGACGCTGGCCACCGGCCGGCCGGGCGTGCTCCACGGCAGCTACTCGATGCTGTTGCAGGATCCGGATGGCCAGGTGCAGGAGACCCACTCGGTCTCGGCCGGCCTGGACTACCCGGGCGTGGGTCCCGAGCATGCGCTGCTGAAGGCCATCGGCCGCGTCGAATACACGAGCTGCACCGACGACGAGGCGCTGGATGCGCTGTGGGAGTGTTGCCGGGCGGAGGGCATCCTGCCAGCCATCGAGAGCTCGCACGCGCTAGCCGGGGCGCGGGCCTTCGCCCGCGAGCATACGGGCACGCGGCTGCTGATCGGCCTGTCGGGTCGGGGCGACAAGGACATGCCGACACTCAGCCAGTTCATCGACCGGATACGTTCATGAGCCAGCCGCACGAGAGGATTGCCGCGGCCCTGCGCCGCGCGCCGGGCGAGCCGCTCGCCCTCGTTCCCTACATTACCGCGGGTTACCCGTCGCGGGAGCGCTTCATCGAGACGCTGCGCGAGGTGGCCGGGGCCGGCGACGTGGTCGAAGTCGGTGTCCCGTTCAGCGACCCGATGGCCGACGGTGTGACGATCCAGCGCGCGAGCCAGGCAGCAATTGCGGCCGGCGTGAGCCTGCGCTGGATCCTTGCCGCGCTGGCTGAGGCCGGTCCGATGCCGGCACCAGTGGTGCTGATGAGCTACCTGAACCCGCTGCTCAATCATGGTTTTGAACGCCTGGCGGATGATGCCGCGCGCTCGGGCGTGGCCGGCTTCATCGTTCCCGACCTGCCGCTGGAGGAGAGTCAGGCCCTGCGCACGGCACTCGAGGCGAGGGGGCTGGCCCTGGTGCAGCTGGTGACGCCCGCCACCCCGCCGGCGCGGCTGGCGCGCCTGTGCGAGGCGAGCCGCGGCTTTGTCTATGCCGTCACCGTCACCGGCATCACCGGCGGTGACAGCGGACTCCCGTCGACAGTCAGCGAGTATCTCGACCGGGTGCGCAGCGTGTCTTCGCTGCCCGTCTGCGCGGGCTTCGGAGTGCGCCGGCCAGAGCACCTGCGCCAGCTCTCCGGGCATGCGGACGGTGTCGTCGTGGGCTCTGCCCTGGTCGAGGAACTTGAGGCTGGCCGCGATCCCGCGGCCTTCCTGCGCGGCCTGCGCGATGGCTGAGCAGTGGGGGCAGCACTGATGGGCGGACGCTTGCTGCCATGGCTGGGTTTCGTCCTGCTGACACTGCTGATGCTGCTGATGATGGTGCAGGTCGACCGCCAATGGCAGCGCCTCACCGAGATGAACCGCATCCTGCAGGAGCAGGCCGAGGACATCCGGCGGACACGCGGACTGCTGCGCGACATAGAGCGCAGGCTGCGCGACGGCGTCATCGCGGTGGGCGCGCCTGCTGCCGGTGCGGACGACGACGGGGCGTTTCCCGACGCGTTCTCGCGCGCGCGACTGGCGGCGAGCCAGCCCGACTTTGCCCAAGGCGACTGGCTGATGCTGGCCTTCGGTGCCGGCCTGCGCACGCTCACGCCGCTGGTGTCCTCCGATGCCCAGGCAAGCGAGGTGCAGAACTTCGTCATCGAGCCCCTGATCACGCGCGACCCGGATACGCTCGAGTGGCGTGGCCTGCTGGCTGAAGCCTGGACCGTGTCGCCGGACGGGCTCACGATCAGCTTCGACCTGCGCCGCGACGTTACATTCTCCGACGGCCGGCCCATGACGGCCCGCGACGTCGAGTTCAGCTTCGAATTCATGATGAACGAGGCGATCGCCGCACCCCGCCAGAGGGCCTACCTGGCCCGGATCGAGCGGGTTGCCGCGGTCGGCCCGTACCGGGTCGAATTCGTGTTCGCCGAACCCTACTTCAACAGCCTGCAGCTGGCCGGAACGATGGACATCCTGGCCGAGCACTTCTACGGCCGCTTTCTGGATGATCCCAGGCGCTTCAACGAGAGCCGCGGACTGCTGCTTGGAACAGGCCCCTACCGTCTTGCCGACCCGGAAGGCTGGACCCCGGACCAGGGACGGGTCGAGCTGGAGCGCAACCCGCGCTACTGGGGCCCCGTCGATCCACCTTTTGACCGCATCGTCTGGCGAGTGATCGAGAACGACAGCGCGCGGCTCACCACTTTTCGCAACCGCGACATCGATGTCTACACCGCCCGGCCGCGCGAGTACCAGCGCCTTCTTGAGGACCAGGCGCTGCGCGGGCGGACCTGGCATTTCGAGTACATGAGTCCCACGGCCGGGTACAGCTACATCGCCTGGAACCAGCAGCGCGGGGGCACCCCGACCCGCTTTGCCGACCGACGCGTGCGACGTGCAATGACGCTGCTGACCGACGTTCAGCGGATCATCGATGAGATCATGCTCGGCTATGCGGAGCCTGCCGTAAGCCCGTTCAGTCCCCGCTCGCCCCAGCATGACCCCTCGCTGACGCCGCAGCCTGCCGATCTGCAGGCGGCGCTGGCCTTGCTCAAGGAGGCGGGCTATAGCCGGCGCGAGCGGGACGGCCTGCTGGTCGATGCGGATGGCGCCCCTTTCGAGTTCGACCTCGTGTTCTTCCAGGACAACGAGGACACGCGGCGGATGGTGCTGTTTCTGCGCGACCTCTACGCGCGCGCGGGAATACTGATGCGCCCCCAGCCGACCGAGTGGTCGGTGATGATCGACCTCCTGCAGCGCAAGGATTTCGATGCGATCACGCTGGCCTGGACCTCTGGCGTCGAGGTCGACATCTTCCAGATGTTCCACTCCAGCCAGTCCATGGAGGGGGGCGACAACTTCGTCAACTATTCCAATCCCGAGCTCGACCGGCTGATTGATGCGGCCCGGGGCGAGGTGGACGAGGCCAGGCGCATGGAGCTCTGGCAGGCTGCCGAGCGGATCCTAGTCGAGGACCAGCCATATACGTTCCTGTTCCGCCGCACCACGCTGGCATTCATTGACAGTCGTATCCACAACCTCCAGATCACCGCGCTTGGCCTGAACCTGATGGCAGTTCCGGTGGAGATCTACGTCCCGGCGGCGCTTCAGCGCCATCGCTGATGCTGAACTACCTGTTGCGGCGCACGCTGCTGATGGTGCCGACGCTGTTCGGCATCACGCTGGTCGTCTTCGTCGTCATGGCGGCCGCGCCGGGCGGGATCACGGCGCAGTCGCTCATCGACGGAGCTGACCTGGAGCCGGAGACGCGCCGGGCACTCGAGGAGTACTACAACCGGCTCTACGGCCTCGACCAGCCGCCGCCGATCCAGTACCTGCGCTGGCTCAACAGCATCTCCCCGGCCGGTTTCCCGCGCGAGGCGGACGGCAGCCTCGGCAGCTTCTCGTGGTGGAAGGGCTCCGACCTCGGCACCAGTTTTCGCTATGGCCGGCCGGTAGGCGACCTGATCGCCGAGCGTCTGCCCGTGACACTGCTGCTGAACCTGCTCTCGATACCGCTGATCTACGCGACAGCGATCGCCATCGGTGTGCAGGCTGCGCGCACCCGCGGGGGCCGATTCGACGTCGCGTCGAACTTCGTGCTGCTGGGCCTGTGGTCCGTGCCGACGATGCTGGCCGGCGTGCTGTTCATCGGCTTCTTCGCCTCCGAACAGTACTGGCGCTGGTTCCCCACCGGCGGGCTGGTTCGCCGCGAGGCTATTGACCAGACCTTCCTGCCGCTGCTCGGCTCCGGCACTGACCTTTTGCTGCTGTTCCTGTGCACTGGCCTGGCCACCGCGCTGCTGGTCTGGGCGTCGCTAGGTGCGCCGCCGCCGGCGCGCCGCCTTGGCGGACTGTCTGCCGGTGCCCTGTCCGGCTACCTGATGGCTGCCGCGCTGCATGGGCCGGCGCCCGGGATCCTGCATCTGGTGCTCGCCGGAGCGCTGGCTGCCGTCTTCATGGCGCTGTCCGGCCTGCGCAGCGCCCCGCTGCGCGTGATGTTCGCCGGCGCCCTCGGCCTGTCTGCCGGCCTCTGGCTTGCCGGGCGCGCAGGCGTCGAGCTGGTGCATGCGGGCTGGTTGCTCGACCGTGCATGGCACCTGGTGCTGCCCGTCATCGCGCTGTCCTACGGCGGGCTTGCGTTCCTCGCCAAGCTGACGCGGGCCTCGCTGCTGGAGAACCTTGCCGCAGACTACGCCCGGACCGCGCGGGCCAAGGGTGTGGACGAGGAGACTGTGCTCTGGCGGCACGTTTTCCGGAACTCGCTGCTGCCCCTCATCACCGTGTCGGCCACGCTGCTTCCGAGCCTGCTTGCTGGCTCGGTCATCGTGGAGAGCATCTTCAGCATAGACGGCATGGGCAAGCTCGCGGTTGAGGCTGTCCAGACCCGGGACCGCGAGCTCGTGCTGTCGGTCACGCTGATCTCCGGCCTGCTGACGCTGGCCGGCTACCTGCTGGCCGACATCGCTTATGCGATCGCAGACCCGAGGGTCAGCTATGAGTGAGCCGGCGGTGCGCTCGCAGCCCCTGTCGCGCCAGGTGCTCGCGGCCGTACTGGCGCGCACCAGTGCAAGGCTCGGCCTGGCCTGGATCCTGCTGCTGGTCGTGCTGGCCGCTTTCGCACCTTTCATCGCCAGCAGCCAGCCGCTGCTCATGGTGGCCTCGGGCGAGCTCAGCTTTCCGGTCCTGAACTACCTGACGCCCATCGATGTGCTGTGGCTTGCAGGGTTCATCCTGGCCGCGGTGGTGATGGCCGCAAGGCTGCGTGCGCCCCTTGCGCTGGGACTCTGGCTGGCCGGAACTGGCCTCGCCGGCCTGCTCGCGCTGGTACTGCTGGAGCCTCCCGTGCTGACGATCCACGAGCAGTACCGGGAGCGCCTCGCGGCTGGGGAAATCGACCGACTGGTGTTCGCGCCGATCCCGTACTCGGCCCGCGACTACCTGCGTGACTATGGTGACACGGGGGTCGAGCCACCGCTCGCGGCAGACGCCCGCCGCCACTGGCTGGGCACCGAGGAGAACGGTGCGGACGTTGCCTCGCGCATGATCCATGCCGCGCGTATCGCCCTGGGCATCGGCTTCATAGCGACCGGGATCGCGCTATTCATTGGTGCGATCATCGGCGGCCTGATGGGCTATTTCTCAGGGATCGTCGACATCATCGGGATGCGGCTGGTCGAAATCTTCGAGGCGATCCCGACACTGTTCCTGCTGCTGACCTTCGTTGCCTTCTTCGGTCGCTCGATCTACATGATGATGGTGATCATAGGCATCACCTCCTGGTCCGGCTATGCGCGCTATGTCAGGGCGGAGTTCCTCAAGCTGCGTGAGCAGGATTTCGTGCAGGCGGCGATTGCCGCCGGCCTGCCGCTGCACTCGATCCTGTTCCGGCACATGCTCCCGAACGGCATGGCGCCACTGCTGGTGGCCGCGAGCTTCGGTGTCGCCTCGGCGATCCTGGCCGAGGCTACGCTGAGCTTCCTCGGACTCGGGCTGGTAGACGACCCCTCCTGGGGGCAGATGCTGAACCAGGCGGTGCAGTCCGCGACCTTCAACTGGTGGCTGGCCGTGTTCCCGGGCGGCGCGATCTTCCTGACCGTGTTCGCCTACAACCTCGTCGGCGAGGCTTTGCGCGATGCTGTGGATCCGCATACGCGCGCAGGCAAGGCGCGGTGAGCCTCCTCTCTATCGAAGGGCTGGTCACCGAACTGCGCAATGCAGAGGATCGCTGGTTCGCCGCGGTGGCCGGCATCGATCTCGCCGTCGAGCCTGGCCAGACCTTTTGCCTGGTCGGAGAGTCCGGTAGCGGCAAGTCGGTAACGGCCCTGTCCGTGATGGGCCTGTTGCCGGAGCGGCGTCACCGCCACCCGCGCGGCCGGGTCGTTTTCCACCCCGTCGATCACCCGCCAATGGAGCTGCTGTCCGCGGAGCAGGCGCAGCTCGCGAAGGTCAGGGGGGGGGCAATCGGCATGATCTTCCAGGAACCCATGACCTCGCTGAACCCGGTGCTGACCATCGGTGAGCAGCTCAACGAGGTGCTGAGGCTGCACCGGCCATCCCTCGGTGCCAGCGAACGCCGCGAGCGTACGATCGCCGCGCTCGACGAAGTCAGTATCCCGCAGCCGGCGGAGCGGGTGGCCGAATACCCCCATCGCCTGTCCGGCGGGCAGCGCCAGCGCGTGATGATCGCGATGGCGCTGATCTGCGAGCCCAGGCTGCTGATCGCCGACGAGCCGACGACGGCGCTCGACGTGACGGTGCAGGCTGGCATCCTGCGACTGATCCGCGAGCTCCAGGAGCGCCGAGGCATGGGCGTGCTCTTCATCACGCATGATTTCGGCGTTGTCGCCCAGATCGCCGACAGCGTCGGCGTGATGCGCCGGGGCGAGCTGGTCGAGAGTGGCCCTGCCAGCGCCGTCCTGCGGAGGCCTGCGCACGACTACACGCGAAGCCTGATCGCCGCGCTGCCCGAGCGTTTGCCGCGACCCCCGGCGCGCCAGCCAAAGCCGGAACCCCTGGTCGAGGTCGACCAGCTGTCCGTCCACTTCCCGGTCCGCCGTGGCTTCCTGCGTCGCGTCGTCGATCACGTGCGGGCCGTCGACGGCGTTTCGCTCAGCGTGCAGCCGGGCGAGGTCGTTGCGCTGGTCGGTGAATCAGGCTGCGGCAAGACCACGCTCGGCCGTGCGCTGCTGCGCCTGCTGCCGGTGACCGCGGGCGAGCTCCGGCTGGAGGGTCGCGACATTACGCAGCTGCCGCCCCGGGCGCTGCGCCCGCTGCGCCGGCGCATGCAGGTCGTCTTCCAGGATCCAGGCTCCAGCCTCAACCCGCGCCTGCCGGTTCTCACCACGCTGACCGAGCCGATGCGCGTGCACGGTATCGGCGCCGATGACAAGGAACGCCGACGCCGTGCGGCCGAGCTGCTCGAGCGTGTCGAGATGCCGGCCGACAGCCTGTGGCGTTATCCGCACGAGTTCTCGGGCGGCCAGCGCCAGCGCCTGGCGATCGCCCGCGCGCTGGTCCTGGAACCCCGCTTCGTGCTCTGCGACGAGGTGACCTCGGCGCTCGATGTCTCGGTCCAGGCCGGGATACTCAAGCTGCTGCGCCGCCTGGTTGATGAGCATGACCTGGGCATGCTGTTCATCACCCACAACATGGGTGTCGTCGAGTACCTGGCCGACCGGATGGCCGTGATGCGCAATGGCCGGGTGGTCGAGTCGGGTCCCGTTGCACGCGTGCTGCGCGAGCCTGAGCATGAGTACACGCGCACGCTGCTGGCGGCGGTGCCGCGGCTGGCTTCTGGTGACGAGGCGCGTGGATGACTTTCCGGGTCACTGCCGAAGGATCCCGTGGAGACAGGCGGCCGTCTCGCGCATAATCATGCTGCCGGCCATGCTTGGGGAGCCAAGTTGATGTTCAGGATGCTGATTGTGCTGCTGGCGCTGGCCTGGCTGCCCGCCGCCGCCGAACGGGGCCCCGTACTGGTCTTCGGCGCCACTGGCCAGCTGGGCGCCGAGGTCGTGCGTGAGCTGGTCGCGGCTGGCTATCCGGTGACGGCATTCGTCCGGCCGGGTTCCGACCGCTCTCGGCTGGAGGGTCTCGATATCCAGTACGTGACCGGGGACATGCTCAGGGCCGACCAGGTCGCCCGCGCGCTTGCGGCACGTCGCTACGAAGCGGTCATCGAGGCCTCCGCCCGCGGGGGTGCGCCCGACTCTTTCTATCCGGACGTGATGCGTCACGTCGTCGCCGCGGCGCAGGCGCATGGGTCACCGAGGATCATCCTGCACGGCTCGGTCGGTGCGGGCCAGAACATCGAGAAGTTTCCGCAGGCGCCATTCGGCCGCATGACGACGACCCTGGCTGCGAAGGGGGAGGCCGAGGCCCTGCTGATCGACAGCGGCCTGCCTTACGTGATCATCCGCAACGGCATACTGATGCGGGATGGCACGCCTGCGACGGGGCATGCCTACCTGAGTTCCAACCACGCGCTGATGCGCAGCGTCACGCGGGCGGATCTCGCCCGGCTGACCGTGATGTGCCTGCGCGACCGCGGCTGTGACGGCCGCATCTGGCATGCGGTGGACGACAGGCTGCCGTTTCCGGATCGCTACCGCTGATTTCCAGGACTGGACCTGACCATGAGCACCCTGATCGCCGGACTCCTGATTTTCTTCGCGGCCCACGCGGTGCGCATCTATGCCGAGGGTTTTCGCAGCCGCATGCTGCTGCGTCTCGGCGAGCTGGGGTGGAAGATCGCCTACTCGCTGGTCTCGCTGGCCGGCCTGGTGCTGATCGCCTGGGGCTATGGCGAGGCCCGTTCAGCCCCCGTGCCACTCTGGGCGCCACCCGTCTGGACACGGCACCTGGCCGTGCTGCTGATGGCACCCGCCTTCATCCTGCTGGTGGCCGCCTACCTGCCGGGTACGCGGATCCGCGCCGCGACAGGACACCCGATGCTGCTCTGCGTTAAGATCTGGGCGTTGGCGCACCTGCTCGCCAACGGCACGCTGGCCGACCTGCTGCTGTTCGGCAGTTTCCTCGTCTGGGCCGTACCGGCCTACGCCATTGCGCGGCGCCGGGACCGGCGCCGCGGCACCCGGTATCCGGCCGGGCCCGCAAGCCGCGACATCGTGGCGGCACTGTCAGGCCTGGTTTTCTGGGCCTTGTTCACATTCTGGCTGCACGAGCTGCTGTTCGGCGTGGCCCCGCTTGCGTGATTCCCGTATTGCCCGATGCTGCCCCGCGTCCGATCCTGCGCCGCAGGACGCTGGCAAGGGAGAAGCGGGTTGGGCAGTTTCAGTCGCGAGACCACGGTCGCCGAGATCGCCGCACGACATCCGTCGCTGCTGCGCGTACTGACCGGCAGTGGCCTGCACCGTGCCGGCGAGCCTGAGGACCAGACACTGGACCAGCTCTGCGCGGCGTTCGGCCTGCATCCGGCCATCATCATCCGGATGCTGGAGACTGCCGAGGCCCGGATCCCGCCGCCGCCGCCGCCGGTCGACCTCGCGCAATGGGCCGATTGCCCGCTCGGCGAGCTGGTCGACCACATCGAGACCACCCACCACGCCTGGCTGCGCCGCGAGCTGCCCCCGCTGGTCGAGCTTGCCGGCAACCTGTCGGCGGCCCATCCGGAGAGCGAGCGTCGCCGCGAGCTCTACGAGACGCTGGCCGGGATGGCGGACGAACTGGTCGTTCACCTGCAGCACGAGGAGGAATCGGTGTTTCCGATCATCCGCGACCTGCACGCCGGCACCGAGGTCAGGCCCACGCGCTGTGGCAGCGCGATCGGCGGACCCATCGCCTGCATGGAGAACGAGCACGAGCGCACCGTGGTCGCGCTGAACCGGCTGCGTGAGCTTGCCGGAGGCTATGCCGCCGGATCTTCGTCCGCCGAGGCGGACCGCGAGCTGCTGCAGGGCCTCACCCGTGTCGAGCAGGACCTGCTGGCGCACATGTACAAGGAGAACGAGCTGCTGTTCCCCCGTGCGCTGGCGACAGGGCAGAATGTGCGGGCAGGGAGACCGTCCACCGGCGACTGAGTTCGCCCCCAGCCTGAGGCAGACCAGCATGAGCACCACCGATGCCGGGGTCGAAACAGCCCTGCCACTCGAGTGCCCCGTGATCGACGGGCGCCGGCAGATCCAGCGGCTGCCGGCCCGAGCATCCTCGGTGGGCGGCATTCCCGTTGCCCGCCTGCTGCCACTGCGCGAGCGACGCCTGATCGGTGCCTGGTGCTTCCTCGACCACATCGGTCCGGCACGATTTGCACCCGGCACGGCCGGACTGCGCGTAGGGCCGCATCCGCACATCGGCCTGCAGACCTTCACCTGGATGATCGCCGGCGAGATCCTGCACCGGGACAGTCTAGGTTACGAGCAGCTGATCCGGCCCGGCCAGGTCAACCTGATGACCGCCGGCGATGGCGTCAGCCACACGGAAGAGACACCACCACATGCCGGCACCAGCCTGCATGCGGTCCAGCTCTGGATTGCGCTTCCGCGCGCCGAGCGCGCCGTGGAGCCGCGCTTCGACCACTATCCCGAGCTGCCGCGCTTCAGCCTCGGGGCCTTCAACATCACCCTGCTGACCGGTCGTTGCTGTGGCCACGAGGCCCCGGCGCTGCAGTACTCGCCGCTGCTCGGCCTGGAGCTCAGCTGGTCCGGGCCGGGCCGGGCCGAGCTGCCGCTACGCCAGGACTTCGAGTACGGCCTGCTGCCACTCGAGGGCATGCTGTCCATCGACGAGACATCGTTCGTGCCCGGCGAGCTGGCCTACCTCGGCATGCGCCGGGAGTCGCTGGTGTTGCAGTCGGATACGGGTGGCCGTGCGCTGCTGGTGGGCGGCACGCCGCTGGGTGAGGAGGTCGTGATCTGGTGGAACTTCGTCGCCGGGGAACGCACGACAATCGAGCATGCCCGTCGCGACTGGGATGCAGGCAGCACCCGTTTCGGGACCGTCAGTGGCTACGATGGCCCGCGGCTGGAAGCCCCGGAGATTCCATGGCTGAGCGCCCCGGTCCGGGGGCACTGATCAGGGCAGCTGTTCCAGTTCCGCGATGGCCTCGCGCTCGATCCGCTGCAGCCGCTCGACCATCGAGGGCAGCTGGCGTTCGACGTACTCCATCGTCGCCTGCGTGATCAGCGGCATCTTGTCCAGCATCAGCTGGCCGGCCGGGCTCCTGTACATCTCGAGCAGGCTGTCGATCTCGGACTGGGTCAGGTTCTCGCGGTAGAGCTGCACGACACCGGCTTCGTAGGCTGCCCAGTCAGTCTCCTGGCGGACGACCTCGGTCATGCGCTCGTGCATGCCGAGAAGGATCTCCCGCTGCTCTGCGCTGAGCTGTGGGTCCCGCCTGATCTGCGCGAGCTGATCCTCCAGCATCGCGCCGAACTGCATACCGACCTGGTCGACCAGCTCGCTGACCTCGGTCAGCGCGAGCAGCTCGCGGACCGAGTTTTCCGAAGCCGGATCGGCCTGAAGGACGGGGGATATGCCGGCCAGCAGGGCCAGGCAGGGCAAGAGCATTCGCAGTTTCATTCGCCACCTCCGGCGAGCAGGTCTGGTCACGAACCCCGGGGCGGCGGTTCCATCGATCCGCGATTATACCTGTATCCCGGGTCAGTCCCCCGCGGCCCCTGCGCCGAGGCCATGCATTTCGACAAAAGTGCCGAGCGCCTCGCCGAGACCGTTGAGGATGAACTGCACCGCAATAACCGCAAGGATCAGCCCGAAGATCTTGGTCAGGATCCTCCGCCCGGTGTCGCCGAGGAAGCGGATCACGTAGCGGCTGTTGACCATCGCGTAGTAGCAGCTGATCGTCGTAAGCATCACGGCGAAGAAGACGACGACCACGTGCCAGCGGTCGGGCGCCTCGCTGGTCAGGATCATCGTCGTCGCGATTGCCCCAGGCCCGCTGATGAAGGGGATCGCCAGCGGGACGATCGAGATGTCGTCCGCGATCCGCCCGCTGGGCTTGTCGCCCTCCTGTTCATGCTCGGGATCTTCGCTCCGCTGGAGCATGCCCATGGCAATGCCGAACAGTATCAAGCCACCGGCGACGCGGAAGGCGGCCAGGGTGATGCCGAACAGCTGGAAGATCACGGAGCCCAGCAGCGCGAATGTGCACAGCATCGCGCTCGAGACGACCACGGCCCGGCGGGCGATCGCCTCCCGCTCGGCCTCGCTAGCGCGCGTCGTCAGCGAGGCAAACACGAAGGCCGTCGTCAGCGGGTTGATGATGACGAACACTGCTGCGATCGCGACGAAAAAATACTCGACGAGTCCCGTCATCTCATCTGCGCTGGTTTACCGGCGGCCGTGCGGACCACAGCAGCAGCAGTCCTGCTGCGCCGAGGCCAAGTCCAACCCAGGCCGGCAAGGGTGCGAGCCCGATCAGCAGGCTCGCCGCGATCACCAGGCTGCCCCCGGTGAGCAGCCGGTAGTGACGCTGCTCCCTCTGCCGTTCCCCGGCGGGATCGGGCCGCACCACCGGGGGCTGCTCCACCACGCTGTCGACCAGGCGACGCGCCACCTCGGGCAGGCGCTCGACGGCATAGCGCAGTTCAGGCCAGTCGCGGCGCAGCCGGCGCAGCATGCCCCGCGGCCCGGTCTGCTCCTGCATCCATTTTCTCAGTACGGGCTTGCCCGTCTGCCAGATGTCGAGCTCGGGGTAGAGGTCCCTGCCCAGGCCCTCGATCTGCACCAGCGTCTTCTGCAGCAGGATCAGCTGCGGCTGGATCTCCATGTCGAAGCGCCGCGCTGTCGCGAACAGCCTGAGCAGCACCTGGGCGAAGGAGATTTCCTTGAGCGGCTTGTTGAAGATCGGTTCGCACACGGTCCGGATGGCCGACTCGAGCTCGTCGACGCGCGTCGTGGCTGGCACCCAGCCGGAGTCGACATGCAGCCGGGCGACGCGATAGTAGTCGCGATTGAAGAAGGCGAGGAAATTCTCCGCGAGGTAACGACGGTCCCGGTCATCCAGCGTACCCACGATGCCGAAGTCCACCGCGGCGTAGCGCGGATTATCGGGGTCGGTCGCATCGACAAAGATGTTGCCCGGGTGCATGTCGGCGTGGAAAAAGTTGTCCCGGAATACCTGCGTGAAGAAGATCTCCACCCCGTTCGCGGCAAGTCTCGCGATATTCACCCCGGCGCGGCGCAGCGCCTCCATGTCGTCGATCGGAATGCCGCGGATGCGCTCGATCACCATCAACTGCGGACGGCAGTAGTCGAAGTAGGCCTCGGGGACGTAGATGATCGGTGAACCTGCGAAGTTGCGCCTGAGCTGGGCAGCATTGGCTGCCTCGCGCATCAGGTCAAGCTCGTTGATGATGGTCTTCTCGTACTCCGCCACGACCTCGACCGGCCGCAGCCTGCGGGCCTCCGGCCAGTAGCGCTGCGCAAGCCGGGCGAGCGCGTACATCACCTCGATGTCCCGCGCGATCATCCCGTGCACGCCCGGGCGCAGGATCTTCACGACGACATCCTCACCCGTGTGCAGGCGTGCTGCGTGCACCTGCGCGATCGAGGCGGCGGCCAGCGCCTCCTTCTCGAATCTGGCGAACACCTCATGCGCAGGCCGGCCGTAGGCAGCCTCGACCTCGCGCAGCGCCTGCTCCCCGGGGAACGGCGGCACCTGGTCCTGCAGTCGTGCCAGCTCGGACCCTATGTCAGGCGGCAGCAGGTCCTGCCGCGTCGAGAGAGACTGGCCGAACTTGACGAAGATGGGCCCGAGCTCCTCCAGCGCCAGCCGCAGCCGCACCGCGCGCGGCAGCTCGCTCCTGCGCGTGCTCCATGTCGAGGGGAAGAGCAGGAACAGGAACCGGACCGGGCGCAGCAGGTGAGTGGAACGAACCAGGTCGTCCAGGCGATGGCGCACCAGCACGCGCTGGATCGCGAGCAGGCGCAACAGGAGGCGCAGGCGCAGCTTAGTCATTGCGGCTCAGTCGTCCTGGCCATCATGGCCGGATCGGCGAAGACGCTCCAGCCGCGCGCCGGCGCGCTCGACGTCGTCGCGCAGCCGGTCCACCTCCACGAGCCACTGGCCCACCTCGGGGCGTGTGGGCAGCCAGCGGCGCTCCTCGCGCAGGTACTCGCCAAGGCTGCGCTCGAACGAACCAAGCGCATTGCGCGCCCAGGCTGCGCCGCCACGGGCAAGATTTCCGGCGCCGTGGGCCAGGGGATCTCCGGCCAGCCTGGCCAGCTGCTCCTCTAGGTCAGGACGGGCAGCCCGCAGCAGCGCGCGGAAACGGTCGGCCACTGCCGTGTCGCCGGTGAGCCGTACGCGTCCGTCGCGCACGGGCTGCTGCGGGTCGGGGCCCAGCAGCGCCAGCAGCGCCAGCGGGGCGCCGGCCAGGCGGACATCGGCGTCGCCGCCGTCAGAGGGGAGCAGCTCCAGCTGCCCCGCGCCCACGCGGGCCATTATCCGCAGCGGGGTGCCGCTGATGGCCAGTTCAAGCGCCTGGCCCTCGAGATCACGGGCAAGCCCCTGGGCCGTGGCCGACCCGGCGATTCCGCGGTTCACCAGCGCCTGGGCGGGCGAGAGCAGCAGGCTGGCAAGGTCGTTCACGGCCATCTCAGAAGCGGAATCCTGTATGCAGCGCGACGATACCGCCGCTGAGGTTATGGCAGCGGCAGTCCTCAAGGCCCGCTGCTTCCATCATGCCAAGCAGCGTCTGCTGGTCCGGATGGCGTCGAATCGACTCCGCCAGGTAGCGGTAACTGTCGGCATCCCCTGCGACCAGCTGTCCCAGCCTTGGCAATACCTTGAACGAGAACGCATCGTACAGCGGCTCGAGCAGCTTCAGCACGGGTCTTGAGAACTCGAGGACGAGCAGGCGGCCACCGGGCCGCAGCACCCGCGACATTGCGCGCAGGGCGGCCGGCTTGTCGGTCACGTTGCGCAGGCCGAAAGCGATCGTCACGCAGTCGAAGCTGGCGTCGGAAAACGGCAGTTGCTCCGCATCGGCCTGCACCAACGCGACGCGCGGCCACAGGCCGCGATCAACCAGGCGTGCGCGGCCGCGGGCCAGCATTGCCGTGTTGATATCGGCGAGGCAGACCAGCCCCGCCGGGCCCACCTGGCGGGCCAGCCCGATGCTGAGGTCGCCCGTGCCGCCGGCGAGGTCCAGTACCTGCTGGCCCGGCCGAAGTCCGGTGCGCGATAGTGCGAAGCGCTTCCAGATCCGGTGCAGTCCACCGGACATCAGGTCGTTCATAAGGTCATAGCGCGGGGCCACCGACTCGAACACCGCCCGCACCCGCCGGGCCTTGTCCCCGCGAGCTACGTCCTCGAAGCCGAAGTCGACCCTGTCCTGGTCCTCAATGCTCATCAGCCCGGATGCCTCTCCTAGAGGATGTAGCGGCTCAGGTCCTCGTTGCCCGCCAGGGCGCCGAGGTGCTCTTCGACATAGTCGGCATCGATCGTAAGCCTGTCCCCGGACCGGTCCGCCGCCTCGAACGAGATCGCGTCGAGCAGTCGCTCGAGCACCGTGTGCAGCCGCCGCGCACCGATGTTCTCGTTCTGGCTGTTGACCTGGCAGGCGATCTCGGCAATTCGCCGGATCCCGGTCTCTGCGAACTCCAGTTCCACGCCCTCGGTCGCCATCAGCGCGCGGTACTGCTGCGTCAGCGAGGCATCCGGCTCCGTCAGGATGCGCTCGAACTCGCCAACACCCAGCGCCCCGAGCTCGACGCGGATCGGGAAGCGGCCCTGCAGCTCCGGGATCAGGTCAGCGGGCCTGGAGGTGTGGAAGGCCCCGGAGGCGATGAACAGGATGTGGTCGGTGCGGACCATCCCGTGCTTGGTGGTCACGGTGCAGCCCTCGACCAGCGGCAGCAGGTCGCGCTGGACGCCCTCGCGCGAGACATCGGTCCCGCTCACGTCACCGCGCCGGGCGATCTTGTCGATCTCGTCGATGAAGACAATGCCGTTCTGCTCGACGTTGCTGAGCGCTGCCGCCTTGACGTCATCCTCGTTGACCAGCCGGCCCGCTTCCTCGTCGGTCAGCAGCCTGAAGGCCTCGCGGACGCGCAGCTTGCGGCTGCGCCGGCGCTGGCCGGCGAAATTCTGGAACATGCTCTGCAGCTGGCTGGTCATCTCCTCCATGCCGGGCGGCGCCATGATTTCGACGCCCATCGGCGAGGCCTGGACCTCGATCTCGATTTCCCGGTCATCGAGCCGGCCCTCGCGCAGCATCTTCCGGAATTTCTGCCGGGTCTCGCTGTCTCCTGCCGGCTGCCCGGCAGCCGGCGGCGGTAGCAGCGCATCGAGGATGCGGTCCTCCGCCACATCCTCGGCGCGATGCCGGACCTTATCCACGGCCTCCTCGCGCGTCATCTTCACCGAGGCATCCATCAGGTCGCGGATGATGCTGTCGACCTCGCGTCCCACGTAGCCGACCTCGGTGAACTTGGTCGCCTCCACCTTGATGAACGGCGCCTGGGCCAGGCGCGCCAGCCGCCTGGCGATCTCCGTCTTGCCGACGCCTGTCGGCCCCATCATCAGGATGTTCTTCGGCGTGATCTCGTTGCGCAGCGCCGGGTCGACCTGCATGCGCCGCCAGCGGTTGCGCAGCGCAATCGCCACGGCACGCTTGGCGTCCGCCTGGCCGATGATGTGCTTGTCCAGTTCTTGGACGATTTCCCTGGGTGTCATCGACATCTGTCCGGCATCCCTGCTCAGCCCGCCTCGGGCCCAAGTGTCTCGACCAGGACCTGGTCGTTCGTGTAGATGCAGATCCGCCCGGCGATCTCCAGCGCCTTGCGCACGATATCGCCGGCCGGCAGCTGCGTGTTCTCCAGCAGCGCGCGCGCGGCAGCCTGGGCAAACGGGCCGCCGGAACCGATCGCCATCAGGTCATCCTCGGGCTCTATCACGTCGCCATTGCCGGAGATGATCAGCGAGCGCTCCCGGTCGGCAACGCAGAGCAGTGCCTCCAGGCGACGCAGCCGGCGGTCGCTGCGCCAGTCCTTGGCCAGCTCGATCGCGGCGCGACCGAGGTTGCCATACTGCTGCAGCTTGCCCTCGAAAAGCTCGAAGAGCGTGAATGCATCGGCAGTGCCGCCGGCGAAGCCGGCCAGCACGCGCCCTTCGGCCAGCGTGCGCACCTTGCGGGCGTTGCCCTTGACCACGGTGTTGCCGAGCGTGACCTGGCCGTCACCGCCGACGGCGACGATGCCGTCACGCCGGACCGAGACAATCGTGGTGCCGTGAAACTGTTCCATCCCTGTTGTCTCCGTGGGTGCCCGTGGTTTTCAGCCACGGGTGCCGGATGTCTTGCGCCGGGCCCGCGGGTGTGACTCGTCGTAGACCTGCGCGAGATGCTGGAAGTCCAGGTGGGTATAGACCTGCGTGGTGCTGATGTCGGCATGCCCGAGCATCTCTTGCACTGCGCGCAGGTCCCGGCTGGACTCAAGAAGGTGGGTGGCGAAGCTGTGACGGAACAGGTGCGGGTGCACGCGCTGCGGGCACCCGGCGCGCTGTGCCCATGCGCTGACGCGCTGCTGGACACTGCGCGGGCTGATCCGCCGCCCGCGTGCGCCGACGAAAAGCGCCGTCTCGCCGGGTGCCGCCAGACTTGGCCTTGCATCCAGCCAGTCACGCAGCGCCTCACGCGCCGCGCGGCCGACCGGTACGATCCGCATGCGGTTGCCCTTGCCGGTCACACGGACCGTGCCATCGGCCAGGTCGAGGTCCTGCGGGTCCAGGGCGACGAGTTCAGCCAGACGCAGCCCCGACGAGTACAGCAGCTCCAGCATCGCCCGGTCCCGGCGCGCCGGCGGGGTGTCCTCCTCGATGGCCAGCAGGCTCGCCATCTGGTCGACGTCCAGAGTACGCGGCAGGCTCCGCGCCGCGCGCGGGGCGCTGATCCCAGTGGCCGGGTTGTTCTTCAGCCGGCCTTCACGGATGAGCCAGTTCATGAAGCTGCGCACCCCGGAAAGCCGGCGCTGGATGCTGCGCGGCTTGAGCCCGCTCGCATAGCTCAGCGCGGCGAAGCGTCGCAGGTGGTGGGGCTGGATCGCGCTGAAGGAGTCGAGTCCTTGGCTGCGGCAGAAGTCGCCCAGGCAGGTGAGGTCGCGCCGGTAGCTGGTGACCGTGTGCGGAGAAAGCCGCCGCTCGAGCGCAAGGTGCTCGAGAAAGCGCTCGGCGGTCCGCCATTCCGCGGCCTGCATGGCTGGCGGCCCGCTCAGCTGCGGGCCAGCGCCACGGCCAGCAGCTCACCCAGGCGTGCGAGAAAGTCGACGCCCATGCCGGGGTGAAAGTGTCCGGCATCCCGACTGCCTATGGCCAGGAAGCCGGTCGCGGCCCCCGGACCCAGCGGCAGCAGCGCGACTGAGCCGATCTCGACGCTGTCCTCACCGAACAGGAAGTTGCGCTGGCTGTCCCGTACCTGGCCACAGCGGGGTGTCGCTGACTGCAGAAAGGTCCGGAAGGGCGCCAGGGCGGCGTCGTCCCGGGCACAGGCGCGGACGAAACGCTCGGGGGCGGGTGCCGGACCGGCCTCGTCCTCGATGAACAGGACCAGCTGCGCGCAGTCGGCGCGAAAGCCCAGGCGAAGTTCGCGCTCGATCACGGTGATCACCTGCTCGCGGCCGCTGGTCTCGAGCAGCGCGAGGGCCAGGCGGTGAATGCGGCCGGTCAGCTCATCGTTTTCGCGGGCGACCTCGACCAGTTCCCGCAGCTGGCGCTCCAGCTGGCTGTTGCGCTGGCGCAGAACGCTGACCTGGCGCTCCATCAGCGAGATTGCCGGTCCACCCGTCCGGTGCGGCAGGCTCAGGCTGCCGAGCAGGCCGAGGTGGCGCTCGAAGAAGTCCGGATTGGACTGCAGCCAGGCGGCAATCGAGGCTTCGGTCAGTTCGGCAATCGCGATGCTGGGCTGCTTGAGCGTGCTCATGCGTCTATGGTTCCCTCGAAAACGCTGATGGCCTCGCCCCGCATCAGCAGCGTACTGCCTGGTCCGGGCCAGCTGATGTGCAGGTCCCCGCCTGGCAGGCTGACGCGAACGTTGGCATCCAGCAGCCCCAGTCGCCGGCCGACCGCGGCGGCAGCACAGGCGCCGCTGCCGCAGGCCCGGGTCTCGCCGACACCGCGTTCGAAGACCCGCAGCCGGATGTGCCCGCGCCCGGCCACTTCCATGAAGCCGATGTTAGCACGGTTCGGAAAGCACTCATGACGCTCCAGCAGCGGCCCGAGCGTCGCCACGGGGGCGCTGGCCACGTCGGGTACCTGCAGGACGGCATGCGGGTTGCCCAGCGCAACCACGCCGATGCGCAGCTGCCGCCCATCAACGGCTATCGGGTATTCAGGCCCTTCGCTGTCGGCCAGGAAGGGCACCCGTGCCGGGGCGAACTCGGGTTCGCCCATCGCGATGCTGACGGTGCCGTCGGCATGCAGCTCGGCCGGAAGCGGCCCGCCCGGCGCATCGAGCACCAGCCTGCCAGGCTTTCCCCCGGCCGCCTGCCGCGCGATACAGCGCGCGCCGTTGCCACACTGTTCCGCCTCGCTCCCGTCGGTATTGAACACGCGGTAGGACAGGGCGGCACCCGGCGTGCGCGGCGGCCCTAGCCAGAGCAGCTGGTCGAAGCCGATCCCGGTGCGCCGGTCCGCCAGCGCCCGGATGCGGTCTGGCTGCAGCGGCCCGGCGCTGTCGGGTTCGCGCATCAGCACGAAGTCGTTGCCGAGCGCTTGCATCTTGGTGAACGGGATGCGGGTCATGGCCGTGTGCCTGCCGGTGGGGCGCGATTATAGCCCCCGCAGGCCGCTGCTGCCGCCGTGGACTTTTGTCAAATCGGTCGCTAAGGTGGCGGACGTTCCGCTCCGTCAGACCAGAATAAAGGAACGATGAATGCGTCAGATCATGGTGCTGAACTCCAAGGGTGGCTGCGGGAAGAGCACGCTCGCCACCAACCTGGCGAGCTGGTATGCCGGCCAGGACAAGAAAGTCGCGCTGGTCGACTATGACCCGCAGGGGTCCAGCATGGAATGGCTGTCGCGTCGTACGGAGGATCGCCCGGCGATCGCCGGCGTACCGGCCTGGGAAGACGGGCTCAAGCACCTGCCACGCAGCGCCGATGTCGCCATCTTCGATGCGCCTGCGCGCACCCACGGCCGCGAGCTGACCGACCTGCTGCGCACCGTGGAGACGGTTATCGTGCCGGTGCTGCCCTCGACCATCGACATCGAGGCATCGGCCCGCTTCCTTGAGGAGCTCGGCGGGGTGCCGAGGGTCCAGCGCAAGGAGGTCAAGGTCGGGGTCGTCGCCAACCGCGTGCGCGAGTACACGCTGATTTTCGACGAGCTCAACGAGTACCTGGACACGCTCCGCCTGCCCTACCTCGCGAGCCTGCGCGAGGCCCAGAACTACATCCGGGCCTACAGCCGCGGGCTGGGCATCTTCGAGCTCCCCGAGTACCTCGCCTGGCCGGACTGGGAACAGTGGCAGCCGCTGCTCGACTGGCTGAACAGCCGTCGCAGCCGGTCCTGATCCGGTTCAGTTCGCGGCCAGGCAGTCGCTGAAAGCCTGCTCGAGCCAGTCCGGGTCGAGGCCGCCGGCCGCGCCGATGACAACCAGGCGGCTGTTGCCGCCCGGGTTGTCCGCGGGCAGCGGCTCCAGCCTGATGCGCCGGCCGACACCCTGCAGCAAGGCCGTGCCCGTGCCGGAACCGGCCAGGTTGACGACACCCTTGACCCGGTAGACGGCCGGCGGCAGCCGTGCCCCCAGTGCCTCGAGACGCCCGGCGTCGAACTGCGCCGGGTTGCGGAAGTACCAGGTGTCGAAAGCCGGATGCGCCTGGTGCCCGGGATGGTCGCAGGCCTCGCCGGCACAGTCTTCAGGCTGCGCCACGGGCAGCGCTCGCTCGCCGGGGGGCGCCAGCGACGACAGCAGCACGGGCAGCGGGACATCACCGTGGCGGGCCGGCACTATCCGCGCACCCGCAAGCCGTGTCCGGATCCATTCGCTGGCCGCGGCCATCCTGGCGGGCCCAGCGAGATCGGCCTTGTTGAGCAGCACCAGGTCGCTCACCATCAGCTGGCGCAGCACGAGATCCGGCTCCGGCGGGTCTGGCAGCAGGCACGCATCGGTCACGCAGATCACGCCGTCCAGCCGGACCCGCCCGGCGAAGACCGGGGCGAGCAGGGTGGTGGCGATGCCCGTCGGGTCGGCGACGCCGCTGGCCTCCAGCAGCAGGTGGTCGGGCGCCTGGGCCAGGGCACCAAGTACCGTGCTGGCCAGGTCTTCCTTGAGGCTGCAGCAGACGCAGCCGTTGGTGAGATTGATGGTATCGCCGCTGCGGCCGGCGACCAGTTCCTCGGCGATGTCGAGATCGCCGAAATCGTTGACCAGCACGGTGACGCGCAGCCCGTGATCCCCGGAGAGGATGCGGTTCAGGACCGTGGTCTTACCGGCGCCGAGGAAGCCGGTCAGCAGGGTCAGGGGAACTTCGAGGCCCGGATCAGCCGGCATCACCCGATGGCGCGGCGAGCCGCGCGGGGCCCGCACAGGAGAGCTCGAGTCCGTTCCTGAACAGGCTGGTGGCCTCGTCCTCCTCCCCGATGCGCAGCATCAGCTGCCCGAGCTCGTGGTAGGCCTCCGGGGTCGGGCGGCGAACAATGCTGGACTCGAGGTAGGCCCGCGCCTTGCCCCAGAGCTCATGGTGGATCGATGCGCGCCCGGCCGCGAGCAGCAGGTCCGGGTCTTCCCGCCGTTCCGCCAGCCAGGCCTCGATGCGCTTAAGATGTGCAGCGGGGTCGGCCATGCTTAGCGTCCCGTAGAGCCTGACCAGTTCCGGCGTCCAGTCTTCCTTCAGGGCGCGGCGCAGTTCGGTCTCGGCGATCTCGGACGCATCCAGACGGATCAGCGCGGCAGCCCGGGCTGCCACCAGCGCCGGCAGCCGGCGCTGGGCGCGCGGCAGCTCATCCCAGAGCTGGTCCAGCGCCTTGCGGTCCAGACCCGCTTCGTCCATGCGGGCTGTGTAGGCCCGCACGGTCCACTCGTCGATGATGGCCGGCGCCACGTTGCCGCGACGGCGCAGCAGCGGCAGCAGCGGCAGCAGCGCGGCCCAGTCCTCGCGGCGGAAGTGCAGCTCACCCAGCAACTTGAGCGCCTGCGCATGGTTCGGATGCTGCTCCCGAACCCGGTTCAGGCTGTCCAGCGCGGCATCGTGCTCGCCGTCCTCGATCTGCAGCTCCGCCTGCGTGAGCAGCACGGCATCGGTTGCCGCGGGCTCGTGCTCGCAGGCCAGCCGCAGCCAGGTGTTCCGGCGCTCGCGGTCGCCCTGCATCTGTGCTGCGCGTGCCGCGGCCAGGTAGTTCAGCAGGGGGGTATTGCTGCGCCGGGCTCCGCGCGTCAGCAGTTTCTCGCCCTTGGCCAGCCGGCCCTCCGCCAGCGCGATGTAGCCACGCGTCGCCTGGCGGCCGGCGTGCCGGTCCCGCAGGTCAGCCAGCGCCTCGCCCAGGCGGCGCGGTGCGCGCCAGATACCCAGCAGCAGCCTGACGGCAAGGTAGGCCAGCAGCAGCACAAGCAGCAGGACCGGCACCGACATCTCGATCAGCCAGCCCTGGAAGCTGAACAGTACATAGCCGTTGTCGGCCAGCAGGAAGTGGGCAGCGACCGAGCCTGTCAGCAGCGCGAGCACGACCACCAGGCCGAACTTCATCGGGCCTCGTCCTCGCTCCCGGCGATGATTTCGCTGAGCAGGGCCAGCGAGCCGGAAATATCCGGCAGCGTCTCGGGCAGCCGCACCGACCGCAGCTCCCGCAGGGTGGCCCGCATCGCGCCGACCTCCCCGGAAGCCGGGTCGAAATCCCGCTCCAGGCGTGCGATGGCCGAGTCCAGCGACCGGCGGTACATGCCGGCATCACCTCGCAGCGCGGCCATCCTTGCAATCTGCAGTTCGAGCTCAAGGCTCTGCACCACCATCGCCTGCTCGGCCGGTCCCAGCAGCGGCGTGACGGCCTCGTCCGTCCGCCGGACCTGGATCAGGCCGGAGAAGGCCTCGCGCACCACGGTCAGCGCCCGTTCGGTGCCGGTGACGGGTTCCTGCGCTGTTCTTTTCTGGCGGAACTGCCCCGGCGCGGCACCCTGCACGGCCAGAGACGGCAGGTTCTCGGCCAGGCTGCCCAGCGTCAGCACGATGCCCTCGATGTCCGGCCGCGGCACCCGCTCGAGTGCCGCCATCTCGCTGCTCAGCAGCCGCCGGACCGGCATCAGGCGTGGATCGCCCAGCTCGCGGAGCGCGTCATCGGCCAGGCCCAGCGCCGTCTGGGAAACCGGTACGTCGCTGGCCAGGCCCAGCTGCACGTTGGCGATGCGCAGGTAGTGCTCCGCTTCTGCCAGCAGCCAGGCCGAGCGGCTGCGCTCGCCGCCCGCGAGCCGCCGGACCTGCGCCTCGAGTTGCTCCACGCGCTCGGGAATTTCCCGCAGCTCCCGCAGCGCGCGCAATTCGCGCTCGGTCCGGTTGTCGAGCCGGCTCAGCTGCTCCTCGAGGCGCCGGCGCGCGTTACCGGCGTCGTCGAGCCGGGCCCGCAGCGCATCGAGCTCCGCCGGGCTCGCTGCCGGCCGTTCGACGGGAGTGTCCTGCGCCACGGGCACGGCCGGCAGGGTGGCCTGCCAGGCCGCAAGCCCTGCTGCGGCCAGTGCGACCAGCAGTGCCAGCAGAGCGAGCAGCAGCGCGCCGCGTCCCGCCTTGGGTGCCGGTCCCGTCTCCTGGCCAGGAGTGACGGGCTCTTCTGCTGAGGTATCGCTCATCGGGTCGCATGGATCGGGGACACGCTTCATTCTGCCAGCGATTGCCGATGGCATCCATGCATGGCCCGGTCGGGCCGATCAGGGCGGGAGCGGGTCTCCGGTCAGCCGGCACACCACTCCTGCACGGCGAGCATCGCTGCCGCACGCTCCGCGTCCAGCTCGGCATCCGTCAGGTACTCGCGCTCACCGTCAGGCAGGAGCCGGAACAGCCTCTGCGCGGTGGTGTAGCGCTCCAGCCGCTCGCGCGCGCTGGCGCAGTTCGCCTCGACCATCCTCACGATGTCCTGGCGCTCCGCGCGTTCGGCGGCCGCCTGGTTGGCTGTCTGGCGCTCACGGAGCGCAATCGCCTGCTGCAGCTCGTCCGGGCGCTGAGGCGCGCTCTGCGCTGCCCCCCGGTCACCGCGTCGCTGACGGATCTGCACCGGCCGGGCGTCGGCCCCCGGCGGCGGCGTGTCGCCGTAGGCGGGATTGCCGTCCAGGTCAGTCCATTCGTAGACCTCCTGGGCACCAGCCAGTGCGCAGGTCAGCAGCAGGGGTGCCAGGAGTAAGCGGACCGCGTTCGAAGCCATGGGCTTGTCCTCGACAGGGGCGGTGGATGTTCGGGAGACGTGTCGGCGGGAGTATGCCCTTGCTCCCCACCACAAAACCTGACCGGGTTCACGCTCCCGCGACCCGGAAAGCAGGAGGCCCCGGGCGGCAGACAGCCGCCCGGGGCCTCGCGGAAGTTCTGCGCCGTCACTCGCGGGTGCGCGTGAACTCGGGGTAGGCCTCAAGGCCGCATTCGCCGAGGTCCACGCCCGCATACTCCTCTTCGGGGCTGACCCGGATGCCGACGAGTGTCTTGAGCACGAACCAGACCAGCAGGCTGGCCAGGAACACCCAGGCGAAGATCACGGCGATGCCAGCCAGCTGGCCGGCCAGTGTCGCCTCGTCGTTCGACAGCAGCACCGCGAGGATGCCCCAGATGCCGGCCGTGCCGTGAACCGAGATCGCGCCCACTGGATCGTCGATGCGCAGCTTGCGGTCGAGGATCACGATGGACACCACGACCAGCAGGCCGCCGATCGCGCCGATGACGGTCGCCAGCAGTGGCGTCGGGGTCAGTGGCTCGGCCGTGATCGAGACCAGCCCCGCCAGCGCTCCGTTGAGCGCCATCGTCAGGTCTGCCTTGCCGAACCACGCCTTGGCCAGCAGCAGTGCCGCGACCAGGCCACCGGCAGCTGCCAGGTTGGTGTTGGTGAACACCCGGGCGACATTGTTGGCCGATTCGACGTCCGAGATCTTCAGCTCCGAGCCGCCGTTGAAGCCGAACCAGCCGAGCCAAAGGATCAGCGTGCCCAGCGTGGCCAGCGGCAGGTTGCAGCCCGGTATCGCATTGACCTCGCCGCGCGGACCGTACTTGCCCTTGCGCGCGCCAAGCAGCAGCACGCCGGCGAGCGCCGCCGAAGCGCCGGCCATGTGCACGATGCCCGAGCCCGCGTAGTCGGAGTAGCCCAGCTCGTCGAGGAAGCCTTCGCCCCAGGTCCAGTAGCCCTGCACCGGGTAGATGAAGCCGGTCAGCACGACAGCAAAAGCCAGGAAGGCCCACAGCTTCATCCGCTCGGCCACGGCACCCGAGACGATCGACATCGCGGTGGCCACGAACACCACCTGGAAGAAGAAGTCGGCCAGGCTGGAGTAGTAGGGCGCATCTTCCTCGCCCGAGAGCACTTCGGCCACGGTGTTGTCGTCGGCGCCCAGCAGGCTGATGCCGGGGATGAAGCCGTTGCCGTCTCCGTACATGATGCCGTAGCCGCACACCATGTACATGATGCAGGCGATTGAGTAGAGGCCTATGTTCTTGGTCAGGATCTCGGCGGTGTTCTTCGCCCTGACGAGGCCCGACTCCAGCATCGTGAAGCCGGCAGCCATCCACATCACGAGGGCCCCGCACAGGAGGAAGTAGAAGGTATCGAGCGCGTAGCTCAGCTCGGTGACCTGTTCCATGAGAGTGACTCCTTGAGATTGAGCGACAGCGGGCCGCTGCCTCAGACGGCCTCGGTGCCGGTTTCACCGGTACGGATCCGCACGACTTCCTCGAGCTGGCTGACGAAGATCTTGCCGTCGCCGATCTTGCCGGTGCGCGCGGTATTGACGATGGCCTCGAGCACCTGTTCGACGATGTCGTCGGGTACTGCCAGCTCGATCTTGGTCTTGGGCAGGAAGTCGACCACGTACTCCGCGCCACGGTAGAGCTCGGTATGGCCGCGCTGGCGGCCGTAGCCCTTGACCTCGGTCACCGTGATGCCCTGGATGCCGATGTCGGTCACGGCCTGGCGCACGTCGTCAAGCTTGAAGGGCTTGATGATGGCGGTAATCAGTTTCATCTTGCTGCTCCTCAGGACTGGGCTGCCGGGTGCGAAAGCGGTGCGGGGAGCTGGCTGCCGGGACACATTTGTGCAGGTTCCGGGGCCAATCAGCGGGTTGTCTGCCCGGTTGCCCGGTGTCACCATCGCCGCTGACGGCCACCCCTTAGCAGGATCCGTGCCACCATGGCCGTCGCATGGGAATCAACCACTTGCCTGCTGCAACGAGACAGGCGACGGTCGCAGCTGCACCGTTGCGGGGCAGTCCGGTCAGGGGCTGCCCGGTGAACGGGCAGCAGCGCTTTCGGAGGTGAAATGAACAACGAATTCATCAGTGAGCTGGCCCGGCGCCTGGTCGGCGACCTGCCGGGGAACCTGCGCGTGCTCGGTGAGGACCTGCAGCAGAACTTCGAGGCCGTGCTTCAGTCCTCCTTCTCCCGGCTCGACCTGGTGACCCGGGAGGAGTTCGAGATCCAGCGGCGGGTCCTTGCGGCGACCCGCGCGAGGCTGGAGCAGCTGGAGCGGGAGCTCGAGCGGCTGGAGTCGGAAAGAGCGCCCGGAGAACAGCCTCACTGAGCAGCAGGCGGACCGGCCCGTGCAGCTGGCCAGTGTATTGACCCGGGGGCAGGCCGGTCTCGAGGCGCCGGAGGTACTGGTCGAGGTGCACGTGGCCCAGCGCGGCTTGCCGGGCCTGTCCATCGTCGGCCTGCCGGAGACCGTGGTGCGCGAGAGCCGCGAGCGGATCCGTGCCGCGCTGGTCCAGAGTGGTTTCCAGGTTCCGCAGCGGAGAATCACCGTCAACCTCGCCCCGGCCGAGCTGCCTAAAGCCGGCAGCCGCTTTGATCTTCCGATAGCGATCGGCATCCTGGCGGCCTCCCGGCAGATCGCCGTCTCGGGCCTGGACTGCACCGAGCTGCTGGGCGAGCTCGCGCTCTCGGGCGCGTTACGCCCGATACCGGGCCTGCTGCCGGCCTTGCTGGGCGGGCTCGGCGCGGGACGGGCGACGATACTGCCTGCCGGGCTGGAGGCCGAGGCCGGGCTGCTCCAGCATCCGGGCCTCTATCCGGCCGCACACCTGCTCGAGGTGGTCCACCATCTGACCGGCGAGCGGGCGCTCAAGCCACTGCAGGCTGCGGTGCTGGCACCGCCATCAGCGGCGCTACCGGACCTGGCTGACGTGCGTGGGCAGCACCTCGGGAAGCGGGCGCTGGAGATCGCCGCCGCCGGCGGACATCACCTGCTGCTGGTCGGCCCCCCGGGCACCGGCAAGACGATGCTGGCCCGGCGGCTGCCCGGCTTGCTGCCGCCGCTGGGCAGCCAGGAGGCGCGCGAGGTTGCCGTCCTGCGCTCGATCGCCGGACTGACCCCCGAGACCTCCGGCCGGCGGCCGTTCCGCTCGCCCCACCACAGTGCCTCTGCGCCGGCGCTGGTCGGTGGCGGCTCCAGCCCGCGGCCGGGCGAGATCACCCTGGCGCACCACGGCGTGCTCTTCCTGGACGAGCTGCCGGAGTTTCCGCGGCACGTGCTGGAGGCCCTGCGCGAACCCCTGACCAACGCGAGCATCACGATCGCGCGGGCCAGCGCAACGGTGGAGTTCCCGGCCAGCCTGCAGCTGATTGCGGCGATGAATCCCTGCCCCTGTGGCTACTGCGGCGATGCGCAGCGCCTCTGTGAGTGCACCCCGGAGCAGGTGCGCCGCTATCAGCAGCGGGTTTCGGGCCCGTTCCTCGACCGCGTTGACCTGCTGGTCAACGTGGTCCGGCCCGGGCGCGGTGATGCGCCCGGGCAGCCCGCGGAGTCATCGGCGAGCGTGCGGAAGCGGGTGGAGGCTGCACTGGAGCGTCAGCTGGCGAGGTCCGGCTGCCGCAATGCCGGGCTGAAGGCCGCGGCGGTCAGGGCTTTCTGCGAGATGGACGAACAGGGCGGCAGGCTGCTGGAGGAGGCAGCTGCCCGAATGGGACTATCGGAGCGATCCTGCAACAGCGTGCTGAAGGTGGCGCGAACCATCGCCGACCTGGCCGGCAAGGGCGCGCTCGAGGCTGAGCATGTGGCGGAAGCTCTCAGCTACAGCCCGTCCAGGGGGCTGCAGCCAGCCGGTCGCGGCTAGTCGAGCGCCTTCTCCAGCATGTAGTCGACCGCTGCCTTCACTTCCTCGTCGGACAGGTCGGCGCGTCCGCCCTTGGGTGGCATGTAGCCGGCAGGCCCCATGTAACCCAGGATCGCGTGCTGGTAGACCACCTCAATCCCCTGATCGAGCCGCAGCTGCCAGTCACCCGGCGCATCGATCGTCGGCGCGCCGCCGATGCCGGGGCCATGGCAGACGAGGCAGGCCTGGTTGTAGACCTGCGGCCCGGTCATCTCGACCTCGGCCGGGGCCACCTGGGCAACCACCGGCACGACCGGTGGCAGGTCGGCGAGGTCTCCAGGCAGCGTCACACGGCCCACCGGGGCTATGCGTGCGGCGACCTGTTCCTGGGTTTCCGGTTGCTCGCGCACCCACTGCAGCTGAGTCTGTCCGGCGATGAAGCGGGCGAGGAAGATCAGCGCAATCGTCACCACGATCAGGGCGCCGATCACCACCATGAATACATCGAAGAAACGCTGGTCCTGGTTGCTCAAGGCTCGATCTACTCTCTAAACGGATGAAGGCTTGCTGCCCGGAAGTGCACAACGGCAGAGCGCTGCTTGAAGCCGCTGCGGGTCTGGCGCGAGCGCGAGTATACGGGCAAAGAGCGGTGCAGACCAAGCTGCAGCAGGGCATCCTCAGCTCCCGGCCACCAGTCGCCGCGGCGAAGCGAAGTCGTGCACCCCGGCCAGCCCGCGCAGCGCCTGCAGGTCCACGATCTGGACGCGCTGCGGGTCCGTACGCCTCAGCAGACCGCGCCGCTCCAGTTCCCCGAAGGCCCGGCTGACCGTCTCCTTCTTCAGCCCGAGGAAATCGCCGATGTCCTCGCGGCTCATCGGCGTCGCGATCGCGTCGAGCTGCGGATCCTGGTCGGGCAGGCGCTCAGTCAGCCGGCGCCAGTGACGCAGGTAAAGCAGGAACACGGCCAGCCGCTCGACAGCGGACCGCTGTCCGAGGCTGTAGACCTGGTCCAGCATGTCGTCGATAACCCGGAACATCATGTCGAGGAAGGCGCGCTCGGCGCGGGGATCATCCCGCAGGCGCTGGTCCAGCAGCCGGCGCGGGCAGCAGACCACCTCGGCTGGCGTGACCGCCTCGACGCTGAAGAAATAGCGGTCGGTGGCCGTCAGCCCGACGAAATTGTCGCGGAACAGGAACGAGAGCACCTGTCGGCGCCCGTCCCCGCCCGTGCGGCTGACCATCAGCATGCCGGAGACGATGTTGAACACCTGGTCCGCAGCTGCGCCTGCGCTGATCAGCACCTCGCCCGGCTCCAGCCGCAGCAGCGCGGCGTCGCGGAACACGTCCAGGAACAGGTCCTGGCGATCTTCGGCCGTCTGTTTCATCGGGCAAGGATGGCCAGCTACCGCCATGGTGGCAAGCCGCCGGATGGACGCTGGCCAATGCCCGGCGGTATCATCCCCCTCCCGCCAGTGCGCCCGTAGCTCAGCTGGATAGAGTACTGCCCTCCGAAGGCAGGGGTCGCAAGTTCGAATCTTGCCGGGCGCGCCATACTATCAAGTGCTTATCCCGGTTGGGGTGGCGAAGCCTGCCCTGCAACGGCGCAATTTTTGTCAAGCGACCAGACCTGGTTCAGGCCCTCAGGCACGGTCAGTGGCTGCGGCTTGTCCCTCACCATGCGCTTCTTCGGCTTGATCCGCAGGTTCAGCTCCAGCTCCCGGTAAATCCGGTAGACCCGCTTGTGGTTCCAGCCATAGCCCTTGACGTTGCGCAGGAACAGGAAGCACAGCCCAAAGCCCCAGTTACGCTGGTTGTCGGTCAGCCGCACCAGCCAGTCGGCGATCCGGGTGTTCTCGGCATCAAGCTTGGGTTCATACCGGTAGCCGCTCTGGCTGAGCCCGAAGGCTTCACAGGCCAGCCGGATGCTCAGGCCACGTTCTTCCACCGCCCATCTGGCCACCTCGCGTCGGCGAGATGGCCTCAGAGTTTTTTTGCGAGGGACTCCGCGACGATGTCAGCCTTGATCTGGGCCTCGACGTACAGCTTCTTCAGCCGCCGGTTCTCTTCCTCCAGCTCCTTCATCCGGCCCATCAGCGAGGCGTCCATGCCGCCGTACTTGGCTCGCCACTTGTAGAGCGTCGCCGAGCTGAGGCCGTGCTCCCGGCACAGGCCGGGCACCGCCTTGCCCGCCTCAGCCTGCTTCAGGACCGCCAGGATCTGCCTATCCGTGAATCTTGATCGCTTCATGTAGAACTCCTCCCATCGAGAAATTCTACTTCTCAGACCGCCAGTTGTATGGGGGGATTACCGGGCGGCTGTAAGCATAGTGGACTCTAACGACCAAGCTCAGCCTCGAGCCGGCCTGGCGCGCGGGTTACACAGGCAGGTCGCGTGACAGGCCGGCGAGTCGGCTGCAGCGTCGAGTTAGAGTGCACGATATACATCTCGTCGATGTCCCAGTTTGACTACGAGGACAACCAGTTCCGTATCTCGTATCTCGTAAACGATTCGGTACTGGCCCTGGCGTACACGATATCGGTCGCCGCTCCCTCCGAGTTTCTGGCATCCGGCCGGCCTGGGATCTTCTGCAAGCAGCTCGATCCTGCGAACCAGACGCTGTCGATCCTTCTTCCTGGGAATGGCCAACAGCTCCTTGCTGGCCGAGGGCTTGATCAGGACCCTATATCTTCCCACTACGCTTCAGTTTCTTAACCACCGTTTCAAATGACAGATCCGGCTCGCCGCTTCGCTCATCAAAGGCGAGAAGGTCTTCTGCATCTTCCGCGAGACTCAGACGGACAGCCTCATTGATCAAGTCCGACATTGACCGGTCGGTCTCCGCGGCCTTGAGTCGAAGTGCTCTATGAAGAGTCGGGTCGAAGTAAACAGTGGCGCGCTTTCGGGAGTTTTCCATGACGCCATGGTAACGCTAAGACGTCATGACGCAGCTCGCCATTCGGTCTAACTATAAATAGAAGGCCTAATCAGGCCGCCAAAAGACGTCATTCTCGCCGGATACTGTTCTCGCGCGCGGTGTAGGCGTCTGATTCGATTGGGGGCCCCTGGAGATTAGGTGGTCTAAATGAACGGGGAGATGGGCGGCGCCAGGCCCGGCGTGCTGACGGTAGCCCGGGAGCGCATGCGTACGCTGCATATGGCCTACAGGACGGAGCAGGCGTACCTGCAGTGGATGCGGCGCTACATCGTTTTTCATCATCGTCGCCATCCGGGTGAACTCGGGGCGGCCGAGGTAGAGGCATTTTTGACTCATCTGGCAGTGCTGCGCAAGGTCAGTGCCTCAACGCAGAACCAGGCGTTGCAGGCAATTCTGTTCCTTTACCGGCAGGTGCTGCGGCAGGAGCTGCCCTGGCTTGAGAACGTCACGCGCGCCAACCGCCCGCGCCGGCTGCCGGTCGTACTGAGCCGGGGCGAGGTGCAGCGGCTGCTCGGCGAGCTCCGGGGTACGCCCTGGCTGGTAGCAAGCCTGCTTTACGGCAGCGGCTTGCGTCTGACGGAGGCGCTGCGCCTGCGCGTAAAGGACCTGCTGGCGTCCGGCTATGACATCCGGACCGTGCAAGAGCTGCTGGGGCATTCGGACATCAAGACCACGATGATCTACACGCACGTGCTGCAGAAGGGCGCGCGAGGTGTGCGCAGCCCGCTGGATATCTGACAGCCCCCAGAAGGCCCGGCATAATTGTGCCATCCCAACCGCCGCCGGGCGTTCATGTACGCACTGCTTGCCGACATCGTCCTCCTGCTGCATGCGCTGATCGTCGCCTTCGTCGTCTTCGGCCTGGTGCTGACGCTGGCCGGCGGCCTGCTGGGCTGGGCGTGGCCGCGCAACTTCTGGTTCCGCGTGACGCACCTGGCGCTGGTCGTGGTGGTGGCGGTCCAGGCCTGGCTGGGCGTGCTCTGCCCGCTGACGATCTGGGAGCAGCAGCTGCGCTCGCTCGCGGGGCAGCCAGTCTACGAGGGCTCGTTCATCGAGTTCTGGCTGCACCGGATCATCTTCTACGAGGCCGAGCCCTGGGTGTTCACGCTGGTGTATACACTGTTCGGCCTGCTGGTCGCGGTGACCTGGTGGCGCCTGCCGCCACGCAGGTCGGGGATTCTGAAGTGACGGAGCTGCAATGAGCATTGTTCGCAGTAGTGATGGACGCCAGCCGCTGAGCGCGCTCGAGCAGCGCGTGATCGGGATGCTGGCCGATACCCTGGCGCCCGAGGCGGCGGAGACGCTGCGGGCGCAGCTGGCCGCGGCCATCGCCATTCACCGGACGCACAGCGGCGTCGGCTTCATGACGCGTATCCTCGTGGAGCCGGAGGCGCCCGCGCTGGAGGCAGGCCTGCTGAAGGAGCTGCACCCGCTGCGCGCGGCGCATCCGCAGCTGCGCGAGCCCGCCGAGTTCGTGCTGCAGTTCAGGGAAGGGAGGATGACCACGCTGGAGGCCTACTGCTTCGAGGGCATGTGGCCGGCCGACGAATCCGGATTCAGGCCGGGCGGGCACTGAGCAGTACGGTGCTCCCGGGGAGAAGGTGACTATGACAGTACAGGGAAAACTGAACCTGCTGGGCCTGCTGCTACTGCCGCTGGCGGCCACAGTGGCTGCGCTGCTGGTCTTCGGTCTGCGGACCGACACCCTGCTCGCCGTGTTTGCGATGAACCTGCTGCCGGTGCTGCTCGCCGCGCCCCTGGCGGGGCTGCTGCTGCTCGCCATGCGCCACTCCACCGAGGCGCTGCGCTGGCTCGCGGTGCTGCCGACGCTGCTGCCGGCCGCCTGGGGCTCGGCCTGGTACCTGCTCAGGGCCGCGGCGCCCAACCGGGTTGCGCCGGGTGTCGAGTACATTGCCGGGCCCACCTACCTGCTGGTGGCGGTACTGCTGCTGCTGCTGGTCATCGCTCCCGCCTGCCTGCTTCTCCGTCGCCGCGCCACGTACGCAGCCTGACCCGGTCCGCATGACGAGGACAGCCGCTTCGCTGCCAAGGCCCGCACGTTACGCGCCGCATGCGCTGCTGGCCGGACGACCGCACATCATCGTCGATGGCGCGCCGCTGCCGGGGACGGCGCTCACGCTCTCGCACTGGCCCGTCAACCACACGCCAGCGCCGCTCAGGCGCGACACGTCCACGGCAACGGCCTTCGCCTGGCTGGACGCCCCGGAGTTCCACATCGACCTGCCCTGGGTCTCCAACAGCCATTTCGACCAGGATGGCCTGTGCAGCATGTTCGTCACCTGCGACCCGGCGGAAGCGTTGCGCCATCGCGAGCTGCTCGAGTCCGCGGCGCTGGCGGGCGACTTCGGTGTCGTCACCAGCCGCGAGGGTGCCCGGCTCGCGCTGGCCATCGAGACGCTGTCCGATCCGGACCTGTCGCCCCTGCCGGCCGAGGTTTTCGCCGACGCCGACCGTGAGGCGGCGCTGTACGGCGCGCTGCTGCCGCGCATGCCTGCGCTGCTGGGCGCCCTCGGCCGACGCCCGCGGCTGTGGTCCAGCGAGGAGGCGTTTCTCGACGACAGCTTCCGCCTGATCGATGCCGGCCGCGTCAGGATCCGCGAGCGCGCCGAACTCGACCTGGCCATTGTCGACATCGATGCCGACCTGCCGCTGAGGCCGCTGCACCGATACATCCGCCGGGAGCAGGCGCCGGTGCATCCCTGGGCCGTCAACAGCCGGACTCTCTGCTCGCGGATACTGGCGATCCAGGGGCGGATCGTCGAGTTCCATTACCGCTACGAGAGCTGGGTCCAGCTTGCTTCCCGCCGCCCCATGCTGCGGCGGGACCTATCCGAACTGCGCGATCGTCTCAACCGGCTGGAGGCCGGAGCGGTGCGCTGGCTGCTCGACCCGGTGGGTGAAGTCGTGCCCCGCCTGCGCACGGCACGCCGCCAGCCCGGTAGTGTGCCCGTCGAGCAGCTGGTCGAGGAGATCTGCGCCGCGTTGCGCATCTCTCCGGTCGCCTGGGACCCGTGGAACTGGCAGGATGCGGGCCATGGATGAGCGCCGGCTCACGCCCTTTCACCTCGCCGTGCTGGTCGACGACCTGGACGCGGCGCGGACGTTCTATGGAGACCTGCTGGGCTGCCCGGCCGGACGCAGCAGCGGGAGCTGGGCAGACTTCGACTTCTTCGGTCACCAGCTGGTGTGTCACCAGCTGCCGGGTGAGCGTCCGCCTGCGTCCAGCCAGCTGGTCGACGGCCACGGCGTGCCGGTGCCGCATTTCGGCGTCGTGCTGCCGCTGGCCGAGTGGGAGGCGCTGCGCAGCCGCCTCGAGGCGGCCGGCGTCGGTTTTCGCGTCGACCCCCATGTGCGTTTCGCGGGCCAGCCCGGCGAGCAACACACCTTTTTCATCACCGACCCGGCCGGCAATGCCCTGGAGTTCAAGGGCTTCCGGGGCCTTGACGCGCTGTTCGCGGTCGGGAGCCCTCGATGATTCGGCTGCGGGGCCTGGACCACCTCGTGCTGCGGGCGCGTGACGCTGAAAGGCTGGTGCGCTTCTATTGCGAGGTGCTCGGCTGCATCGAGGAGCGTCGTGTCGCCGACCTGGGCCTGGTGCAGCTGCGCGCCGGCAGCGCGCTGATCGACATCGTGCCGGTGGAAATCGAGCTCGGGCGTCGCGGCGGCGCCCCGCCCAGGGACGTTGGCCGGAACATGGACCACTTCTGCCTGCTGGTGGACCCGTTCGACGAGCAGGCGCTGCGGGAAACGCTGGTCCGGCACGGTATCGAGGCCGGGGAAACGGCGGTCCGCTACGGCGCGACCGGCTTCGGGCCCTCGATCTACCTGACGGACCCGGAGGGCAATACGGTGGAGCTCAAGGGCTTCACGCCCGCGAGCCCGCAGTCCCCTCGATCATCAGGGACATCCTGACCAGCTCGGCCAGCGAGCGTGCGTGCATCTTCTCCATCACGCGAGCGCGGTGGATTTCCACCGTCCGCTGGCTGAGCTCCAGGTCCATTGCGATCACCTTGTTGGCCAGGCCTCGCACCACGCACTCCATCACCTCGCGTTCACGCGGCGTGAGTGTCTCGTAGCGCTCGCCCACGGCACGCTGCTGCTCTTCTTCCGAGCGCTGGGCGGCATCGAGATTGATCGCCTGGTTGATCCGGTCGAGCAGCTCCTGGTCGCGGAAGGGCTTCTGGATGAAGTCGAAGGCGCCTTTCTGCATGGCGTCCACCGCCATGGGCACGTCGCCGTGACCGGTGATGAAGATCACCGGAAGGGCGCAGTGAAGCTCGATCAGCTGTTGCTGCAGCTCCATGCCGCTCATGCCCGGCATCCTTATGTCGAGCACGACGCACCCGCGCCAGTCTGGATCGTAGGCATCGATCAGGGCCTGCGCGGAGTCGAACAGCCTGCTGTTGATGCCCACTGACTTCAGCAGCAGTCCCAGCGAGTCGCGTACGGCCTGGTCGTCGTCGACGACGAATACGGTGCTCAGCTCATTCATCGGTTCCTACTCTTCCGGGTGGATGGGCAGCGTGAACCAGAAGGTGGCGCCCCCATCGACATTGTTCCTGAAGTCCAGCGTGCCGCCGTGGGCCGTGATGATCGACCGGCTGATCGCGAGCCCCATGCCCATGCCTGTGCTCTTCGTGGTGAAGAAAGGCGTGAACAGCCGGTCGCGCAGCGACTCGTCTATGCCCGGACCCTGGTCGGTGATCGCGATGCGCAGCTGCGAGTCGGTGCCCACAGTCGCCTCCAGCAGCAGCTTTCGGCGCTCGGCCGGGGATTCGCGGATAGCGTCGACGCCGTTGCGTATCAGGTTCAGCACGACCTGCTGTATCTGCACGACGTCGGCAACGATCTCCGGGAGCGACGGATCTAGGGAGAAATCCAGCCGGATACTGCTCGCCTTGGCGTCCAGTTCCGCCAGCGGGCGTATCTCCTCGATCAGGCTGGTGATCGTCACCGGGCGACGGGACAGTTCACGGCTGCGCGTGAAGCTCCGGATCCGGCGGATCACCTCCCCGGCACGGTGTGCCTGGGCGTTGATCGACTCCAGCGCGCTGACCACCTCGGTGATGTTGCTCTCGTCCCGTGCGATCAGCCGCAGGCATGCGGCGGTGTAGGTTGCGATCGCGCTCAGCGGCTGGTTGATCTCGTGGGCCATCGCCGCAGCCATTTCGCCCATGGTCGTCAGCCTGCTGACGTGCATCATCTCCTCGCGGTGGTGCAGCGCTTCTTCCTCCGCCTGTTTCTCTGCCGTCAGGTCACGCATGAGGCCGACGAAGCGGATCTCGCCCTTGAGCCGCACCTCGCCAACCGAGAGCGATACCGGAAACACGCTGCCGTCCTTGCGCCTGGCCAGCACCTCCCGGCCGATGCCGATGATGCGCCTGCGACCGGTGCGCAGGTATTGCCCCACATAGTTGTCGTGACGGCCGGCATCCTCGTCCGACATGATCATGTTCAGGGAGCGCCCGAGCAGCTGTTCGGCGCTGTAGCCGAGCATGCTTTCTGCGGACCTGTTCACCCGGACGATGAGCCCCTGCTCGTCGATTACCATGATCCCGTCGATGGCTGCGTTCAGCAGTGCATCGAACTCGGCCGCTCCAAGCTCGCTGTCGAGGCCGGCGTTGCTGGCCCCGGCCGGTACGGTCGCTGGATGTTCCCCCAATGCCGGACTCCGGGTGTCTGTCCCGCTCTTGCGCGTGGCCCACACCATACACGCTGGCCCGGCAGCCTGCACGGGCCGCTTGCCGAACGCATGGGCCGCAGCCAGTATCGCCTGATGGGCAGGCGGGACAGGGTCCGTTACGCGAGCAGGCCACTGGCAGTGCTGGTACTGGCCGCCGGTGCGGGGCGGCGCTTCGGGGGGCGAAAGCCGCTTGCCCGGCTCATGGGCCGGCCAATGGTGCTGCATGTCGTGGACCGGGCGCTTATCGTTGCCGATGCTGGAGTAACGGTCGTCAGCGGGCCGGGTGCCCATAGCCTGCGCCGCGAGCTGGCCAGCTCACCCGTTCGCGTGGTCCACAACCCGGGCTGGCGACAGGGCCAGCGCAGCTCGCTGGTGGCCGGTTTGCGGGCGCTGCCGCGGGAGGCGGCCGGCGTGCTGGTGCTGCTGGCCGACCAGCCGGGCATAGAACTGGCGGACCTCGGCCGGCTGCGCGCGGCCTGGCGCCGGGAACCGGATCACGTCATTGCGGTGCGCCATAGCGATGGCGCCGGGGCCCCTGCAATCTTCTCCCGCGCGCACTGGCCCGCGCTCACTGCCCGGGCAGCCAGCGGTGCACGCGGAGTGCCGGCCGGTCTGCCGGTCCGTGCGCTGCGGCTGTCGCGCCCGACGCCCGACATCGACAACCCGCTGGCGCTCGCGAGGCTGGCCTGCGCAGGCGGGCGCGCGCATGGTAGATTTAAGGCCTGAGCCCGCCCTCGATACGCAATCCGACGTGACCCGCATAGAGCTTGAATATTTCGCGATCCTCCGCGAACACACTGGCCGCGATGGCGAGACCTGGCACACGCAGGCGGGCAGCGTCGGCGACCTCTATGCGGAGATCGCGGCGCACTACGGGATCCCCGAGGTCGGCCGGCTGAAGGCCGCGATCAACGACGAGTTCGCTGACTGGCATGCGCCGCTCAGCGACGGTGACCGGGTCGTGTTCATACCCCCGGTTGCGGGAGGCTGAGGTGCGCAGCTTTTCTTTTTCGCACGTCCCTCTGGAGCTCGACGAACTGCGAAGCCTGCTGGCCGATCCGGTCTCGGGCGCCTACGCGCAGTTCGAGGGCTGGGTGCGCAACCATAACGAGGGCCAGCCGGTGCTGCGGCTGGACTACCAGGCTTACGAGGCACTGGGGGTCAAGGAAGGCGAGCGGATCATCGCCGAGGCCTGCGAGCGCTGGCCGGTCCGCCAGGTGTACTGCGTGCACCGGCTAGGCGAACTGTCGATCGGGGACATTGCCGTATGGGTCGGGGCCAGCGCGGCCCACCGGGATGCAGCCTTCGCCGCCTGCCGCTACGTGATTGACGAGGTCAAGGACCGCGTCCCGATCTGGAAGAAGGAGCACTACGCGGATGGCGCCTCGGGCTGGATCAACTGCCAGAAGGCACCCGGAGACGCGACGCTTCAGCCGCCCTCCTCAAGCCGGGCCTGACGCTCCCGGTCGATCAGCTCCTCGGTCACCGCCAGCACGTCCTCGAAGCTGCGGACCTCATCGCCGGTGATCTTGTATCGTCCGTTGACGACGACCATCGGTGTCGAGTTGATGCCGAAGCCGGCCGGCGAGGTGAGCCTGCGCGCGTTGTTCAGGTTGGTGGTGACGGGAAAGGACCGCCAGGCATCGCGGAACTCCTCTGCGCTGACGCCGTGCCGCGTGAAGAAAGCCTCAACGTCGCTGTCGTTGCGCAGCCTGCGGTCCTCGAGGTGAAACTCGCGATAGACCATCGGATGGAGGTCGTCGACACGGCTGAGCGCCTTGGCCGTGTAGAAAAGCCGCCCGTAGCGCTCATGATCAGCGCCCCAGATCACGGGCACGCGGACGACCGCGACGTCGTCCGGAAGCGTTTCCTTCCAGCGCGTGATCACCGGGTCAAAGCTGAAGCAGAACGGGCAGCCATACCAGAAGAACTCGATCACCTCTATCGGCTCGGCCGTGCTCCGCGGCCTTGCGCTGGTGATCACCTCGAAGTGGCGGCCACGCTCGAAACGCCAGGATGCCGGATCAGGCACAGGTGCCGGGCGCGCGGCGCGCGGCGCGGCGCCAGTCGCATCTGACCGGTTCGGCGCATCGGGCTGGGCCGCTGCCTGGGTGGGCGAGCTGTTGCCTGCCGGCAGCGGCGGTTCGGTCGCGGGCGGCGGCCCGGAGTCACAGCCGTAGGAAATAACCAGGAGGACCGGGAGAAGCAGGCTGGCAATCAGTCGCATCGGGTGTCCTCGCATCGGATATCAGCGCAGTCCTTGCATGAAGGAGGAAACGGCCAGTATTTCCTCGTCGGTCATCAGTGCGGCGATATTGCGCATCATCTGCTGCGGATCCGAGGTCCGCTGCCCGGAGCGATAGAGTCTCAGCTGTTCGGCTGCGTAGGCTGCATGCTGACCGGCGACAATCGGGTAAACCGCAGGCGCATTGCCGCGGCCTGTAGGACCGTGGCAGGCGATACATGCAGCGACCCCTGTTTCGAGGTTGCCCCCGCGATAGAGGCGCTCGCCACGGCTGGCCAGTTCCGGGTCGGCCGCCAGCGGAGCCGGCTGCTGGGCGGCGTAGAAGGCGGCCAGGTCCAGTATGTCCTGCTCACTGAGCGCCATCGCCTGGCTGGTCATCAGCACGTTGTCGCGGCGCCCGTCCTGGTAGGCCCGGAGCGTGTCTATCAGGTAGCTGGCATGCTGGCCGGCGAGGCTCGGCCAATCCGGGTTCACGCTGTTGCCATCCGGCCCGTGGCAGGCGGCACAGGGTGCGGACTTCGCCTGTCCAGCCTCGATCGAGCCCGCGGCCGTGGCCGTGAAGGGCAGGGCGGAGAGCAGCAGGGCTGCCAGCAGGTGTCGGCCGGCCGGTCGTGTGGCCGGAATCAGGAATTTGATCAGGCTCATGGTGTGCATCTGCAGGAAGTTCGCGGGAAGTACCGTGATAGACTTGAAGCAGCGGCGGATTGTACACGAAATGATCCGGCCCGCTCCGCCCCTGCCGCTGCTGCCATGAGTCATTTTCCCGCCGCCGCATTCCTGACCAGCGCCCATCGCCCGGAGCAGTTCCTGCCCGATATCGGCGCCGAGGTCGCGTTTGCCGGGCGATCGAATGCCGGCAAGTCGAGCGCGATCAACGCTGCCCTGAACCGCCGTGACCTGGCCCGGACCAGCAAGACGCCGGGCCGGACCCAGCTGGTGAACTTCTTCACGCTCGGCGGCGAGCAGCGGCTGGTCGACCTGCCCGGCTACGGGTATGCCCGCGTCTCGCGCACGCTGCAGGCCCACTGGCAGACACTGATCGAGGCTTACCTGCGGCGGTCTGCGCTGGCAGGTCTGGTACTGGTGGTCGACAGCCGTCGCGGTCTGGGTGACGGCGACCGGACGCTGCTCGACTGGTGCTCGGCGGCTGCCTGCCCGGTCCATGTGCTGCTGACCAAGGCAGACAAGCTGTCGCGCAACAGCGCGGCGAGCGCCCTGGCTGCGGCGCGGCGTGAACTCGGCGACCGGGCTACCGCCCAGCTCTTTTCGGCACCGAGCCGCCAGGGTGTCGAGCCGCTGCGTGACCAGATGCAGGCGCTGCTGTCCGCCCACCTGGGCCGTGAACCCGGAGACGTTCCGGGGGACTGTAATCGCACGGAGCCCTCGGTCCTTTGAAGTTGTCATGCCATGACAGCTCATTGCAGTTTGAGCGCAAGCTGCAGATTCTGAAAAATTACAGGTCTATGAATTTAAATGCCTTTTAAGGGTTATATCTTCACTGTAATTCTAATGACAAGTACTGTCATCAAGGGCGGCTTACGGGGCTGGATATAAAGTGGCCCCGGGCGCGGAGTACAGGGGGCGCCCGGGGCCAAGGGCAACCGGCTTGGGGTGACCGGTTGGAGTTCCCGCTCAGGGAGATCAGCGGGTGAGCGCCGGGGGAGGACGCTCAAAAGTTTAGACTGGGTCTAAGCGGAAGAGTTCCCGACGTTCTCACCGGAAAGTTCGCGGTCCGGAAAAAGTGGCCCCGGGCGCGGAGTACAGGGGGCGCCCGGGGCCGATGCAACCGGTTGGGGTGACCGGCTGTAGTTCCCGCCAGGGAGATCAGCGGGTGAGCGCCGGGGGAGGACGCTCGCCATCTTAGACTGGGTCTAAAGGAGAGAGTTCCCGGCGCGGGTGTCGGCTGCTGATGCCGGCCGCCACGTCCCGTTTACCACCTCGCGGCTGCCCTGCGCGCCCCTAGTGCGCCTCGTCCCAGTTCCGGCCGACATCAGCGTGGACGCGCAGCGGCACGCTGAGCCCTCC
Source organism: Chromatiales bacterium (assembly GCA_020831895.1). GTDB lineage: Bacteria > Pseudomonadota > Gammaproteobacteria > Steroidobacterales > JAFIFS01. The sequence goes on from JAFIFS010000027.1 coordinate 60,733, forward strand.
AGCCGCCGACATCCGCTCGACCAGCCCGCTGCGGACCTCGTCCATCGCCTCGGCGCGGACCTCGACGACGAGTTCGTCATGCACCTGCATGATCAGCCGGGCCGGCAGCCGCTCGTCAACCAGCCAGTGGTGCACATCCAGCATCGCCCGCTTGATGATGTCGGCGGCGCTGCCCTGCATGGGTGCGTTGATCGCGCTGCGCTCGGCGTACTGTCGCCGCTGCGCCTGGCGTGCATTGATCTCCGGGAGATACAGGCGTCGTCCAGATACCGTTTCCACCCAGCCCTGGGCTCGCGCCTGCTCGCGGGTGCGCTCCATGTAATCGCGGACCCCGGGGTAGCGCTCGAAGTAGCGATCAACATACTGCTGGGCCTCTCCGCGCCCGATGCCGAGCTGTCGCGACAGCCCGAACGCCGACATGCCGTAGATCAGCCCGAAGTTGATCGCCTTGGCCGAGCGTCGCTGCTCTGCGCTCACCTCGTCCAGGCTTACCCCGAACACCTCGGCTGCGGTGGCCTGGTGGATGTCCCGGTCATCGGCGAAGGCCGCCAGCAGCCCTTCGTCCCCGGACAGGTGCGCCATGATGCGCAATTCAATCTGCGAGTAGTCCGCCGCGATCAGCCTGAAGCCCTCTGGCGCGATGAAGGCCTGCCGGATACGCCGGCCGGCGGCGTTGCGGATCGGTATGTTCTGCAGGTTCGGGTCCGATGATGACAGCCGTCCCGTCGCGGCCACGGCCTGGTGGTACGAGGTGTGGATGCGCCCGCTGCGCGCGTTGACCAGCGTCGGCAGCTTGTCGGTATAGGTGGACTTGAGCTTGCTCAGGCCGCGATGCTCAAGGATCATGCGCGGAAGCTCGTACTCCGCGGCCAGCTCCTCGAGCACGTCCTCGGCAGTCGAGGGCTGCCCCTTCGGCGTCTTGCGCAGAACCGGCAGGCCCAGCTGTCCGAACAGGATCTCGGTCAGCTGGCGCGGTGACCCGAGGTTGAACGGCTGCCCCGCCAGGTCGTGCGCCTTGAGTTCCAGCGCAGCCATCTGCTTCGCGAACTCGCCGCTCATCTGCCTGAGCTGGCGCACGTCGACCAGCACGCCAGCAGCCTCCATTGCCTGCAGAACCCTGGACAGCGGCTGCTCGACCTCCCGGTAAAGCGTCGCCAGCCTGGCTTCTTCCTGCAGTGCAGGCCACAGTGTTTGATGGACACGCAGCGTGATGTCCGCGTCCTCCGCGGCGTAGGGCCCGGCCTGCTCCAGCGCCACCTGGTCGAAGCCGATCTGGCGCGCGCCCTTGCCCGCGATTTCCTCGTAGCTCGTCGTCGTCAGCCCGAGGTAGTGGCGGGCCACTGAATCCAGATCGTGCCGGGTGGCCGTGCTGTTCAGCACATAGGATTCCAGCATCGTGTCATGACGCATGCCCCTGAGCCGTATGCCGTGGTTCGAAAGAACGTGCGCGTCATACTTGAGATGGTGACCGACCTTGGCCGAGCTGCCTTCGAGCCACGGCCGCATGCGCTCCAGCACCTCGTCCAGTGGCAGCTGTTCCGGACACCCCGGATAGGCGTGGCCCAGCGGGATATAGGCGGCCTCGCCGGGCTCTAGCGCAAGCGAGATGCCGACGATGCGTGCCTCCATGTAGTCCAGGCTCGTCGTCTCGGTGTCGAGCGCGACCAGCTCGGCCTGCGCGATGCGCGCGAGCCAGGCCTCGAGTGCGTCCCGGTCGAGCACGACCGAGTAGTTACGCTCATGCACCGCGGCCGGTGCCGGCTGGGTCGCACTGGACGTATTTTCCGCCAGGCTACGCAGCAGGGAGCGAAGCTCCAGCGTCTCGTAGAGCGAGCGCAGCACCTCGGCATCGGGCTCGCCGGCCAGCAGGTCGGCGGGGCCACAGTCCAGCGGGACATCGAGGCGGATGGTCGCAAGCTCGCGCGAGAGCCGCAGCTGGTCGAGGTGCGCGCGCAGGCTCTCGCCCACCTTGCCGGGGATCTCCTGCGCGTGCTCGATGATGTGGTCCAGTGTCCCGTATTCGCCGAGCCACTTCGCTGCGGTCTTGGGCCCAACTTTCGGCACGCCCGGGATGTTGTCGGAACTGTCGCCGACCAGTGCGAGAAAGTCGATCATCTGGCCTGGCGTGACGCCGAATTTCCCGATGACACCCTGCACGTCGAGCCGCCGGTCGGTCATCGTATCGACCAGCGTGACGTGCTCGCCGACCAGCTGGGCCATGTCCTTGTCGCCCGTGGACACCAGCGTGCGAAGCCCCTGGTCGGTCGCCTGGCGCGCGAGCGTCCCGATCACGTCGTCGGCCTCGACCCCGGACACCCGGAGCAGCGGCAGCCCCTGGGCTCGGACGATTTCCGCCAGGGGCTCGATCTGGCTGCGCAGGGCGTCGGGCATGGGCGGCCGGTGGGCCTTGTACTGGTCGAAGAGCTCGTCCCGGAACGTCCGGCCCGGCGCGTCCATGACGACCGCAACATGATCGGGCTGCTGCTCGCGCATCAGCTTCTGCAGCATGTTCAGCACCCCGAGCACTGCACCCGTGTGCTGACCCTGGCTGCTCGTCAGCTCAGGCAGCGCGTGAAAGGCGCGATAGAGGTACGAGGAGCCGTCTACGAGCAGAAGCAGCGGGCGCTCGCTCATCTCCGGGAAGCGCTGCCGTTCATCCGCGTGGCCTCTCTTCATCCTGATCCGGCTCGTCTTCAGGTGCAGCGTCTTCGCCCGCCGGCCATGCCGTAATGTCCGGTTCCGGCTCCTCGCCGGGCAGGAACAGGTCACCCTTCATGCCGCAGCCGGTGAGCACCAGCATCGCCGCGCACAGGGCCAGCGCAGCCCCCTGGCGCTCAGGCCGCACCGCCGTCACCCCCTGCAAGCTCGCGCCCGACGCGCTGGTAGGCCTCGCGGAAGCTGATGCCCTCCTCGAGCACCAGCCGGTTCGCGCGTCCTGCTGCATGCACGCCCGGATCCATGCGGATGTTCTCCGGCAGAAAGCGGAGGCCGCCGACGAGGTATTCAATGATCGCCAGCGAGTCGGCACTCAGGTCGATCGCCCTGAACAGCGGTGCCTTGACCCGCTGCAGGTCACGCTGGTAGCCGGAGCCCAGCTTGGCCTGCAGGCCGAGGATCTCCGTCAGGCAGCCGTTGAGCGTGGCGCCGGCGCCGCGCACCAGCTCGAGTACGTCGGGGTTGCGCTTCTGGGGCATGATGGAGGACCCGGTTGTCATCGACTCGGGGAGCGCGACGAAGCGGAACTCCTGCGTGTAGAACAGCAGCAGGTCGCTGGCCAGCCGTCCGAGGTCCTGCATCGATACCGTGAGTTCGAACACCAGCGCGGCCTCGGCCTTGCCGCGCGAAAGCTGGACCGCGGTCACCGGTTCGTGGATCGTGTCGAAGCCTAGCGCGCGGCGTGTCGCCTCGCGGTCGATCGGCAGGCCGGGCGCCCCATAGCCCGCCGCGCTGCCCAGCGGATTGCGGCTGATGCGCCGGTGCGTCGCGCGTATCGCTGCGGCATCGTCGCGCAGCTCCGTCGCGAACCCACCGGCCCACAGTTGGACCGAACTCGGCATCGCCTGCTGCATATGCGTGTAGCCTGGCAGTTCGGTGTCTGCTTCACGCTCGGCCAGCGCGTCCAGCGCGCTGGCCAGCTTCTCTGCCGCCGCGGCGAGATCCTCGGCGGCATCCTGCAGGTAGAGGCGCAGCGCGGCCAGCACCTGGTCGTTGCGTGACCGCCCCAGGTGAATGCGACGGCCGGCTTCCCCGGCCATTGCCGTCAGGCGCTGCTCCAGGGCCGTGTGCACATCCTCTTCCTGCAGCGAGATCGTCCACTCGCCTGCGGCGTGTGAAGCTGCAAGCGACTCGAGTCCCGTGCGGATGGCCCTGAAGTCCTGGTCAGACAGTAGCTTCTGCTCATGCAGCATACGGGCATGCGCTATCGACGCCCGAACATCGTAGGGGACCAGGCGCCCATCGAGCACGTGGTCTTCCCCGGCTGTATATCGCAGGATGCGCTCATCCAGCGGTTGTCCCTTGTCCCAGAGGCGTTTCACCTGCGTTCTCCTGTCCGCCTCAGCGGCCCTTGCCCTGTTCCTCGTCGCTCAGCGTCGCGATGTTCTCGACCACCAGCGTCCCGGTCCCCTCGTTGGTGAACACCTCGAGCAGCAGGCTGTCGGGTACCTTCCACGAGATGATGTGCACGCGCGGAACACCGCCGCGGATCGCGGTCTCGATCGCTGTCGCCTTGGGCAGCATGCCCTCAGCCAGGGAGCCTTTCACACGCAGCGCCTGCAGGCCGTCCAGGTCGATGTAGGAGACCAGGGAGGCCGGGTCGCTGCGGTCCTCCAGGATGCCGGGCGCGCCCGTGGCCAGCACGAGCTTGGCGGCACCGAGGGCCGAGGCCAGCGCCGCTGCCACGGTGTCGGCATTGATGTTGAGGAGCGTGCCGCTGTCATCGGCCGAAAGCGGGCTCACAATTGGCACCATGCCGCTCTCGAGCTGGGCCTTCAGCACATCCGCGTCCACCGTGTCGATGTCGCCAACGAAGCCGTAGTCCACCGCAGCCTCGCCCTCGCCCGGCACCGCAACCGGGGGCCTGCGATGTGCCCTGATCAGGCCCGCATCGACGCCGCTGATCCCGACGGCCGGCAGCTCGAGTTCCCGGCAGATCGCCAGGATCCGGGTGTTGATCTGCCCGTTCAGCACCATCGTCGCCACTTCCAGCGTATCGGCGTCGGTGACGCGTCGCCCAGCCACCATACGTGTCGAGACCCCCAGCGCCCGGGCAAGCTCGGTCGCCTGCGGGCCTCCGCCATGCACGAGCACGACGCGGATGCCGACCTGGTGAAGTATGGCCACCTGCTCGAGCAGGTTGCGCGTCGCATCGGCCGAGGCGAAAACCTCGCCGCCGGCCTTGAGCACGAAGGTCTGGCGCTTGAACATGCGGATGTAAGGCGCCGCATGCTTGAGTGCGCCCACGACAATGTCGCGATTCTGCAGGTTCTGGATCATCTACGCCCCCGGTCCGATCATCTGGTAGAGGACAGCCATCTGTCCCCACATCCGGTTCTGTGCCTCCTGGATGACGACGCTTCGCGGTCCATCCAGCACCCGGTCGGTGACCGCCACACCGCGGCGTACCGGCAGGCAGTGCATGAGCCGGCAGTCCGGCGCTGTCGTCCCGAACCACGGGTCGTCCACGCACCAGTCCTGCAGCTGCTCCCGAAGCTCGGCATCGGCCAGGCGATCGCCGTAGTGCCGGGTCGAGGACCACTCCTTCGCGTAGATCACCTGTGCGCCCTCGAGCGCCTCCGCCCGGTCATTGGTGGCTCTGACCGAGCCACCGCTATGCTCAGCTGCCGCCCTGGCCCTGGCCATGATCGGCTCCGGCAGCTCGAAGCCCTCCGGTGCAGCGACAGTGACGTCCATACCGCGCATCGCGGCCATGTGCAGGGTGGCGGACGGAACCGCGAGCGGCAGCGCGCGCGGGTGCCAGGCCCAGCTGAGGACGAACTTGCCGCCCTGTCGCGGAATGCCCAGGTCATCCATGGTCTTCCAGTCAGCCAGGCTCTGGCACGGGTGCTGGATCGCCGACTCCATGTTGATCAGTGGCACGGTCACCAGCTCGCGCATGGCCTTGTACTCGCGGTCCGACAGGTCGTCCTCGAGGCTGCTGCGGTTGGCGAAGGCACGGATGCCCAGCGCGTCGGCATAGGAGCTGATGACGGGCACTGCCTCGCGCAGGTGCTCGGCGGCGGCCCCGTCCATCACGATGCCGGAACGTGTCTCCAGCCCGTGGATCGACATGTCCGGTGAGATCACGAACGAGCCACCGCCCAGGCGCAGCATCGCAGCCTGGAAAGAGGACAGTGTCCGCAGCGACGGGCTGAGGAACAGCAGCGCGAGCACCTTGCCGGCCAGCGCCTGGGGTTCGGGCCGATCCTGCAGCCGGCGCGCGAGCTTCAGCAGCGACTCGACTGCCGCGGGGTCGAGCTCGGCCAAGTCGTTGAATTCCTTCAGTGACATGTGGGTTTTCCTGTGGGTTTCGGGCAGAGGTTCAGGCTTGCATTGTCGACAGCACCGCGAGGAAGTGATCGACATGCTGCCGCTCGAGGTTCAGCGGGGGCAGCAGCCGGATCACGTTCGGGTCGGCGCTCGCGCCGACCAGGATGTCCCGCTCCAGCAGCTCGGACAGCACCTGCCGCGCCGGCCGGCTGCAGCGCAGGCCGAGGAGGAAGCCGCGTCCCTGGACGCCGGTCACCGGGCCGAGGGGCATCGCTGCGCGCAGCGCCCCGCCCAAGGCATACACGCTGTCGATGAGCCCATCGCGCTCGATCACGTCGATCACGGTCTCGATCAGCGCACAGGCCAGCGGCCCACCACCGAAGGTCGTGCCGAGGTCGCCATGCCTCAGCTCCCGGGCGACTTCGGCGCCCATGAGTAGCGCGCTGGTCGGAAAGCCGGCGGCCAGCGACTTGGCCACGGTGAGCATGTCGGGCTTCACCCCGTAGAGGTCGATCGCGAACGGCGCGCCGCAGCGGCCCATGCCCGACTGGACCTCGTCCGCGATCAGCAGCGCCCCGTGGCGCCCGCAGGCCTCGGCAATCGTCCGGACGAAATCCGCGTCCAGGTCGAAGGCGCCAGCCTGGCCCTGAACGGGCTCGAGTATCACGGCCGCGGTTTCGCCGTCGATCAGCTCAATCGCGACGCTGCTGTCGTTGCGCGGAATGAAGTCGACCTCGAGCGGCGTACGCGGGAAACCGTACCACTTGTCGAGTGCGCCCCAGGTTACGGCTGCCGCTGCCGCCGTGCGGCCATGGAAGCCATGCTCGATCGCGATCACGCGCCGCCGGCCTGTCAGGCGGCAGGCCAGGCGCAGCGCATTCTCGTTGGCCTCGGCCCCGCTGTTGGCGAAGAACACACGGTCCAGGTGCGGCTGTGCGAAGCCGGCGAGGCGCCGGGCCGCACGCTCGCGCACATCGAGGGCGACCACGTTGCTGGCAAAGAACAGCTTCCGTGCCTGCTCCTCCAGTGCGCGCATGACATCCGGATGGCCGTAGCCCAGCGCGGCGACGGCATGGCCCCCGTAGAGGTCCAGCACCCGGCGCTCACCGGAGAAAAGCCACGGTCCCTCACCACGATCCGGGGTGAAGGGCAGGTAGGGATAGACATCGACCAGGTGTGTATTGCTGCCGTTCATGATCAGGTCCAGCCCAGTGCCGGCGCGGTGAGGCCCGTCTCCTCGGGCCAGCCGAGAAGGCGGTTCATCCACTGCATGGCGCCCCCGGCGGCGCCCTTCACGAGGTTGTCGATCACGACCATAACGGCCAGCTGCTCCCCATCGCAGCTGACGCCTATGTTGGCGTAGTTGCTGCCTGCCACGGCCTTGATGCGGGGCATGCCGTCCACCACCTCGACGAAGGGCTGGCCGGCGTAGAATCCGGCGATCTGCTCGCGCACGGTATCCTCGCCTGCCGGCCTGGCGAGCCGTGTCTGCAGCGTCAGGTAGATGCCCCGGGCGAAAGGCCCGGAATGGGGTACGAAATGCAGCGCGGGACGGGCGCCGGTCAGGCGCGCGCAGATGCCGACCACCTCCGGCGCATGACGGTGCCGCAGGGGCTGGTAGGCATACAGGTTCGAGTGGCGCTCCGGATGGTGTGTGCCGCTGCCCGGGGAGCGACCCGACCCCGTGCTGCCGGTGATGCCGACGGCATGCAGGTCGGAGCCGGCCAGGCCGAGGCTGAGCAGGGGCACCGCCGCCAGCAGCATCGCGGTCGAAAAGCACCCCGGGTGCCCGACGAAAGGCCGTGGCGTGCCCGGAAGATGCTCGGGCAATGCGCAGGCGAAGCGGTCCAGCAGCTCCGGCGCCCCGTGGGGGTGCCGGTAGACCTTTGCGTAGGCATCGGCATCGGCAAAGCGGAAGTCCGCCGACACGTCGACGATCGTGAGCTCGCTCCCGGCTGCCTCCCCGTGCCGGATCATGCCGGCGATCAGCTCCGCGCTGGCCCCATGCGGCGCGGCCGAGAACAGCGCCAGGCGTCCTGGACTGAAGCGCCCGAGCAGCTCCTCGCGCGCGGCAAAGCGCTGACTGCCTGCGCCACCCTGCAGGTGCGGGAACGCATGGCGCAGGGGCTGGCCGGCCTGGCTGTCCGACATCACACCGGCCAGCTCCAGGTGCGGGTGCAGGCTGATCAGGCGCAGCAGCTCGCCGGCGACATAGCCGCTGCCGCCGAGCACGAGCGCGGGTATCCGGCCAGCCATCAGCCCAGCAGCCCGATCTGGCGGGCGACTGCGTCGCCGAGGTCCATCGCATCGGTCACGCCATTGATCGCGGCCACGCCCATCCGCGTCTCGATGATGTCCTTGCCAACCTGGTTGTCGGTGGCTGGCCCGGTGACAACGCCTGGCTCGATTCCGAAATCTTCACGCAGCATGCGCACGCCGCCGCAGGCGCCCACCGGGTCGTTCGCACAGAGCACGACGGAGGTCAGCGCGGAGCTGATCGCCTCGTCACGCAGTATCGCCTCGACCCCATAGGCCCCCAGTATCCCGTCTCCCAGCTCGAACACGATCACGTCCGGCTGCTCGGCGGCCAGCCGGCTCATCATGGTGCGAGTGACCGCCGGGCCATTGGCCGCTGTCGTGCATACCACGCCGAAGTCGGTGAAGATCATCGTGTTGCGCGCGCCGGCATCCTCCATCGCGAGGATGTCCCGGCGCAGGGCGACGCCGGTCGACTTGAAGGCGTCGACTTTGAAGCCGTGATGGCGCAGGCGGCTGACAATCGCGCAGGCCGCCGCTGTCTTGCCGGAATTCATGCAGGTGCCGGCAATGGCCACCATAGGAACGCCGTTCGGGTTCAGCGGGTGGTCAGGGGCCAGCTTCTCCAGGCCGACCCGCGCGGGGACGCCGATGCGTTCGCCCAGATAGGGGAACTCCAGCACGGTGCCGAGCACACGCGCATCGAAGGGCTTGCCCAGGCTCGCGTTGATGGAATCGACGATGCCGAACACGCCGCCCATGTTCAGCAGCTGCACCGTGTCGCCTACCGCAAGCTCCGTCGGCAGGTGGCCCGAGTAGCCGAACAGCGCCTTGCGATGGCCTAGGGCACCGACGACGATATCACCGCGCTTGACCCGCGCCATGCGTCCGCTCAGCAGCTCGAGCGTGTTGTAGGTGCCCTTGTTGTCGAGGATCTCGGCGGCAATAAGCACGCCTTCTTCGCAGGGGATATCCGCCGAGACACGCAGTTCCCGCTTGAGCTTGCGGTGCTGGGCGACCGAGGCAATCTTGTCGGCAATGACTGTTTTCATCGGTGCTCAGCCCCGGGTGCCGGCCTGGCCGGCACGTGACTGGAGGATCCCGGGCAACGACAGGATGCGCGCATAGCCGAGCGCGTCCTGGGGTGTCCACTCGCCTGCAGCCTCGCCGTAGACGCCGCGCGTCGCGGCCAGCAGGGAATAGGGAGACGTCACGCCCTCCACGAACAGGCTCCCTGGGCGGAACAGCAGGTTGACCTCGCCAGTGACGCGCTGCTGCGAGGAGGAAAACAGCGCCTCGATGTCCCGGCAGACCGGGTCGAGCTGCCTGCCCTCGTGGATATAGTCACCGTAGAGGTTGCCTATCATGTCCTTGATCCGGATCTGCAGGGAGGACAGCACCAGTTTCTCCAGCTCGCGGTGTGCTGTCAGCAGCACCTCCGCTGCCGGTGCCTCGAACGCGACGCGGCCCTTGGTGCCCAGCACCGTGTCACCGAGGTGTACGCCGCGCCCGATGCCGTACGCGCCGGCCAGTGGCTCCAGCGCCTCGACCAGCGCGACCGGGTCCATCTCGCGCCCGTCAAGGCTGACCGGAACCCCGGCGGAGAAACCGATCACATGCCGTTCCGGTGTGCGGGGGCTGTCCAGCGCACCCGCAGAGACCACCCAGGCAGACTCGGGGATGCTTTCGCGGGAGTCGAGGGTCTCGCGCCCGCCAATGGTTATTCCCCAGAGCCCGCGGTTGATCGAGTAGGCCGATCCCCGCGAGGGCACCGGCAGGCCGTGCTTTTCCAGGTACTCCACCTGCACCGACCGGATGAAGCCCTGGTCACGAACGGGTGCCAGTACTTCCAGGTCCGGGTTGATCGTCCGCAGCGTGACCTCGAAGCGCACCTGGTCGTTGCCGGCCGCGGTGCACCCGTGCGCGACCGTGTTGCTTCCCAGCTTCTGGGCCGCCTCGGCCAGCAGCATCGCCTGTACGCCCCGCTCGGCGCCGACGCACAGCGGGTAGAACTGCCCCCGCCGCACGTTACCGGCGATCAGGTGGCGCAGCACACGCTGGAAGAAGACCTCCCTGGCCTCGACCAGGATGTGGTCCTGGGCGCCCAGCGCCCGCGCCCGGGCCTCGAGTTCCCGGGCTGCCCCGGCATCGATCCCGCCCGTGTTGACGGTCACCGTCACTACCGGTCGCCCGCAGGTTTCCCTGAGCCAGGGCACGCAGAAGCTAGTGTCCAGGCCGCCCGAGAAGGCGAGGATGATCGGTGTGGTCGCGTTGTCTTGCTGGCCCATGCGTTGCTGATCCTGTGAAGCGTTGCTGTAAGTGCGATGTCGCCGCGGCTAGCTGGCCACGGTTCCCTCGCCGAAACTGTTGCGCAGCCGTGCGAGCAGCTGGCGCTGCCCCTGCGCGTCGCGCGTGGCGACGAAAATCGTGTCGTCGCCGGATACCGTGCCGACAATCTCCTGCCATCCGCTCCGGTCGAGGATGACCGCCACCCGCTGTGCGGCGCCGACCACGGTGCGTATCACCGTCAGGTTCGGCCCGGCTGTCGCGGTGCCCTGTATGAAACCTGCAAGCAGCTCCGCATCCCGCGCGCCTGCGGGGGGCTCGTCCTCCACTGGCTGGTAGCCGCTGCCCAGCTTGGCGATACCCAGCTGGCGCAGGTCACGGCTGATGCTGGACTGCGTCGCCTCTATGCCACGCTGCAGCAGCAGCTGGACCAGCTCTGCCTGCCGGACCACCGGGTAACTCTCGAGGATCTCGAGGATCGCCTGCTGGCGCCGCGCGCGCTGTTCCCCACCGACCGGCATTCTAAATCATGCACATACCCTGAAATGGATGCGCATATTATTCTTCTCTGGCCAGAAGTCAAGCGAAACCCGCGTCGAGTCGGAAGAGCGTGCGTGTCTCCCCGGCCTGCCGCCCTCCGGGCGCCCAGCGTCGTTCGACGACTTCGCAGCCTCCGGCCGCGCCAATGCGGACCACGGTGGAGCAGCGCGTTCCGTATCGAGCCCCGATCACGAAGGGCGTATGCGGCAGCTCGTCCACCGGCACCGGTACGGATGGGCCTGTCGCCTGGCTGCCGGCCGGCTTCGGCAGGCAGCCGTTCGCCTGCGGCCCGATCATCTCGAGCAGCGTCGCGGTCGCGGGTTCGCCGCCACTGCCCAGCAGGGAGGCCAGGCGGGCGCGCAGCTGCTCGACCTTGGGCCAGCGTGCCGACATCGGCGCATTACTGAACGCGAACACGCCCTGTCCGAGCGCGCGCACAGGCCCGGCGCCCGGCGACTCGAGCGCAAGCGCTGCATGGTGGTCTCCGGCAATGAGGCAGAAGCCTGCGTAATCGGCTGCCCTGGGGGCCAGCGCGGCCAGGAACTCGCCGGCTGGTGCGGCTCCGGTCACGAAGCCGGCGACAAGCTCGCCGCGGCTGAGTCCGGTCTGCCTGCCCACGGCCCGCGCCGGCAGGTTGGTGACCACGGCGAACCGTCCGCTGCGCGCCACGGCAAGCCAGCTGCCCCCCGACTGCAGGTCGCGGCCGCCAAAGACATCGGGCGCATCAGTCCACCAGCTCGCTGCCGCGCTCGGCCGGTCGTGGAACTCGTCCCGGTTCGCCAGCAGGATCAGGGGCCAGCGCGGGTGCGCATCGCGCGCGATCGCGACCAGGCACATGGCTTCAGGCCCGCTGGCTGCTGCGGCTGCGCAGGCCCGGTGCCGCAAGGCCAAGGCTGGCCAGCGGGGGAAAGCCGCCCTCAGCGTCGAACCAGGCGGCGATCAGGTGCCAGGCGATCGAGGCCTGGGGTGGCAGCGTGCAGGCGCCGCTCGCCAGCTCGGTGCGGCTGAACCAGCGCGCCTGCTCCAGTTCGCTGTCCCGCGTCTGGATGTCTGTGCTGGTGGCCAGCCCATGAAAGCCGATCATCAGCGCGGAGGGAAAAGGCCAGGGCTGGGAGCCCAGGTAGGTCAACGCGCCAACGCTGATCGCCGTTTCTTCTGCGACCTCCCGGCGAACCGCGTCCTCCAGGCTTTCCCCGGGCTCGACGAATCCGGCGATGGTCGAGAACTGTCCCTGCGGCCAGCCGGGCTGGCGGCCGAGCAGGCAGCGGTCGCCGTCGTGCACCAGGGTGATCACGGCCGGGTCGAGGCGGGGGAAACTGCGGTGACCGCAGGCAGGATCCGGGCAGGCCATGACGAAGCCGCCATCGACCGGTTCATTGGGCTTGCCACAGGCGCCGCAATGGCGGTGCCGGCGCTGCCAGAGCGCCATGGCCCGCGCGTAGGCCAGCAGTGCAGCCGCATCACCTGGCAGCGTGGCTGCGACATCGCCCAGCGTGGCCAGCCGGCCGGGCGGGAGATCCGGTGCCGGGCCGTCGACCGCCAGCAGGAACAGCCAGAAGCCCCCGGAGGGCAGTCGCCCGAGGAAGATCGGCTGCACCGCCGGTGTACGCCAGGGTCTCACGGCTGCCGCCTGCAGCAGCAGTGGGCCCCCGGCATCCACCAGCAGCGAACCCTCGTGGACCAGCAGGAACCGTGTGGCTGGATCTTCGAGCAGCCGGGTGGCCTCGGGCCGCAATTCGGCGCAGCGCTCGACCGGATTGCCGGCGAAAGTCAGCGGATAGTCCATCGGGTGCGGCTGTCCGGCAGGACGGTGGCAGAGGGACTGCAAGCGTAGCAAATCCCCTCAGCTGTTCCGGGCCAGATCCTTGAGTTCGCAGACAGGACAGCGGCTGTAATCCAGCGCAAAGGCATCCTGGATGTAGGGGCCGAAGCAGCTTGCGCACCAGCCAAGGCGCAGTTCGCGGCGGAGCGCCAGCAGCTGGTAGAGATTCCAGGCCCACTCGAAGCTCAGCTGCGGGTCAGGATAGACCGCCCGATGGGTTTCATAGGCATCGCAAAGCCGCTCACCGAGCTCAACCCCGCCCGGTCCCGGCACGCCGGGTTCGACCCGCGGACCTGCGAGCTTGAGTGCGCTGAAGTAGATGAACAGGCAGCCCAGGACGGTGGCCTCGCACTGGCGCCGGGAGGAACTCAGGAAAGGCCTGATCTGGGTGGGGGACTTCCCTCGCCGTCGGCGTACCCGGTCCTGGCCACTGCCGGGGAAATAATGCGCATAAATCTTGCGTATGCGGTCCTCACTGAATCCGGTGCAATGCCTGATCGTTCCCGTTCTCGCCTCCAGGCGGATCATCCGGACGGCGAGGTCGAACTTGCGGCGCTCGCCGGCATAGCGGTTGTCCGTGACTCTCATTTCGGTCCCCTGTTGCCATAATTGGGCTTATTTTCCCAAATGTAGCCCGGTAGATTATTTTTTGGGAAAAATTTCCCAGATATAGTAGGTCGCGGATGGCTGGACGGGGAGATGCGAATGGTTCCGGAAGTGCTGGAAAAGACCCTGCGCAAGGAGATGCGGGATCTGAATCTCGAGTTCCTGAAAATGATGAGCAGGCCAAGGGACGGGACAGCGTTCGGGCTGCCGTCGGAGCTGCGCGGCCGCCTGGCCCAGCTGCCGGCGCCCGCGCTGCTGCGACTCGCGCGCACGCCCTGCCTGCTGGCCTGCCTCGCCGACGAGCCGGCGCCTGACGGTGGTGTCCAGCGGGTGGCCGATGCGCCTGCGCAGCAGGCGCTGCCTGACTCGCAGGCCGAGATCTTCGCCGCCGGGCTGCTCACCTGGCTGTGGCAGCTGAACCGTCAGTCACCCGCTCTGGCAGCTCTCTACGCGGGCTGCTTCGACCAGCCCGCGAGCTGGCTGGCCGATCTCGACTTCGGCGAGATCCAGCGCCGCGCCGGCCGCGCCGCCGTGCTGCTCCGGGCCCGGTTCGCCGAGCACCCCCGCTGCTGGCCGGACCTGCTCGAGGCCTCGGTTCACCCTGACCGGGAAATGCTTCGCCTGGCCAGGGTGGCGCTGGTCCAGCTCGGCCTGGCCTGTGCCCCGGCCGATGCTGCCCGGCTCAGGCGCCCGGACCAGGCCCTGCGCCAGCGCCAGCCATTGCTTTGATCGGAGTGACGTGCACAATGCCCGGCCATGCAGGCTCTGGCCGTCCACGATCTCGTCAAGACCTACCGCAACGGCAACCAGGCGCTGAAAGGCGTGACGCTGGAGGTTCCGGAGGGTGATTTCGTTGCCCTGCTGGGGCCCAATGGCGCCGGCAAGACGACACTGATCGGCATCGTGACGTCGATGGTGAACAGAACCTCCGGCAGTGTCCGGGTGTTCGGCCACGACCTGCTGCGCGAGCCGGATGTGGCCAAGGCACTGATCGGGGTGGTACCTCAGGAAGTCAACCTGAACCAGTTCGATACCGTGCACAACATCGTCACGACCGCCGCCGGCTTCTATGGGGTGGGCCCGCGCGCTGCGCGGCGCCGCGCGCAGGAGTGCCTGGAGCAGCTCCAGCTCTGGGACCGGCGCAAGGACTCGGCGCGTAACCTGTCCGGCGGCATGAAGCGGCGGCTGATGATCGCGCGCGCCCTGATGCACCGTCCCCGGCTGCTCATCCTGGATGAGCCGACGGCCGGGGTGGATATCGAGATCCGTCGCTCGATGTGGGAGTTCCTGGCCGCACTCAATGAAAGTGGCACCACGATCATCCTGACTACCCACTACCTCGAGGAAGCGGAGCAACTGTGTCGCCACGTTGCGATCATCGACCACGGGCGCATCATCGAGCATGACCGCATGAGCCGGGTGCTGCGCAGGCTGAAGGAGCAGGTTCTGCTGCTGAACCTCCGGGACAGCGTGGCGCAGGCTCCCCAGCTGACCGGCTTCCCGGTGCGGGTCACCGGGGAGCACGAGATAGAGGTCGTCGTGGGCGAGGGCCATGACCTCAATGACCTGTTCGCAGCCCTCGAACAGGCCGGCCTCCACGTGCTGAGCATGCGTAACCGCTCCAATCGCCTGGAAGAGCTGTTCTTCCGGCTCACCAGCCGTGCTCCGGGTGCCCGTCCGACAGCCGCCGAGGTGATGCCTTGAGCCTGCTGCGGATGCGGCTTGTCGGCTTCTACACGCTGGCGCGCAAGGAGCTGGTGCGGGTCATCCGGATCTGGCCGCAGACCATACTGCCGCCAGCCATCACGATGACGCTGTATTTCGTCATCTTCGGCGGCCTGATCGGCCGGCGGATCGGCGAGATGGGCGGCTTCGACTACATGCAGTACATCGCCCCCGGCCTGATCATGATGGCCGTGATCACGAACTCGTATGGCAACGTCGTGTCCTCTTTTTTCTCGGCCAAGATCCAGCGTCACCTGGAGGAAATGCTGGTGGCCCCAATGCCCAACTACATCATCGTCCTCGGGCATGCGGCCGGCGGCGCAGTCCGGGGCATGGTGGTTGGGCTGGTCGTGATGCTGGTGGCCCTGATGTTCACAGAGCTGCCTATGGCTTATCCGCTGGTGATGCTCAGTGTGTTTGCCCTGACCGCGATCGTGTTCTCGCTGGGTGGCCTGATCAACGCGATACTCGCGAGGAAATTCGACGATGTCTCGATCATCCCGTCCTTCGTGCTTGCCCCGCTGACCTACCTGGGCGGCGTGTTCTACTCGATCTCCCTGCTGCCGGAGTTCGCGCAGAAGCTCTCGCTGCTTAATCCCATTCTCTACATGGTCAACGCGTTCCGCTACGGCATGCTGGGGGTGTCGGACATCAGCCTCTGGATCGCCTACAGCATCATCCTGGTGTTTTTCGCGATCCTCTACTCGACCTGCCTGCTCCTGCTCAGGCGGGGTACCGGGATCCGCGAGTAGCCACAGCCGGCTGCGCGTCATCGAGACGCTGCAGGGCCAGGCCAAGCGTGCCCGGTCCGCCATGAACGCCCAGCGTCGGGCCCAGCTCGGCGGTATGCACCTCTGCCACGCCGGCAAGGGCGGAGCATGCCCGGCTAAGCCGGGCGGCCTGCTCGGGCCGTGCCGCATGACCAATCAGGATCCGGTAGCGCTGGCCCGGTCGAAGCAGCCGCCGGGCACCGCCCAGCAGCCCCTCGATCGGGTCCCGCCAGCGTGGCACCAGGCCCCGGGCCCGGACCTGGCCCTCGGCAGTCACGCCGAGCAGGGGCCGCACGCCCAGCAGCCCGGCAATGACGCGATGGTAGGGCCTTATGCGCCCGCCCCGAACCGCATAGCGCAGGTCCTCGACCAGGCCAAGGCAGGGTGTCTCGCCGATGTGTCCGGCAAGCGTATCGAGTATCAGTTCATACCCGAGCCCTGCCCGCGCAAGTTCGGCTGCCCGCATCGCAAGCAGGCCCTGTCCCAGCGAGAGATTGCGGCTGTCGATGACCGTGCAGCGCTGGTCTCCGGCTCTCTCCGCGGGGGGCCCGGCCCGGCCTGCCAGGTACCGGTGATCCGGCTGCTCAGGCTTAGGACGATCACATGCTCATGGTGGTCCAGCAGGAAGCCGAGCAGGCGCCGGTAGTCAGCCGGGGCAGGCTGCGATGTCGTCGGGTGCTCCAACTCCTCGTCCAGCATGCTGAAGAAGCGCTCGCTGCCAAGCCCGGCCTTGTCCAGGTAGCTGCGCCCGCCAAAGTTGACCCGGAGCGGAACCAGGTGGATGCCAAGGCTATCGCAGAGCTCGGCGGGGAGGTCGGCGCCGGAATCTGTCACGATCGCCACCCGCTGGCCGCGGCCCACCGCATCCTGCTGGCGGATCATGTCATCGACTTTCTCCTGGCTCACACGCCCGTGACGGGCGGCGAGCGCGAAGAGCCGTCCCGGGTCTGCCACGTGAGCATGTACCCGGACCCTGCGGGCATGGCCGATCACCACGACACTGTCGGCGAAGTGCTCCAGCTCCGCGCGCATCGCTCCGGCATCGATGCCCTGTGCGCTGACCACGCACTCGGAGCAGTAGCGCCGCGCAGGATCAACGCATCCTGGCGTGTGCAGCCCGCCAGGCGTGATCCGGACGGCCTGGCCAGGATCGAGCTCCGGCTGTGGATCATGGCCAGAAAGCGCCGCGACCATGCCCTCGAGCAGCAGGAAGAACCCGCGCGCACCCGCGTCCTCGACGTCGGCAGCGCGATGGACGGCCAGCATTCTCCTCGTTTCCAGCAGCGCCCCGGCCGAAGCCTGCCTGACGGCGTCCATCAGCGTGCCCAAATCGTCCGAAGCAGTGCCGACAGCCGCTGCGGCGACCGCATCCATCAACGTCAGCATGGTCCCCGGCTGCGGGTCTGCCAGCGCCGAGCGCGCCTGCGAGGCTGCATGACTCAGCGCGGGACCAAGCAGCGCCGGCTCGAGTCGGCGGCAGTCGCCCAGTGTCTCGGCCAGCCCGAGCAGATACTGGGCGAGTATCGCGCCGGAGTTGCCGCGCGCGCCGTCCAGCGCTGCTTCTGCCGCGCAGACAAGGACATCTCCCGCCCCGTCGGGCGCGAGCTCCGTCAGCGCCGCGGTCACGGCTTCCATGGTCATCGCCAGGTTGCTGCCCGTATCGCCATCGGCGACCGGGAACAGGTTGATGGCATTGAGGTGATCGCGTTCGGCAGTGAGCCGGGCTGCTGCAGACAGCAGAGCGCGACGCAGGCGCGGACCGTCCAAGTGGTCGATCGCGGGCCTGTGTCCGCCCATCAGGGCCGCGGCAGCAGGAAGCGCTCTCCCTCGTGCCGGAGGACGGCGCCGCTGGCGGTCACGGCCTCGAGCAAGGGGCCTTCCTGCAGCCGGTCGCCTTCGCGGTAGCGGCTGCCGTTGATGAACACCAGCCGCCGGCCCGCCTCCTCAGCGTAGACATGAAGCTCCAGGGTCAGCTCGGGAATGTTGAGGCGCCCGCGAGCCACCAGGTCCGCTGCACTGGGCAGCTCGGGTTCGAGCTCGGTCAGGACAGCCGCCGGACGTGCGGGCGCTGCCGCTGCTCCACCCGGGGCGCGCGCTGCAGGCTGAGGCGCCCGCGCGGAGGTGGCCTGCGGTGTCCGGGGCAGGGGCTCGCGCGCCAGCGGGCGGACCTCGCGCAGTTCGTCTGCCGGAGCTGCCGGTGGCGCGAGCCTGGTGATTTCCGGGACAGCCGGTGCGACAGCCCCCGGCGGCGGCGAGGCTGGCGCACGGTCGCGCAGCAGCAGCATCAGCAGCAGCAGGTTCAGCAGCAGCACGCCGACCATCAGCAGCGGCCACCAGCGCCAGCTGGACTGCGGCCTTGCTGCCTGTCGCACGTCGGCCAGCCGGGGCGGGCGTCCCTGCTGGCGCTCGTCCTCGCTCTTGCGCAGCGCGTCCAGAATGATCGACATCAGTTGTTCCGCATCAGCCTGGGGTGGTCCGGGCCGCCAAGGTCGGCATCGATCGCGATCTGCGTCTGCTGGCCTGCCAGCCCGTCCACGGTCAGCAGACGTTCGCGCTGGTAGGCGCGCACCCGCGCCTCCAGGGCCGCATCGTAAACCTCGGAATCCATTGGCTCGACCGGCCTGCCCTCGATCGCGGCCAGGCTTTCACGCAGCCAGCGGATCTCGGGATCCCGCATCCCGGGCACGAACGCCTTGACCTCACTGATGCGCGGGCGCCAGAGCAGCAGGTACTCCCCGAACCAGTGCTCGTAGATCTCACCGCTGCTGACGGGGAATTCGCGCTCGCCGATCCGCAGCCGGGCGTACTCGTCGTCGAGCCCCGCCAGCACGACCTGGTGTGGTTCGGCGCCGTCGTCCCGCAGTGTCAGGATCACCGGCAGGTCGAGATTGCGGACCTGGCCCAGCGAACCCCTCTGCTGGTAGAGGCAATGCAGGTCGTGGTCCTCGGCCTGCTCGCAGGCGCGCCGGCCGCCGGGTTCGAACGGGATGCCCCAGAGGCTGAACAGTGTCGCGAAGGCGCTATCGGTGCCGGTCTGGTCTGCCGTGGCGGCGAGCAGGGCTGGCAGTGGCAGTGGGCGCGTCGGTGGCACGGTGACGGGCTCCAGCTCGGGTGCCCGCAGCACCCTGCTTGCTGCGGTCTCCGGCAGTCCGCTCGCGAGTGTCGGCGGTGCGGCGCTGCTGGCCGAGTAGCGCGCGCCCATCCATCCTGATCCTGCGAGCAGGATCGCGCAGGCCGCAATGACCGGCACAGGGCGCAGCAGCCTTGCGGGCCATCCGCGCCAGCGCAGCCGTCCCGGCAGCACCTCGGCAGCTGCCGCCCTGACCAGTGCCGGCGTGATCTGCTGTGACTCCCGGGTGTAGCCGGCGAGCAGCGCACGGTCGGCCACCACGTTGATCATCCGGGGGATCCCGCCGCTCACGCGATAAAGCGCACGACGCGCGCCTGGTGTGAATATCTGCCCCAGCCCGCCAGCGACCTTCAGCCGGTGATCGACATAGGCCGCAGTCTCCTCGCGGGTCAGCGGCTCGAGGTGGTAACGACCCGTGATCCGCTGGGCCAGCTGCCGCATGTCGGTGCGCGCGAGCACCTCGCGCAGCTCGGGCTGGCCTATCAGGATGATCTGGAGCAGCTTCTGCGTTGCAGTCTCCAGGTTGGTCAGCAGCCGCACCTGCTCGAGTACCTCGACACGCAGGTTCTGCGCCTCGTCGACGATCAGTATTGTCCGTCTTCCCGCCGCATGATTCTCGAGCAGGCGCTGGTTGAGCGTGTCCGTCAGCGCCTTGATGCTGCTCCGCTCGGCCGGAAGCGGCACGCGGAGCTCCTCGCAGATGGCTGCAAGGAACTCCGTGCGCGAAAGCTGAGGATTGAGGACAAGTGCAACATCGGCCGTATCTGGCAGCTGCTGCAGCAGGCTGCGCACGAGGGTGGTCTTGCCGGTGCCGACCTCGCCGGTGAGCTGGATGAACCCGCCGCTCTCCGTGACCCCGTAGACCAGGTGGGCCAGTGCCTCGCCGTGGCGCTCACTGAGGTAGAGGTAGCGCGGATCCGGCGTGATCGCGAAGGGTTTCTCGTTCAGCCCGAAAAACCGTGTATACATCGTGATGCCGCCTGCCCCGCGCCACAATCAGCCGCTGCGCCGGACGATGTAGTCGGCCGTCCAGCGCAGGCTTTCGAACTCGGGCCCCAGGTCGCTGACCGTGTCCAGCGCGGTCTCCAGCAGCTCGGCGGCACGCCGGCGGGCGGTATCCATGCCGAGCACCGCAGGATAGGTCGCCTTGCAGTTGGCCTCGTCGGAACCGCCGCGTTTCCCGGTCTGCTCGGTGACGCCCTCGACATCGAGGATGTCATCCTGGATCTGGAAGGCCAGCCCCAGCGCATCGATGTAGCGCTCCAGCCGGTGATACATGTCCACCGTGGTTCCCGGAGCGCAGTGAGCTCCCGAAAGCACGCTTGCGCGCAGCAGCCGGCCAGTCTTGAGCCGGTAGATGTGCTCGATCTCGGCTGCGTCCAGGCGGCGACCCTCGGCCGCCAGGTCCATTTCCTGGCCTCCGGTCATCCCGTTCGAGCCGCAGGCTTCAGCAAGCGTAGCGACCAGGCGCACCTGGGCATCCGGGAACGGAAGAAGCTCCGGGTCGCTGGCGAGAATGCCGAACGCAAGAGGCTGCATGGCATCGGCAGCGAGGATGGCCGTCGCCTCGTCGAAAGCACGGTGGGTGGTCGGGCGTCCGCGTCGCAGGTCGTCGTCATCCATGGCTGGCAGGTCGTCATGGACGAGCGAAAAGGCGTGCATGAGCTCGATCGCCGCCGAGGGTGCATCGAGCCGTTCGCAGGGCACGCCCAGCGCTTCCCCGGTCGCGTAGACCAGCAGAGGCCGGATCCGCTTTCCCCCTCCCAGCGTGGAGTAGCGCATCGCCTCATGCAGGCGCTGCGGTGGCTCGTCCGCCGCCGGCAGGTAGCGGTCCAGGGTCGCCTCAACGCGCCTGATGTATTCCTGTGCCCGCCCCGAAAAGCCCATCCCTGACCCCGCTACAGTCGACAAGCGGCAGAGCATAGAGCCTGCCGCGCCCAGTACCAAATCACGCGCTGCACCCGCGCTATAATCCGGCGCCCGGGCCCCCCCGGCCCCCCCCGGGCCACGCCGCAAGCAGGAGAACACAGGATGCGCGCAAGCGCCGTGGCGCACCCCAACGTCGCACTGATCAAATACTGGGGCAAGCGGGCCGCAGCAGGCAACCTGCCGGCGACGGGCTCGCTGTCCGTCACCCTAGGCGGCATGCAGACGCAGACCACGGTGCAGTTCAGCGCCGGCCTGGCTGCCGACGAGGTCAGCCTGAACGGGGTGGTTGATGCCGGGGCTTCCGCGCGGGTCACCACCTGCCTGGACATGCTGCGGGCCGATGCCGGCACGCAGCTGCGTGCCCGGGTCGAGAGCTGGAACGATTTTCCGACCGGGGCGGGGCTGGCGTCCTCGGCCTCCGGCTTTGCGGCGCTTGCGCTGGCCGGTGCGGCAGCGCTGGGGCTCGAGCCCGAGCCCTCCAGGCTGCAGGAAGTTGCCCGTGTCGGCTCGGGGTCGGCACCGCGCTCGCTGTTCGGCGGGTTCGTGCAGTTGCGCAACCAGGGCGAGGGCACGGTCTGCGAGCCGCTGCTCGGTCCTGCCGAGTGGCCGGTCTCGGTGGTGGTGGCCATCACGCGCCTGGAGGCCAAGGAGACCGGGTCACGGCCGGGTATGCGGCTCAGCGAGGCCACTTCGCCCTGCTATCCGGTCTGGGTTGAGACCCATGAAGCCGACATCCAGCGCGCGCTGCAATGCATTGCGGAGCGCGACTTCACCGGCCTGGCCGAGGTCTCCGAGCACAGCTGCCTCAAGATGCATGCCGTGATGATGACGAGCCGCCCGCCGCTGATGTACTGGTCACCTGCGACACTGGCCTGCATCCTCGCGATCCAGGCGCTGCGCGCCGAAGGCGTGCCGGTGTTTTTCACGGTCGATGCCGGGCCACAGATCAAGGCGGTCTGCCTCAGCGAGGCCAGCGGGCGGGTCGAGCAGGTTCTCTCGGCCATCCCGGGTGTCCTGCGGACGGTCAGCAGTCCGCTGGGTGAGGCGGCCCGGGTCACGCAGCGCGATGCCTGAGGCAGATGCGCCGGGCAAGCTGGTCATTTCCGGTGAATACGCGGTGCTGCATGGTGCTGCCGCCCTGGCCGTCGCCGTCGATGCGCGGGTGCGCGTCCGGCTGTTCCGCCTGAAGGCCGGCCCGTCGGAGCTGGCCGCTGGCGATGCCCCCGAAGCCTGCTTCTGCTGTGCAGCCGATGGCAGTCTCCAGTGGGTCGGTGAGTCACCGGGGCCGAACGGGGGCCCGCTGGAATCGGTGCTCGCCGCTCTGGCGGCATCCGGCCAACTGTCAGCCGCCGAGGCCCTGCCGGCCTGCCGGGTCGAGATCCGCAGCGAGTCCTTCCAGACCACACTGGCCGATGGAACCCGCAGCAAGCTTGGCCTCGGATCAAGCGCCGCAGTCACCGTCGCGCTGACTGGCGCGCTGCTTGCCCTGCTGGGGCGACGCCTGCCGCCGCAGGGCATGCTCGCACTCTGCCTCGATGCCCACAGGCGATTGCAGGGCGGCCTGGGCAGCGGGATCGACGTTGCAGCTTCGCTCCACGGGGGCGTGGTCGCACGTGACGTTTCGGGCGGGATCTTGCCGGTGTCCTGGCCAGACCCCTTGCGCATGCTCGCGATCTGGACCGGTGCCGGTGCATCGACGACGATGCTGGTGGGTCGTTACGAAGCCTGGCAGCAGCGGGAACCGGGCGCGTTTTCTGCGCACCTCGGGCGCATGAAGGCGACGGCGGAGCGGGTGCAGCAGGCCTGGCGCGCTGCCAGGCTGGGGGCGCTGCTGCCGGCGCTGGCCGACTACGATGCCGCCTTGCTGCAGCTGGATGAGGCGGCCGGCATCGGAATATACACGCCGGAGCACCGGCGCCTGCGCGAACTCGCGCGCGCGCAGGGGCTGGTCTACAAGCCGTCAGGTGCCGGCGGGGGCGACTTTGGTGTCGTGTTCGGCGCCGACCCGCAGGCGTTGGGACGGCTGCGGGCGCAATGTGCCGCCGAAGGCCTGGTGACGATGGATGTGCCGCCCTGCGGGCGCGGGCTGACCGTCAGCTGAGGGTTCCTTCAACCCAGGGGTGGAGAGCCGGAGACGGGCCGGTAACCCCTGCCAGGTCAGTGAACGTAGCGGTAGTACTCGATGCCGTCATCCTGAAACGCGTGGCCCGTGTCGTTGCCGACACGCTCGATGATGAACTCCGCCGATGCACGCAGCGTCAGCCCGTCGGGGCTGGTGCCCTCACGCAGCGCGGCATACTGCTCCGCAGTCAGGTCGGTGCTGCCCTCCAGCGCCTCGGCCACCCGGATCCGTGCCGCTGCCTGTTCCCATCCGGACACCACGCGCATCGGGATGGCGTCGGCGGCGTCGCCGCTGCCATAGCCCAGCGCCAGAACCTCCTGGCCGGCAAGATCGAGTCCGCGTTCGGAGGCGTCGCTGAAGCCCGCTGCCAGCCAGGCTGGCAGCGCACCCGTGTAGAGGTTGCCCAGCTCCTGCATATAGTCTGCGCCCAGCAGCATCTTGCCGCGGACGTAGCGGGCGAAGGCCTCGCTCTTGCGGAACACCTTGAGTATCGCGAGGCTCAGCGGGAAGATGTCCTCGGCGATACGTTCGGCCACCGCAAGCTGCCCCAGCTCCGGCTCCGAGCGCATCTCGCGGATCACGTCGGCAACGTCGAGGCCAGCGCCCCGACAGTAGCCGGCCAGCTCATCGCGATCGCGTTCGCTGCCCTGGGCCAACGCAAACAGGTAGGCCAGTCCCCACCCGGTTTCCGGCATTCGCTGGTACGGGCGGTGCATGAACACCGCATCCACCGAGCGAATGTACTCGATGGCATCGAGTCCACGACGCCGGTACATGTCCTCGAGCGCACGCTGGATCTCATCGACATAGCAGTTGGTCGAGTAACGCCCGTTGTAGATCGGTATGTCGAGCGACATGACTGATCCGTTGACGCGGGTCCGGCTGACCAGGGGCTTGCGGAAGTCGACCCCCCGGTAGTCCGATGCCGTGCCCGCCGCGCGCAGGTCGATGCTGACCAGCCCCGGGTTGGCCCCGAGCAGCATGGCGACGGCGCCCGCGCCCTGTGTCGGCTCACCGCTGCTGCCGCGCGCATACAGTGCCTTGTCGGCACAGACCACGATTGCCAGGTCTTCCGGGCCATCGGTTGCGAGGAAGCGCAGCGCGCTCTTCAGCGCGTAGACGCCGCCGAGGCAGGCATGCTTGAACTCCGGCACTTCGCAGTTGCGCGAGAGGGGCGGGAAGTCCTTGGCCCGCAGCGCCGTGTCGACCATGCCCTTGACGATGATCGCGCCGGCCGAATTGTCCGTGCTCGACTCGGTGCCCAATGCGAGGAAACGTACGCGGGAGGGATCGACGTCGAAGCGTTCAATCAGCCTGAGGACGGCGTTCGCCGCCATCGTGTACACGCTCTGGTTGGGTCCCATGAGGCGGAAGCCATGCCCGACCACGTCGCGAATCTTGTCCCACTCAGACCCGCTCCACGCGCACCACTGGCGCAGGTCGACACGGAACGGCGGTACATAGACCGACATCCCGCTGATTCCGATAGCGGTAGGTCCAGCTGCTGCTTTCTTGCGGGTCATTTCAGGTACAAGGCCGTCCTGCCGGTCCCCCATTGGCGCCCTGACTGGCAACAGGCCTGTCGCCGATGGCCCGGAATGGTACCCGACTGCCGTCTGGCTGTCATGACGCCGCGGCCCGGGATTCCGCCGCGGGCGTACGCACGAGTTCTGCCGGGTCGAAGTCGTCGACATGGATCAGCTCCATCGCAGCGGCGTCGAAATCACGCAGCTGTGACGCTTCCTCCGCAGTCAGCACGCCTTTCTCCTCTGCCCGCGTGGCCAGTTCGGGGAGGTTCGGCGTTGCAGCGACCAAGCCGGCCCGGACAGCCTCGCGCAGCCTGGCCTCAAGCGGTGTGCAACGTTCCGCCATTTCCAGGGCGGCCTGCAGCATCCCCAGCGGGCTGCCGGGTTCGCGCGGCGCATGGATTCCGGAGGTGAGGCGCTCGCGTGTCGGCGTCGGGCGGGTGACGAGCTGGACGATCTGCCGGGTCAGGTCGTCACCCGGGGCCGAGTAGCTGCGCCCCCGCGGAAACACCAGCATTCGCAGGGCGGCCGCGGCCGCCCTGTTCGGGAAGTTGCGCAGCAGGCCGTGCAGCTGCTCCTGCGCCCGGTACAGCAGGCTGCGGCAGGCCCACTCGACCAGCGGCAGGTCATCCTCGGGCTGTCCCTGGTCCGCATAGTGCTTGAGGACCATGCTGGCCAGGTAGATGCTGCTGAATACGTCACCCAGGCGCGCCGACAGCAGCTCCCGTCGCTTCAGTTCGCCGCCGAGTGTCAGCATCGCGACATCGGCGGCAAGGGCGAAGGCCGCGCTGTAGCGATTCACGTGCTGGTAGTAGCGTGCCACCGGGCCATCCACAGGCACGTCGCTATACCGCGCATGGGTCAGCGCCATCACGAATGCGCGCGACGCGTTGCTGATGGCAAAGCCGATATGTCCGAACAGCAGGCGGTCGAAGTCGCGCAGGCTGCGATCGAAATCCTCGTCCTGGGCCGCTGCCATTTCCTTGAGCACGAACGGATGGGCGCGGATCGCGCCCTGGCCGAAGATGATCAGGCTGCGGGTCAGGATGTTGGCGCCCTCGACAGTGATCGATATCGGCACCCCGGTGTAGCCGCTGGCCAGGTAGTTGCCCGGGCCCAGCATGATGGCTTTGCCGCCGTGTACGTCCATCGCATCGTTGGCGATGGAGCGCCCATACTCCGTGCAGTGGTACTTCAGTATTGCCGAGGGCACCGAGGGCTTCTCGCCCCGCCCGATTGCCGTCGCGGTCACTGAGAGTGCCGCGTTGATGATGTAGGTCTGTCCCGCCATCCTGGCCAGGGCCTCGCCAACCCCGTCGAACTCGCAGACGGGGAGGTTGAACTGGCGCCGGATCCGCGTGTACGCGCCCGAGGCATGAACCGCGGCACGACCCCCGCCCATCGCGCTCGCAGGCAGTACGATCGCGCGGCCGGCCGACAGCAGTTCAACCAGCATTTTCCAGCCCTGCCCGGCACGCTCGGGGCCGCCGATGATCGCGTCGAGCGGGATGAACACGTCCCGCCCCCGGATCGGGCCGTTCTGGAAGGGGGTGTGCAGCGGCAGGTGGCGCCGGCCGATCTCGACGCCGGGCGTGTCGGCGGGCAGCAGCGCCGCGGTGATGCCGAGATCCTTGCGCTCGCCGAGCAGGCCATCCGGGTCGAGCATGCGGAACGCCAGCCCGATCAGCGTGGCCACAGGGGCCAGGGTGATGTAGCGCTTGTCGAAGTCGAGCCGCAGGCCCAGCACCTCCTCGCCGTCGATCATTCGCCGGCAGACAACCCCGGTGTCGGGAAGCGCCGCCGCGTCGGACCCCACGCGCGGGCCGGTCAGGGCGAAGCAGGGGATTTCCTCGCCGCGCGCAAGGCCTGGCAGCCATCGGTCCTTCTGTTCCTCGGTGCCGTAGTGCAGGAGCAGTTCCGCCGGGCCCAGCGAGTTTGGCACCCCGACCGTCGAGGCCGCGACCGGGCAGCGGCTCGAAAGCTTTGCGAGTACGGTGGCTACGGCCAGCGGGGAGAGCTCCAGCCCGCCATATCTCTTCGGGATGATCATCGCGAAGAAGCGCTCCGCGCGGATGTACTCCCAGGTCTCCGGTGGCATGTCGGCCAGTTCATGATTGATATGCCAGTCGTCCAGCATCGAGCACAGCGTCTCGACCGGTCCGTCCAGGAAGGCCTGTTCCTCAGCTGTCAGCCTGGCCTCTGGCAGGGCCATCAGCTTGCTCCAGTCCGGGTCTCCGCTGAAGAGCTCCCCGTCCCACCAGACGTTGCCGGCCTCCAGCGCCTCGCGCTCGGTGTCGGAGATCTGTGGGACGACGGTGCGGTAGAAGCGCAGCATGGGCAGCGTGATCTTCTCCCGCCGGAATGCGACCGAGTTCAGCATCACGATGCCGGCGTAGACCAGCAGCAGGAACAGGATCCACAGCCAGTGGAGTATCCCGAACGCCAGGCCGAGCACCAGGTAGACCAGCAGCGCCAGCCCGAGGACCAGCGTGGCGGCCGGAAGCTCGATGCGCCGGTAGGCCAGGGTGAGGCCGACGCCGACCAGAGCGCCGGTCGTGAGCAGCCAAAGCAGGAAATCGATCATTGCGCCCACTCCATGGAGTCTGGGGTGGAGCCGCGCCGCGGGCGGACCCCCCCGGGGCGGCAAAATAAAACCCCCCCCGCCGGGGCCCGGGGGGGGGCCA
>JAFIFS010000029.1 GCA_020831895.1 Chromatiales bacterium
GCAGCGCAATGACGCGCTTTTCCGCTATTCCTGCTCGCTGCGCGGGCGCGGCCTGGATCGAGCGGAAGCAGAGGCGCTGCTGGGAGTGGCGGCGTTGAACTGCAAGCCACCACTCCCCGCAGACGAAGCGCTGCAGTGCCTGGACAGCGCTTGGCGGTATGAGGCCCCGCAGGAGGCGCCGCCGGAGATCGCCGAGCTGGCTCGGTTGCCGGCGCTGGAGTATGAGCGTGTCCGCAAGGAGCATGCAGAGCTGCTTGGCATGCGAGTCTCTGTGCTCGATGAACAGGTGGAGAGAGGCCGCGCGGCTGCCGGCCAGCCGGAAGAAGCAATACCCTGTCCGCTGCCGATTGTTGAGCCCGCGCGCGATCCGCAGGACGGCGCGGTATTGCTGGATGAGCTTGCTGCTCTCTTCCGGCGCTATGTGGTCCTGCCGCCGCATGCGGCAGAAACCCTCGCGCTCTGGGTGCTTTTCAGTTGGTGCATTGACAGCGTTCGGGTGGCGCCGGTCCTGGCCATCACTTCGCCGGAAAAGCGCTGCGGAAAGACAACAGTTCTGAGCCTGCTGGCGGGCCTTTGCCGCCGCCCGTTGCCATCAGCCAACCTGACCGCAGCGGTGCTGTATCGCGCGGTGGAGGCGTGGCAGCCCACACTGCTGATCGACGAAGCGGATACGTTCCTTCGCAACAGCGATGAGCTGCGAGGCATCCTGAACTCGGGGCATACACGGCCCACAGCGTTCGTGCTGCGCACGGTCGGCGATGATCACCTGCCTGCACGCTTCAGCACCTGGGGCGCCAAAGCCATCGCCCTGATCGGCAAGCTGCCCGACACGTTGCATGACCGCGCGCTAGAGGTTCGGCTCAAGCGCCGGCTGCCGGGGGAACCGGCAGAGAAGCTTCGCCTGCGGAAGTTGAATGGCGCCGCTGACTCACTCGCCGCACGCTGCGCGCGCTGGGCACTGGACAACGCCTATGCGCTTCAAGACGCCGAGCCTGCTGCCCCGGAAGCGCTAAACGACCGGGCGGCAGACAACTGGGAGCCGCTGCTTGCTATCGCTGACCGGGCAGGTGGGGGATGGCCGGCCGTGGCCCGACAGGCAGCGCTGCAGGCCGCTGGTGGGGCAGGGGATGAGGATAGCTACCGGGTGCTGCTGCTGGAGGATATCCGGGTCGCGTTCGACCAGAGCAGCCAGGAGCGCCTGAGCACGCTGGAGCTGATCACGCAGCTCGGGCGTTTGGAGGAACGCCCTTGGTCGGACTTGGAGCGGGGGCAGCCGATCAGTCCGCGCCGGCTGGCCAAGATGTTGGCTGGCTTCGCTATCCGCCCCGTCACGGTCCGGCTCCCCAGCGGCGCTACGCAGAAGGGCTACAAGCGGGAGTCCTTCGCCGATACCTGGGCCCGTTATCTGGCGCCGCCGGCAGCCTGACGGATGCTCGCCAGCTATGTCTCGCCCCCGCACTGCCGTTTCTATCCGTCACAACGTCACAACCCAATGGTGGAGCGGGTTTCAGCCGCTTTTCATCCGTCACAGGCGGGTCGGGTGTGACGGATAGAAAGTGACCTAAGGTATTGAAAATAAATGGATGTGACGTTGTGACGGATAAATCCCCCCGCTCTGGCGCCAGAGACTGATGGAACCCCGGGAAATGACAACTCCAATTGCCGGCATCACGCGAGAGAGCCTGCGCAGAAGCGCGCCAAAGGCCAATGGGTGGCACGAAGCCGGCTTTGTGATTGGCAGTCGCCAGATCGGCGCCGGGGGTGTGCAGCCACTCAGGGGCTCCGTGGCAGGCCCCGGCTGGGAGCCCGCTGGCAGCTTGGAAGGTTGGCTGGACGCATCCGGCGTGCTCGCTGAGCCTGGCTGCGAGGCTCATGCACTCGTGCTGCTGGCCGGCTTTGGCGCCCCCCTGCTGCATTTGTGTGGCTGGCAGGCCGCCGTGCTGTCACTGGCGGGGGTGTCCGGCGCGGGGAAGACGCTGGCGGCCCGGGCGGCGCTGTCGATCTATGCCGATCCCAACGTGCTGGCGAGGCAGGCGAGCAGCGGGGACATGCTGGACGAATCGGATTTCGCGGCTGTTCGGCATCTGCCCCTGCTTCTGGACGAGACCACTGGGATACGCCCCGAGCGGCTGGCCGCTTTTGTCTATGTGGCGACCAACGGGCACGGTCACGGCAGCAGGGGCGCCCTACCGCCTTGGCAGACCATCGCCCTGTTGACCAGCAACCGGCCGCTGCTCGATAACCGGATTGCCGTTGTCGCGGAGGCTCACCGCAGGCGGGTCATTGAGTTGTACTTCCCGGCCGCCATGAGCGCAGAGGCGGGTGAGCGTCTGGCCCAGGTGCAACACCACTTCGGCCATGCCGGCGAGACATACCTTCGGGAAGTCTGCGCCCGGCGCGCCGAGCTGGCGGAAGTGCTGAGGGCAGCTCGGGAGACCGTGCAGCTGCAGTTCCGCCTGCCTGATGCTCAGCGCTTTGCGCTATGGACACTGGCCGCCGCCTTGGTCGGAGGAGAGATAGCGCGAGCGCTGAAACTTCACCAGATCGACGTAGCGGCAACAATCGCCTTGGCCGGTGAAAAGCTGCGTCAGGACGCCGCCGTCACACTGCCGGCGCCTGTGCTGGCCGGCCGGCTGATCCACGACTGGCTGGCTGAGAACGATTACCGGATTGCCCGTTGGGCCGCTCGCACCCCCGCCACCGAGGCCGACTATCTGCCAAGCAAGCCAGTCGGCCGAAACTTTGGCCGAATCATCGCCGTCCGGTGCCGGTCGATAACCAATATGCTAAAAGAGCACGGGCTAGGGCCGCAGGCCCTGCATGAATGGCTCGGGCGCTCTGGCACGGAGTCGGCGCGCCGGAAGTTGATCATCGCGCCCAACCAGCGGCAGGAGTGGGTCTATTGCATCGACGCAGAAAAGCTTAGCGACGCGTTTACCCGCTGATCGCGTCAAGTTTGCTTTGCATGCCGAAAATTGGGGTTGTGATGTGGGGGGGTGAGGCCGACGCCCCCCGCCTCCGCGAGATTTTTAATGCCAAGCGGCACCGAAGTACGCGAAGCGCTTCTTCGTCAGGGCGCAAGCCCATCTCGTAGGCCACAAGCGGCCGGCAGTGCGGCGCCAATGGGGGTATGAATCGGGGTACCTCCGGGAAAAACAATCAGATAAGTTTTGTTTATTCAGCAGGTTATATGAGGCATGCGAGTCCACTTTCCGGCACCATTCACCCAGCTCCACATACTGCTCGATGCGGCAGCAGGCCTGCTCAGGCCATGAACAGGAAGCCCACGCCGATCGCGGCAATCACCGCCCCGGCCACGCGCAGCAACATCCCGCCGCGCGGGTAGTGCTTCGGAATGTCTCCCAGAAGGACGCCCAGCAGGTGCAGCAGCGCGGTGCCGAGCAGGAAGCCGAAAGCATAGCGCCAGGGGCTGGCGAGCTCCGGCATTTCGGCGCCGTGGGCATAGCCATGGAAGCTGGCGAATATGCCTACCGCCACCATGGCCCCGATGACTGGAATCCGGCGGTCCGCCGCGATGGCTGCGCCAAGCGCAAGTACCGAGAACGCGATGCCGTACTCGACGATATCCAGGGGGGGCAAGGCGAGACCGGCGAGGCCGCCCAGCGCCATCACCAGCACGAAGGTGCCGGGCACCGTCCAGATCGCCCGGCCGCCGATCTGGGCGCTGACTATGCCGACGCAGACCATCGCGAGAAAATGATCCAGGCCCAGCACAGGGTGGGTAAGCCCGGCGAGAAACGATCCAAAGGGCAGGCTCGCGCCTTCGTGGGCCAGCAGCTTCAGGGGCAGCAGCGCCGCGACGGCGGCGCAAGCTGAGCGGAGCGAGGGCATCAACGGTTTCTCACTTCAGGTAGTCGATGATCATCTGGTTCACAAGGGCAGGCTGGTCGTAGATGGCCGCATGGCCGGCTCCGGGCACCACTTCCACTCGCACATCGTTCATGAGTCGCGTGGCCTTCCGTCCCACGGCATGGGGATTGTAGAGCACTTCGTGCTCGCCGAAGATCATCAGGCCGGGTCGAGCGAAAGCTCGCAGGATCTTCTTTGGCTCCGCCAGGAAGAAGCGACGCAGGACCCGGAGTCCCTGGCCGAAGTTGATCTTGCCCGTGGCCTCGTTGTAGATGCCCAGCGAGCGGTCAACGCGGTAGTGACGGGTGCAGAGCGCCATAGCCCTGGCGAGCTGGCGGTCGAAGGTGCCGAAGGAGCCTCCCGGACTCTTGGAGGACACTGATTTGGCCGTCAGGTCGTCCTGCAGTGCATCGGCGTCCTTGCTCTTTTTCATCACGCGCGTCAGCCAGATCTTGACCGGCAGCCGCGCGCGGGAGACGCCGGTGGGGCCCATCATCACGACCTTGCCGACGCGGTCCGGTGCATCTATGCCCATGCGCATCGCGACCCAGCCCCCGACACTCACCCCGGCGAAATGCGCCTGGCGCAGGCCGAGGTCATCCATCACGTCGGTAAGCCAGTGGGTGTAGTCGTCGTTCAGGAAGGAGGGCGGGTTGGGATCGCTGAGGCCGGGCTGGCCCGGAATATCCAGCGCATAGACGCGGAAGTCCCTGGCGAAATCCGGCAGCTGCTTGCGCCACAGCGGTGCGCAGCCGGCCACACCGGGGATCAGGAACAGCGCAGGGGCACCCTTTCGTCCTGACGCCAGCATGTGCGTGCGGCCGAACCGGGTATTGGCGAACAGTGACTCGAAAGGACATTCGATCTGGTCGACCACGGACTGGTACCAGTCCATGATCGCGTGGTAGCCCTCAGGTGACTTGTACAGCTTGAGGTCTGGTGGTGAATCCGCCTGTGTCAGGCCGGTATCGGAACGCGCCGACTGCATTCCCGCTGGCACGCCGCCCAGCACATTACTCTCGCCCATTTCAACCCCCGTGGCAGTACTGCTTGCTGATGTTGACCTGCAGGCTTTCGCTTGATTGCAGTATCCGGATGCAACTTCCCCTGCGCCAGCCGCTCCGGTAAGGTTCAGTGAGCGCCGGCCCGAATGATGGGGGCTGGCATCCGCAAAATCCAGACCCCGGGGTCATCCATGCGCCTGATCGTTGCCATCAGTGGTGCCAGCGGTGCCATCTACGGAATCCGCCTGCTGGAGGTGCTGCGGCAGGTGTCTGATGTCGAGACGCACCTGGTGCTCAGCAATGGCGGCAAGCTGAACATCGCGCTGGAAACGGACTGGACCGTCAAGCAGGTCGAGGCACTGGCGGACGAGGTCCACAGCGACCAGAACCTGGCAGCAACGATCGCCAGCGGATCTTTCAGGACTGACGGAATGATCGTCGCGCCCTGCTCGATGAAGACGCTGTCCGGCATTGTGAACTCGTATGCCGACAACCTGGTCGTCCGCGCGGCGGACGTGGTGCTCAAGGAGTATCGGCGTCTGGTGCTCGTGCCGCGCGAGATGCCGCTGCATGTCGGTCACTGCCGGCTGATGCTGCAGGCCGCTGAGATGGGTGCCGTGCTGGTGCCCCCGATGCCGGCCTTCTACAACGAGCCGCGCACGATCGATGACCTGATCAACCACACGGTTGGGCGCCTGCTCGACCTCTTCGATATCGACAGTGGCCTGGTAAAGCGTTGGGCCGGTGCCGGCCAGCGCAGCAAGTCATGACGCCGGCCGGGGAGGAGGCCCTGCCGGCGATCCGGGAGATGCTGGCGTCGTACAGCACGATGGCGCTAGGCACGACGTCTCCGGGCGCGTCCTGGGTAGCGACGGTTTTCTACGCCAGTGACGAGCGCCTGCGCCTGTTCTTCGTATCGGACCCGCGGACGCGTCACGGACGCGACCTGGAGGCGGAGCCGAGGGCGAGCGCCGCAATCAATGCCGATGTCTCGACCTGGGACGACGTGCGCGGGCTTCAGCTCACTGGGACGGTCACGGTGCTTGCGGGCCCGGAGCGCGAAGAGGCGCTGGCGGCCTATCTCGACAAGTTTCCTGATGTCCGCCGGCTCTTCGAGTCTCCGCGCGACGAGAGCGAGCGTGTCATTGGTGCGCGGCTCAGGGGCGCGAACTTCTACGCGCTGGTGCCTGACTGGATCAGGCTGATAGACAACCGGAACGGGTTTGGCTGGAAGCGGGAGATCCGGTTTCCTCCGGACGTTTAGGTTGCCCGGGGGCGCTTGTTTCGGCTGTCGGTAGTGTGTACCTGCGGGCGTCCCGCTACGGCTGTCGCCTCCGGGGACTCCCTCCGGCACCGCGGTCGGCCTCAGCAGTCTCGGCTGCGGCGATTGAACACGCGGTGCTATGGTTCTTTGCGTGTTCGTGCCCTGCGCTGCTGGCAGGGCTGACGGAGAACGGCTTGACGAAGCGCCGGAGGATCACCCCCGAAGGGCGTAGCCCGGCAGGGGGTGATCCGCAGGCGCAGCTGGCGACGTTCAACCCGGTTCCCCAGACACAGCCGCCAGTGCCAGAGGTCCCGCTGCGGCTGTCGCCTCCGGGGGCTCCCTCCGGCACCGCGGCCGGCCTCAGCAGTCTCGGCTGCGGCGATTGAACACGCGGTGCTGTGGTTCTTTGCGTGTTCGTGCCCTGCGCTGCTGGCAGGGCTGACAGAGAACGGCTTGACGAAGCGCCGGAGGATCACCCCCGAAGGGCGCAGCCCGGGAGGGGGTGATCCGCAGGCGCAGCTCGCGATGTGCAAACCGGTGCCGCACACACACCCGCCAGCCCCAAGGCCCGCTCACGCTGCCTCGGCCTGATCCAGCCGTGACGGATATTCCGACCAGTCGCGGCTGACGAGCTCCTCGTCGATCAGGGTGCGCTGGAACAGCCGTCCGTCGCGAAACCACTGCCAGACTCTTGCCCGGTGCCTGCCGCAGTCGCTGAGCTGGATCATTTCGTAGAGATAGACGTCGCGTTCTGCGGGCCGCGTCCAGTAGAGCATCAGCGTGCGGCCAAACGGATCCAGCGGCACGCTCGCGGCCCACCCGTCGATCAGGTTGCGGTCAAAGACCAGGCGTCCATCCCTGATCTGCGCCGGGAACTCCCGCCGCTCCTTGCGTCCGTCGGCCCACCGGTAGTGGTTGGTCTGGTGATAGGGCCAGCGGGTCTCGTTAGTGAAGCGGCAGATCAGGCGCGAGCTGTGCTGGTCTGTTTGCTGCCCAGCGGCATCGTAGTAGCGGTAGGTGCCATCCCAGATGCCTTCATGGCGTGCGATGCCAGGTACTGCACTGCGCCAGGGGTTGGGCTTTTGTGCTGCGTTCATGTCGCTGTCCTTGCTGGCCTCTTGATGGGGTCATTGGGCCAGCCGTGGCTTTCGGGTGCATTGACAATGCTCATTAGGGCGTGCGGCTGATGCCTGGCTGGTGGTGGGTGCCTGCGGGCGTCCCGCTGCGGCTGTCGCCTCCGGGAACTCCCTCCGGCACCGCGCCCCGGTTCAGTCAGGTTTGAGCCGCTGATTTTGGCGCTGGTGCTGTGTGCCTGCGGGAGCCCCGCTGCGGCTGTCGCCTTCGGGGACTCCCTCCAGCACTATGGCCGGCCTCAGCGGTCCGGGCTGCGGCGATAGTACGCGCGGTGCTGTGGCTCTCTGCGAGTTCTTTCCCTGCGCTGCCTTTTTGGGGCGGGCTGCACGGCCTGCCGAAGCGCCGGAGGGGCACTCCACAAGGGCGCAGCCCGGGAGGGGGTGATCCGCAGGCGCAGCTGGCGACCTTCAACCCGGTTCCCGAGACGCAGCCGCCAGTGTCAGCAGTCCAACCTGCCCGCGCTGAAGCCCGGTTTCCGACCCTCAGTAGGACTCGCCGCTGGAGTAGGGTGGCAGCGAGCCGATGTGGATGCCGCTGTCGATGATCAGCGTTTCGCCCGTGATCAGGCGTGCGCCCTCGAGGAACCAGACCAGCACCTCGGCCACGTCCTCGGCCGTGGCCACCTGCTTCAGCGGCAGCTGCTGCGCCGTTGCATCCAGCATCGCCTGGTACTGCTCGTCACCCATGCCCGCCTTAAGCCAGCGCGTCTGGATCATGCCCGGGACCACCGCGTTGATCCGGATTTCCGGAGCCAGCACGTGGGCCAGCGACTTTGTCATCATGTTCAGCGCTGCCTTGGAGATAGCATAGGGGATCGAAGAGCCGATGCCCGTGACGCCGCCGATAGAGGAATCATTGACGATGGCCCCGGCGCCCTGCTTGCGCATGTATGGCTCGACTGCCCGGACCATCTGGTAGGCGCCGACGACGTTGACGGCATAGATATCGAGGAAGTCCTGCTTGCTGACGCCGTCGAGCTTCGGGTAGGGGTTGAACTTGGTGCGGGCGGCGTTGTTGATCAGGTAGTCGATCCGGCCCCACTTGTCGGCGGCGGCCCTGGCCATTGCCTGACAGGCGCTGTCGTCGGAGACGTCGCCCTGGAACACGATCGCCTCGGCGCCGCGGGCGCGGCAGGTTTCCGCGGTGGCCTCTGCCTCCGCCTGGCTGCGCGTGTAGTTGATGACGACGTTGCAGCCGCGCTCGGCCAGCATGATGGCTGCGGCAGCGCCTACGCCAGTGGCTGACCCGGTGACGATGGCCACTTTGCCCTTGCTGTTGCTCATGTTTTTTCCCTTGAGTCGAGTTTGCCGGAAGACCCGGGGCCGCATATGCTGCCTGACCCGAGCTTAAATGGTAAGGTTTCGGGCAGGCATGGCGGCCGGCCGCGAAGGCCGGAAACAAAAAAGCAAGGGAGTCAGATCAATGGCCTACAAGGATATGCGGGAGTTCCTGGCCCGCCTGGAGTCGCTCGGTCAGCTCAAGCGCGTTGCCACGCCACTGAAGGCGGGGCGGGGCGACAACGAGCTGCAGGCGCTGATGCGCCATCTCGCGACCACCAACGGCCCCGGGCTGATCCTCGAGAACCTCGAGGACTACAACACGCCGTCCATCCCGGTGATCTTCAATCCCTTCGGCACCCGCGAGCGCACGGCGCTGACGCTGGAGACCCACGACCCGCTGGAGGCCAAGCACAAGCACACGGCTATCCTGACCGACCGGGCCAGGTGGCATGAGCCAAACATCGTCGACCGCAGCCAGGCGCCCTGCAAGGATGTGGTGATCCAGAGTAAGGATATCTCGCTGGACAAGCAGCTGCCGCACCTGTGGCTTGGCAAGGAGGGTTCGTCCTACATCACTGGTGGTGTAGTCGTCACCCGTGATCCGGAGACGGGCGCCCGCAATGTCGGCTGGTACCGGATGACGCAGCTCTGGGAGTGCCTGCACCCGACCGGCGGCTCGTACTCCGAAGAACGCCAGAAGAAACAGCTCTCGGTATTCGCGTTCTGGAACCCGCCAATGAACCACATCGGCCTGCACCTCGCCAAGGCGGCCGCCATGGGCAAGCCGCTCGAGATCGCGATCGCCTGTCAGTGCGACCCGGCCGTGCATGTGGCGGCCGGAACCGCCGTGCCGTTCGGTCTCGACGAGTTTGCGTTTGCGGGCGGGCTGCGTGGGTCACCGGTCGACCTCGTCAAGTGCGAGAGCGTCGACCTCGAGGTGCCGGCCACGGCAGAGTTCGTGATCGAGGGTGTGTTCAACCTGCCGGTGCAGGAGGAGACGATCGGCTGGCACTCGAACTCGGTCGGCTACTACGACAAGCTGCAGATCTTCCCGGTGTTCGATGTCACGGCGATCACGCACCGGAAGGATCCGCTCTGGTATGCCACTATCGAGATGATGCCTCCCTTCGATCACAACTACCTCGCACTGCTCCCTGTGGAGGGCGAGCTGCTGAGTGACCTTCAGCGCAAGATCCCGGAGGTCAACGATGTGGTCGTGACGCCCAACATGACCTACATCGTCCAGCTGAAGGTCGACGGGGCAACGAAGCCACATCCGGAGTTCGGCAAGTTTGTGCTGCACGCGGTCTGGGGTGCCGCCGGTCGCTGGGGGCGCACGGCCAAGCTGGTCATCGTGGTCGGCCCCGACGTAGACCCGTACGACCTGACCGCAGTCGAGTGGGCCATCGGCAGTCGTGTGCAGCCCTGGAGTGACACCATCATCAACCGCTCCGGTCAGGCGATGGTGCTCGATCCATCCGCGGTAAAGGGACCCCAGGGCTTCCCCATGACTTCCGAGCAGATGGGCATCGACGCGACGATCAAGATCCCCGAGCGTTTCACCGACTTCGCCGAGGTCAGCCAGGCCGATCCGGCAGACGTGGCAAAGATCGCGGAAAAGCTCCGCGACGTGCTGGGTTGATCGGCTTGGGAGCCTGATAAAGGACTCACATGAACATAGACGACATCGATATCGCCCAAGTGGGCGTGGAGTTCGCTACCGAGGCTGGCCTGCGGATCATTGCCGCAGTGCTGATCTTCGTCATCGGCCGGTGGGTAGCGAACCGGATCACCCGCTTCGTCGAGAAGATGATGGAACGGGCGGAGTTCGATCCCACGCTATCCCGCTTCCTGGCCAACATCCTCAGCGCCGTGCTGCTGGTGGTGGTGATCATCGCCGCGATCGGGCAGCTGGGTGTGCAGACCACGTCCCTGCTCGCGGTACTCGGTGCGGCGGGTCTTGCTGTGGGCCTGGCCCTGCAGGGCTCTTTGTCGAACTTCGCTGCCGGGGTGCTGATCGTCGCCTTCCGGCCGTACCGGGTCGGGGATTTCATTGAGGCCGGGGGGGTGGCCGGCACCGTCGAGGCCGTGCAGATCTTCACCACCGTGCTGAAGTCCCCGGACAACAAGCGGATCGTCGTTCCGAACAGCCAGATCACGGGTGGCACCATCGTAAATTTCTCCGCGCACGATACCCGGCGTGTCGACCTCGTGGCCAGCTGCAGCTACGGGGACGACCTGGACAAGGTCCGAAAGGTGCTGGAGGAACTGCTTGCCTCGGACGAGCGCATCCTGCAGGAGCCTGCGCCGGTGATTGCCGTCGCGGCCCTGAATGACAGCAGCGTCGACTTCCACGTGCGCCCGTGGGTGAAGAGCAGCGATTACTGGCCAGTCCACTTCAGCCTGACCGAGCAGATCAAGAAGCGCTTCGACGCTGCGGGCATCTCGATCCCGTTCCCACAGCGCGACGTGCATGTCTACCAGCACAGCAAGACCGACTGAGTCCGCATGAATGTTGCCGGTGCTCCGCCGGCGGTTGGCCTGGCTGACGGGCTGACGCTGGCGGAGAAGATCCTGGCGCGCGCCTCCGGGCGTGACTCCGTCAGGCCCGGCGAGATCATCACCTGCAGGGTCGACCTGGCTCTGCTGCTGGATTCAGGAGGGCCGCGCAGGATCTGGCCGCGCCTGCGCGAGCTCGGTGCCGGGATCTGGGACCCCGAGCGCGTCGTGCTGGTCACCGATCACTTTACGCCGGCCGTTGACGCCGCATCGGCGGCCATCCTGAAGCTCACGCGTGAATTCGCCGCCGAGTTCGGTATCCGCCGCTTCTTCGACATGCAGGGCATAGGCCATGTGCTGCTTGCCGAGCACGGCCTGCTGCAGCCCGGGATGTTTGCCTGTGGCGGCGATTCGCACTCGAGCAATGGAGGCGCCTGGGGTTGCTACATCTCTGGCTTCGGCGCGATCGAGATGACCGGCGTCGTCGTTACTGGCGAGATCTGGATCCAGGTGCCTGACACACTGCGCGTCACCTGGGAAGGGCGCTTCGCGGACGGTGTCGTCGCCAAGGACGTGATGCTCGCACTGTGCCGGGACCTCGGCATGGACAACGCCTTCCGGGTGATCGAGTATGTCGGCTCGACGATCGATGCGATGCCGATGAGCGAGCGCATGGTTCTTACCAACATGGCGGCCGAGCTCGGGGCCGATACCGGCATCATTCCGCCTGACGAGACGACGCTGGCGGCGCTACGTGCCGCCGGCACCGAGCCCGACGCCGGGGCGCTGGGCTGGCGCAGTGACGACTCCGCGGCCTTCCTGGCCGAACACCGCTATGAGGCGGGCGCACTCGAGCCCCAGGTTGCGGCGCCCCACTCCCCGGCGAATTCCGGCCCTGTTTCACAGGCAGCTGGAACACCGATAGACCAGGCCTACATCGGCGCCTGCGTCGGCGCGCGCCTGGATGACCTGCGCATGGCAGCCCGGATCCTGCGCGGTCGCCGGATCGCGCGCGGGGTGCGGCTGCTGGTCGCGCCGGCATCGAGCCGGATCATGGCGCAGGCGGCGGAGGAAGGCCTGCTGACGACGCTGACCGAGGCGGGTGCCTACCTGCTCCCGACAGGCTGCGGGGCCTGCGCCGCACTGGGCGCCGGCGTACTGGCCGAAGGCGAGACCTGCATCTCCTCGACCAACCGGAACTTCCAGGGCCGCATGGGTGCGCACAGCGCGAGCGTATGGCTGGGCTCCGCCTACTCGGTGGCTGCTGCTGCGTTGACTGGCCGTATCACCGACCCCAGGGAGTTCTTGTGACCAGCCGGGCGGGTGGCCATGCCTGGGTGTTCGGTGACGACATCAACACCGATCTGCTGGCCCCTGGCCTGTACTTCAAGGCACCGCTCGAGGAGCTGTCCCGTCACTGCCTGGAGGCGGTGAACCCTGGTTTCGCCGGCAGCGTGCAGCCGGGCGACGTCATCGTGGCCGGGCGCAACTTCGGCATGGGCTCGGCGCGGGAGCAGGCCGCCCAGGTGCTGGTCCAGCTCGGGGTAGGTGCCGTGCTGGCCCGGTCTTTCGGGCGCATCTTCTACCGCAATGCCATCAACTTCGGCCTGCCGGTGCTGCTGTTTCCACAGGCCGGTGAGATCATCCCGGGCCAGCGGCTTGAGGTCGATGCGCGGCGAGGCACGGTGCGGGACCTGGCAATGGGCCAGAGTTTCACGGTGCCGCCCTTGCCCGAACACCTGCTGGGCATGCTGGAGGCCGGTGGCCTGATGCCCTGGCTGCACCGGCGCCTCGCCGCGCGGCGCGAGGCGGCCCAGGATGTCTGAAGACATAGCCACGGACCACATAGCAGCGCTGCGCCGGCTGCTGGCGGGTCCGCGTGCCTTCATCGCGCCTGGCTGCTATGACGCGTTCACCGCGCTGCTGATCGAGCAGGCCGGCTTCGCCTGCGCCTACCTCAGCGGGGCGAGCGTGGCATTCAGCCGCCTCGGCCGGCCGGACATCGGGCTGACCTCGCTGGATGATGTGGCGCAGGCGGTGCTCAACATCCGCGAACGAATCGCGCTGCCGCTGATCGTTGACGCAGACACTGGCTTTGGCAATGCGCTGAACGTCCAGCGCACGGTGCGCCTGCTCGAGCGCATGGGCGCCTCGGCGATACAGCTCGAGGACCAGGCGAGCCCGAAGCGCTGTGGTCACCTCGAGGGCAAGCAGCTGGTGCCCGTTCCCGAGATGCTGGGCAAGCTGCGCGCCGCCCGTGATGCCTGCCGGCGCGACGACCTCGTAATCGTCGCGCGAACCGATGCGGTTGCGGTGGAGGGTCTTGCCGCCGGTCTCGATCGCGCCGAGGCCTACCTCGAGGCTGGCGCCGACGTGCTGTTCATCGAGGCGCTGCAGAGCCGCGCGCAGCTGGCCGAGGCGGGGAGCCGGCTGGGCAGCCGGGCGCCCCTGCTTGCCAACATGGTCGAGGGTGGGCGGACGCCCCTGCTGGCGGTCCACGAGCTCTCCGCGCTCGGGTTCCGGATGGTGATCCACCCCGGCGCCATGCTGCGCGTGCTCGGCTTTGCCGGCGGTCGTTACCTTGCCCACCTGCGTGAGCACGGGACCACGCTGGGCATGCTCGACCGCATGCTGGACTTCGATGGCATCAATGCCCGGGTCGGCACCACGGAGCTGCTGGCGCGGGGCCGGCGCTACGAGTAGCCGGCTTGCCTCGCGGCGGGCGGCAGGGGATCATTGCGCGCCTATGAACGTCAGCATCCAGCCAGGACCGTCGGCCTCCGCTGCTGCCGGGCCACTCTCCCCGGACCAGGTCGCGAGCTACCGTGCTCAGCACTATGTCGTTGTCCCCGGCCTGTTCACGCCCCGGGAAGCCGCCCGGATCGCGGCCTGGGCCGACGAAGTCTCCGCCTGGCCCGAAACACCGGGCAAATGGATGATGTACTTCGAGCAGAGCTCGACCGAGAGCGGGCGCCGGCTGCTGAACCGGATGGAGAACGTTCTGCCCTGGCACGAAGGGTTTCGCCAGCTCTCGGTCAGTGACCGGATGATGGGTGCCTGCGCCCAGCTGCTTGGTGAGCCTGTGGTGATGTTCAAGGACAAGATCAACTTCAAGCTGCCCGGCGGCGGCGGTTTCGAGGCGCACCAGGACGTGCAGGCCGGCTGGGACCGCTACGCGCAGCTGCACCTGACGGCGCTGGTCACACTCGACCGTTCCACCATCGCCAATGGCTGCCTGGAGATGGCGGCAAACTACAGTGGCGGGCAGCTGATCGGCCGCGCCTGGGAGCCGCTGGGCGAGCCGGAGCTCGCCGGGATCGAGTTTGTGCCTGTCGAGGCCGAACCCGGCGATGTCGTGTTCTTTGATTCCTACGTGCCGCACCGCTCGGCGCCCAACCTGACCGGGTCTCCCAGGCGCGTGCTCTACTACACGTACAACCGGCTCTCCGAGGGTGACAGCCTTGCGCATTACTATGCCGACAAGCGCGCGAGCTATCCGCCGGACATCGAGCGCGAGCCGGGGCGTGACTACCGTTTCAAGGTCTGAACCCATGACCCACCCGTTGCCCAAGGCTGCGCCTGCTGCCCCGGCCCTGCGGCGGACTACCCGGTTCCGCAGGCTGCTCGAGAGTGACGAGCTGGAATTCCTGCTGGAGGCGCATAACGGCCTGAGCGCCCGGATCGTCGAGGAAGCGGGTTTCCGCGGCATATGGGCCGGCGGCCTGTGCATGTCGGCGCAGTACGGCGTGCGCGACAGCAACGAGGCCAGCTGGACGCAGGTGCTCGAGATGCTCGAGTTCATGGCCGATGCGACCACGCTGCCCATACTGCTCGATGGCGATACCGGTTACGGCAACTTCAACAACGTCCGCCGACTGGTTCGCAAGCTCGAGCAGCGCAGCATCGCCGCCGTCTGCATCGAGGACAAGCTGTATCCGAAGACCAACAGCTTCATCGATGGCGAGCGCCAGAAGCTGGCCGAGATCGACGAGTTCTGCAGCCGGATCAAGGCAGGCAAGGATGCCCAGTCGGACGACGATTTCTGCATTGTCACCCGCGTAGAGGCTTTCATTGCCGGCTGGGGCCTGGGTGAGGCCCTGCGTCGCGCCGAGGCTTATCACGCTGCTGGCGCTGACGCGATCCTGATCCACAGCGCGCTTACCCAGCCTGCGGAGGTGCTGGCTTTCCAGCGGGAATGGGCCGGCCGATGCCCGGTGGTGATCGTGCCGACGAAGTACTCGGCCACGCCGACGGAGGTTTTCCGCGAGGCTGGCTTCTCGATTGCGATCTGGGCCAATCACTTGCTCCGCGCAGCAATCCCTGCGATGCAGGCCTGTGCCAGGACGCTGGCGCGTGAACAGAACCTGCGGTCGATCGAGGATGACATCGCGCCCGTCAAGGAGATTTTCCGCCTGCAGGGTGCCTCTGAGCTCCAGGCCGCCGAGGAACGCTACCTTCCGCAGCGCGAGGCGGGCGCCCGGGTGATCGTGCTGGCGGCCTCCAGGGGCAGTGCGCTCGGTGAGCTCACGGATGAGCGTCCGAAGACCATGGTCCGGGTCGCGGGTCAGCCGCTCCTGGGGCATATCGTTGCTGCCTACAACGCCGCTGGCATCAAGCGAATCACCGTCGTGCGGGGTTACCGCCCCGAAGCCGTCAATCTCCCATCGCTGAGCTACATCGACAATCCCCGCCACGAGCAGACCAGCGAGCTCGTCTCACTGGGGCTTGCGCTGGCGGGAGACCCGGATGACAGCCGCGACCTCTACGTCTCTTTCGGCGACGTGATCTTCCGCCGCTACATCCTCGACAGCCTGG
This sequence comes from Chromatiales bacterium, assembly GCA_020831895.1. GTDB lineage: Bacteria > Pseudomonadota > Gammaproteobacteria > Steroidobacterales > JAFIFS01. The sequence goes on from JAFIFS010000029.1 coordinate 15,867, forward strand.
CCGAGGCCGAGGGTGACTTCGTCATCGTCGTCGATACCAACTGGGAGGAGTCGGTCAACCGCGGGCGTGCTGCAGACTATGTCCGCTGCAGCCAGCCCTACTCGCGCCGCACGTTCGCGCAGCCCGTCTGGCTGGAGCGCTGTGCCGAGGAGCTGCCGCCCGGGGAAAGGCACGGCGAGTGGACCGGGATGCTCAGGGTCGCGGCCAGCGCGTTACCGCGGCTGCGCGGGACAGTGTCGGACCTCGGCAGCCAGCCTGGCCACGAGCAGGCCAAGCTCCACCAGCTGCTGACGAGACTTGCCGAGGAGGGTGAGCATATCCGGGTGATCTACACGACGGGTCACTGGCTCGACGTCGACAGCCTGGACGACGTGGTCGCAGCCGGCAGCTTCGCGTGATCCAGGCCGAGGACTTCCTGGCCGCGGCCGGTGCGCACGGCTTTGGCCTTTACGCCGGCGTGCCCTGCTCCTACCTCAAGCCGCTGATCAATCATGTCATCGACGCGCCCGGGCTGCGCTACGTCCCGGCCGCCAACGAGGGCGATGCTGTCGCCATCGCTGCTGGCGCCGCGCTCGCGGGTCTCAGGTCCGTCGCCATGTTCCAGAACTCGGGTCTCGGCAACGCCGTCAATCCGCTCACCTCGCTGAACCAGATCTTCTCTGTCCCGGTACTGGTGATCGTCACGCTGCGAGGGGAGCCTGGCGGTCCGCCGGACGAGCCCCAGCACCGGCTGATGGGCGCCATCACCACCGCGATGCTGGACCTGATGCAGGTGTCCTGGTCGTGGTTTCCCGCCGAGGCCGGGGAGATCGGGCCTGCGCTCGCCCTGGCGACCCGCCGCATGGCTGAATCAGGCGCACCTCATGCCTTCGTCATGCGCAAGGGCAGCGTGGCGGCACACCCCTTGGCCAGCCGGCCGCCGGCCGCGCAGCAGCCTGAGGTCAGGCAGCTGCCGGCGCTTGCGCCGGTCGCCAGCCGTCATGAGGTGCTGCGTGCGGTCCAGGCGGCAGCGGGGCCGGAGGACCTGCTGGTCGCGACTACCGGGTATACGGGGCGGGAGCTGTATGCGCTCGATGACCGGCCCAACCAGCTCTACATGGTGGGCTCCATGGGCTGTGCGCCCAGCCTCGGTCTGGGTCTGGCGCTGGCGCGCCCCGACAGGCGCGTGATCGTGCTGGACGGTGACGGCGCGGCCCTGATGCGTCTGGGCGCGCAGACGACGCTGGGGCAGCAGCAGCCGGCCAACCTCGCGCACCTGCTGCTGGACAACGGCGTGCACGAATCGACCGGGGGCCAGGCCACCGTCTCGCCGCTGGTCGACTTCTGCGCGATCGCCGCCGCTGCTGGATATCCATCGGTGGCCCGCGAGGCTGATCCGCAGCGTGTTGCCGCGCGACTGCGTGCGCGAGTCCCCGGGCTCTCGTTCATGCATGTCCCGATTCATCCCGGCGTGCCCGAGAAGCTGCCACGACCCTCGCGCCCGCCGTCCGAGCAGGCGAGCCGGCTCCGGGCCTGGCTGGGGGCTGCGGCATGAGCGGGGGGCTGATCCTCCTCAATCCGGGCCCGGTCTCCCTGTCCCCCCGGGTTCGGGCGGCGCTTGGACGGGCCAACTGGTGTCACCGTGAGCCGGAGTTTGCCGAACTCACGCGTGGTCTCAACCGCCGCCTGTCCGGGATCCATGCCGCGCTGGCCGAAGACTACGAGTCCGTGCTCCTGAGTGGCTCGGGGACTGCTGCGGTTGAGGCCATGCTGGCCTCCTTCGCCCCGGACAGTGAGACCACGCTGGTGCTGGCCAACGGTGTCTACGGCGAGCGGATGGCGGCGATGCTTGCAGCCCACGGCAAGCCGCACGAGGTGCTCGAGGGCCCCTGGATTGCAGGGCCGGACCTCGCCGCGGTCGAGGCGCTGCTCGACCGCAGTCCCGCGATCACGCATCTTGCGGCTGTTCATCATGAAACCACGACGGGCCGGCTGACCGACCTCGGCCAGCTGGGAAAGCTGTGCCGCCGCCGTGGCATCCAGCTGCTGCTCGACGCCGTCAGCAGCTTCGGTGCGGAGGCGATCGAGGGCGCCACCTGGTCCCTCAAGGCGCTGGCCGCTACGGCGAACAAGTGCCTGCACGGTGCCCCCGGGGCCTCCTTCGTGCTCGCGAGCCATGAAGCCTGGTGTGGCCCGGCGCAGCGGGCCGGCAGTGTCTACCTGGACCTGCGCCGCTATCACGAGACACAGCGTAGCAGCGGTTACTCGCCGTTCACGCAGGCCATACCTGCATTCTTTGCCCTCGACGAGGCACTGGCCGAGCTGACTGCTGCAGGTGGCTGGATATCCCGGCAGGCTCAGTACCGCGAGCGCGTTGCCGTGGTGGAGTCCGTACTCACCAGCCTTGGTGTAACCCGGCTGCTGCCGGTGGAGGAGGGGTCCTGCGTACTGCAAAGCTACCGGCTGCCGGCAAGCATCACCTACGAAACCCTGCATGACAGGCTCAAGGCGGCTGGTTTCGTCATCTATGCCGGCCAGGGCGGCCTTGCGCAGGAGGTCTTCCGGCTGTCTTTCATGGGAGAGATCGCCGCCGCAGACCTGCAGCGACTGTGCACGGCGCTGCGCGAGGTGATCGCAGGGGCATGATACGCCAGGCCCTTATCCTTGCGGCCGGCCAGGGCACGCGCCTGGCGGGCGAGCTGCGGGACCGACCCAAGGGTTTTCTGGAGATCGGCGAGCAGCCAATCATCTCCGAGTCGCTGGCCCGTCTTGCCGCTGCTGGCGTCACGGATACGGTGATCGTGACCGGCCACTGCGCCAGCTGGTATGAGTCGCTGGCCGCCTCGACCACCTTCGGGGTGCGCACGGTGCACAACCCGCGGTTCGCCGAGTCCGGCAGCATGTACTCGCTCTGGTGCGCGCGGGAGCTGGTGTCCGGGCCATTCCTGCTGCTGGAGTCGGACCTGGTCTATGAGCCGCGGGCGCTGGGCGCCCTGCTGGACCAGCCGTTCGAGGATGCCCTGCTGCTGTCCGGGCCCACCGCAGCTGGGGACGAGGTCTGGGTTTCGGCCGAGGCGGGCTGCCTGCGCGGGATGTCCAAGCAGCGCGACGCGCTGCCGGGCCCGGTCGCCGGGGAGCTGGTTGGCATCACCCGGGTCTCGTCCGGACTGTTTTCGCTCATGTGCTCGATCGCCGAGCAGGCATTCCGCGACTCGCTCCACTTCGACTATGAGACCGGTTGCCTGGTCCAGGCTGCCGCCCGACGCAGGATCCACTGTGTGCTCGTCGAGGACCTGCTCTGGGGCGAGATCGATGATCCGGCGCATCTCGCGCGCGTGCGCGAGCAGGTGTGGCCGTTGATCCCGCGTGTCGCAGCCGACTGACCGTCTTCTGTCGGGCATGCTGGCGATGCTGGCTGCCATCGCCTTCTTCGCCTTCATGGATGCCGTGCTCAAGCTGCTGGTGGAGCATTACCCGCCGTTGCAGGTCAGTGCGCTGCGCGGGATTGCCTCATTGCCGTTCGTGCTGCTGCCCGCGCTCGTGACGGGCCGCTGGCATGACCTGATGCCGGTGCGCTGGGGGCTGCACCTGGTGCGCGGCGTGCTGGCACTGCTGATGATGGTGGGCTTCGTCTACGCGGTGCGGGTGCTGTCGCTGGCAGATGCCTATGCGGTCTTCTTCGTGGCGCCGCTGCTGGTGGCGGCGCTGTCGGTGCCGCTGCTGGGAGAACGGGTGGGTCCGCGGCGCTGGCTGGCGATCCTTGCCGGGCTCGCGGCCGTGATCTATATCATCCGTCCGACAGGCGTCACGGCGACGACGCTCGGCCTGCTGGCTGCGTTCGGGGCCGCCGTCGCCTATGCCCTGGGTTCGGTCATCGTGCGGGTGCTGACCCGGACCGACACGACGAGCAGCATGGTGCTGTCCTTCATGCTGTTCCTGGCCCTGTTCGCCGGCCTGCTGGCCTGGCCTGACTGGGTGCCGCTGCGGCGCGTGGACTGGGGTCTGCTCGTGGCACTGGGCCTGCTAGGGGCCATTGCCCAGGTGCTGCTCACGGAGGCCTTCCGGCGTGCACCGGCGGCGCTGGTGGCGCCATTCGAGTACACGGCGATCCTGTGGGCAATCGCAATCGACTGGGTGGTCTGGGCCGTGCTGCCCGGCAGCCGGGTATTCGTCGGCGGGGGCATTATTGTTGCTGCAGGCCTGTTCCTGATCTGGCGGGAGAACCGGACCGGTTCCGCGAAATGAGCCCGGCGCAGGCGCCTGGCCTGCGCAAACCGGAACCCGCATGTGAAAACGGCGCCCCGTTTCCGGGGCGCCGCTGGTTCACTCAGTAACGACGGCCACCGCCGCCGCCACCGCCACCAAAGCCGCCCCGGCCACCGCCGCCGAAGCCGCCGCGTCCGCCACGGCCCTCTTCCTTGGGCCGGGCCTCGTTGACTGTCAGGGTGCGCCCGCCATGCTCCTTGCCGTTCAGCGCATCGATGGCAGCCTGGGCTTCCTGGTCCGAAGACATTTCCACGAAGCCAAACCCCTTCGAGCGACCCGTATCGCGGTCCACGATCAGCCGTGCCGACTGCACAGCGCCGTGGGTTGCAAACATCTGCTCGAGATCAGCATCAGTGATGTTGTAGGGCAGGTTACCAACGTATAACTTCTTACTCATCGAAAGATCCTCTTAGACACAACGTGGTGGGTGCGGGCGGTATGCCGGCGCATGGCCGGGCCGCTCCGAGCCCACGCTCAGATGCCTCTTCATGAACGGGCGTGTCGCAAACCACCGGACAGGCGGGCAGGCTCCCATGCAGGACAAGGCAGCCATAGCATACCGCGCTTTACGCGGTCCGCCACCCATTTTCTTGGGCAGTGCAAAATTATTTGATTACATTGGCTTGCTTGTGTTGTATGAATAGCCTGTCAGAATGAGCCTACAGAGGCTTGACCATGAAGGCGTAAAGAGCCTTCAAGGCGGGTCCGGGCATGGGGATGCCAGTGAACCACAGCGACACGATGACCAGGCTCACCGAGGCACTGTCGGGGGAAGTGTCCGGCAGTCTCGACCTGGCGGCGACCAAGATTTCGGTCGATCTCTGTAATCTGGAGGCAGAGACCAGCGACGCCGTGATCGGCCAGCTGCTCGAGGCGCTGCGTGAGCGGACCGCCTGCGATGCGGCCGCGCTGCTCGAGCTGTCCGGGAACGAGGACGCTGGCTGGGTCGTGGAGTCCGTCCGTGCGGTGGCCAGCCCGTTTGCCGTGTGCAACCCCGAGGTCCTGACCGGGCACCGCCTCTCCGAGCTGCCCTGGATCGCCCGCCGGCTCGAACATCTGCGGCTGGTCGCCCTGGCTGACAGTGCCCGGCCGGATGCCGGCCAGGAGAGCGATGCAGCGCTGCTGTCCCGGCTGCGGATGGCGGCAGTGCTCGGCATAGCATTCTGCGTTGGCGGCCGGCCGGCCGGCCTGCTGCTGCTCGTCTTCGGCCAGCCGGTGAGGCAGTTCCATGCGGAGCACCAGCTGCTGCTCAAGCTGCTGGGCTCGAGTCTCGCTGCCGGGCTGGGGCGCCTGCATGTGCAGGAGGTGCTTGGCGACCTGGCCGAGCGCGATGCGCTGATGCGCCAGACCGCCAATGATGGAGTCTGGGATTTTGATGCCGTCAACGGACGTGTAGCCTACTCGCGCCGCTGGAAGGAAATGATGGGCTACATCGGGGCCGAGGGCGAGCTCGACCACGTCGCCCCCGACTGGCGGCGCATCGTCCATCCGGATGACCTGGCCCGCCTCCAGGCGCGGCTGCGGGAGCACCTGGCCGGACGTACCGAGCTGTTCGAGAGCGTCCACCGCATGCGTCGACGAGATGGGGAGTGGCGCTGGGTCCAGTGCCGGGCGCGGGCGCTGGTGGACGAGAACGGCCGTCTCCGCCGGCTTGTCGGAGTAGAGACCGACATCACGGAGCAGAAGGTCTACGAGGAGGCGTTGTTTCGCGAGAAGGAGAGCGCCCAGATCACGCTGCAGTCGATAGGTGATGGCGTGGTCACTACCGACGAGCACAGCATCGTCGAGTACATCAACCCCGTAGCCGAGGAGCTGACTGGCTGGAAGCTGGACGACGCTATGGGCAGGCACGTGGACGAGATCTTCCGCGGCTTCCACGAGGAAACCTGCGAGCCGGTCGAGAATCCCCTGGCCGCATCCATCCGCCGCAACCGCTCGATCAAGTCCGTGCGCCCGACGCTGCTCATTCGCCGTGATGGCAACGAACTCTACGTCGAGAGCACCGCTTCGCCCATCCGCAACGACCGGGGTGATGTTACCGGGGGCGTGCTGGTATTCCATGACGTCAGCGAGGCGCGCGAGCTCAATCGCCGTCTGTCCTACCACGCAAGCCATGACCTGCTCACCGGACTCGTGAACCGGCGTGAGTTCGAAAGCCGCCTCGAGCGCGCCCTGAAAAGCGCCCGTGCACGCGAGACCTCGTACGCGCTCTGCTACCTGGACATAGACCAGTTCAAGATCATCAATGACTCCTGTGGCCATGGCGCTGGGGACACGCTGCTGGGGCAGATCGGCGCGCTGCTGAGGGCGAAGATACGCTGGCGTGACACCCTATCGCGACTGGGTGGCGATGAGTTCGGCCTGCTGCTGGAGAGCTGCAGCCTCGACGAGGCGCTGCGCACCGCGGAGTCCCTGCGCGAGGCGATACGAGAACACCGCTTCAGCTGGGACGAGCGCACCTTCCGTCTCGGCGTAAGTATCGGCGTGGTGCCGATCACCAATGACAATGAGACCGTGGCCTCGCTGCTGAATGCGGCTGACAGCGCCTGTCAGGCGGCAAAGGAAGCTGGCCGCAACCGGATTCACTGCTACCGGCAGAATGACATCGACCTGATGAGGCGGCGGCGCGAGATGCAGTGGGCGGCCAGGATCAACAATGCGCTGGAAGAGAACCGCTTCGAGCTGTACCGCCAGACCATCATGCCGCTGCAGCAGGACGAGGGTGGTACGCACTTCGAGGTGCTGCTGCGCATGCGCGACGAGGGCGGTGCCCTGGTGTCTCCCGGCCTCTTCATCTCCGCGGCGGAGCGCTACGGCCTGATCTCGAACATCGACCGCTGGGTCGTAGACAACACAATCCGCTGGCTGGTGTCCGATACCGACGAGCGCGAGCGACTGGTCATGTGTTCGATCAACCTCTCCGGCCAGAGCCTGGTCGACAACGACTTCCTGCCCTACGTGATCCGCCAGTTCCAGCTGAGCGGGTTGGACCCTCGCCGGATCTGCTTCGAAATCACCGAGACGGCCGCCATCGCGAGCTACGCCCAGGCCAGCCGCTTCATCCATGCGCTCAAGGAGCTCGGCTGCCGCTTCGCGCTGGATGATTTCGGCACGGGGCTCTCGTCCTTCGGCTACCTGAAGAATTTCCCCGTCGACTACCTGAAGATCGATGGCAGCTTCGTCAAGGAGATCCTGCACGACCCGATCGACCGCGAGATGGTCCGCTCGATCAACGAGATCGGGCATCTCACGGGCAAGAAGACCATCGCCGAGTTTGCCGAGAATGCAGAGATCATCACGACGCTGAGGGGGATGGGCGTCGACTTTGCTCAGGGCTACGGCGTCGCTGAGCCTGAGCGGGTGCTGATGAGTCCGGCAGCCAACCAGGCCTGAGCGCCCTGTCCAGCCCTTCAGGAGCCGATAGAGAAGCGCATCGAAAGGTCAATCGCGCGCAGGTGCTTGGTCAGCGCGCCGACCGAGATAAAGTCCACCCCAGTCTCCGCTACGTTGCGCACGGTGCGCAGGTCCATGCCTCCGGATGCCTCGATGGCGACCTCCGGCGCCAGCCGGTCGCGGAGTGCGACCGCCTCCCGCATCTCCGGCAGCGTCATGTCGTCCAGCAACAGGCGGTCGGCGCCCGCAGTAAGCGCTTCCCGGGCTTCCTCGAGGCTTTCGACCTCGACTTCCAGCAGGACTTCCGCGTTGACTGCCCGCCCACGCCGGATCGCTGCTGAAACTCCGCCGGCCGCGATGATGTGGTTTTCCTTCACCAGTATCGCGTCAAACAGGCCAATGCGGTGATTGAGGGCGCCCCCTATGCGCACGGCGTACTTCTGTGCCAGACGGAGGCCAGGGACAGTCTTGCGCGTGTCGAGGATTTTCGTTGAGGTGCCGGCCAGGGCCTCGACATAGGTCCGCGTGACCGTGGCAACGCCGGACAGTGACTGCAGGAAGTTGAGAGCCGTACGTTCCCCTGTAAGCAGCGCGCGGGCCGGACCGTCGAGCCGGCACAGTACCTGGCCGGGACTGATCGCCTCGCCTTCCTCGACCATCCAGGTGACGCGGATGCCTGGGTCCAGGACCTGGAAGACGTGATCGAACCAGGGGCGTCCGCAACTGACGGCTGCCTCGCGGCAGGTGACCTCGGCTGCGGCCCGCTGCCCAACTGGAACAAGCTGGGCTGTCAGGTCTCCACCGCCGATGTCTTCGGCGAGGGCCATAGCCACGCTGCTGGCGATATGCGCGAGAAGAGATGGGTCCAGCCCGTTTTTTGCCAGCGAAGTCATGTACGTAGCGGGCCGGCCCCAGCGGGCCCGCCCGCCGGTGGGCGGGGGCGCCCGGCCCCGCCCCCCCCCCGCCGGTGGCCGGTCGAGATTCAGAACGGCAGCCCGTGCGATTGTCCGCCCATCGCCATCAGCATCGGCACGGAGAGGATGAAGTTGATGCGCGAGGCGATCATGGCGGTACTGCGTGCGCTGGCCTTCTCCTCGTCGCTGACCTTGGTGATGCCGAGTACCTTCTTCTGGTTTGGCCAGATCACCAGCCAGACGTTCAGGAACATGATGATGCCCAGCCAGGAGCCTATGCCAATCGTAGTGTAGGGCGCCTGCAGTGTCAGAACCTGGATCAGGCCTGCACCTGTGGCTGCGCGGTAGTTGACCTCGATGTACGTGATCCCGGTCAGGACCGTTACTACGGCCGCCCAGCGGAACCACAGCAGGGCGCGAGGAGCCACATACTTCAGGATGCCGGCCCCGCCCGGACCGCCCGAGTCGGCATTGGCTGCTGCCAGGCCCGGGATCTGCACGACGTTGAAGTAATATAGCAGCCCGATCCACATGACGCCCGAGATGATGTGCAGCCAGCGCGTCAGGTTGCCGAGATCGAAACCCAAGCCGCCGCTGAGCAGGACCGAGGTCAGAACCATCAGGACCAGGCCGGTGATCAATGCGCCGGTGATCGTCTTGTAAGGATGCATGAGTGGTTACTCCCCTGCTGCTGGTTCAGTTGAAATGGAATGGCGCAAAGCATAGAGGAGCGCCGGTGCCTCGTGCAATCCACGCGCCCCGTCGCGTCGGGGAGCCATCAGGCAGCCGTTTCTCCGCCTGCCGGCAGGAAGCTGTCGAAAACGGGCCGAAAACGGTTGACGATCAGGCAGAACAGGTCAGCCGTGAGCTCCGCATCGTAACGTGCCGAGTGCGCGGCGTTGCTGTCCCATCCCAGGCCCGCGACCGTCGCTGCCTGGGCCAGCACGGTCTGGCCAAGTGCAACGCCGCCCAGCGTCGCCGTGTCATAGATGCTGAACGGGTGGAAAGGGTTGCGCTTGATCCCGGAGCGCGTCACGGCCTCGTTCAGGAAGCCGAGATCGAAGTGGGCGTTGTGCCCGACCAGTACGGCCCGCCGGCAATCGGCTGCCTTCATCTCCGCTCTGACCTCGCGGAATACCCTCTGCAGCGCATCCAGCTCGGGTATCGCCGGACGCAGCGGGTGCCACGGGTCTATTCCGGTGACCTCCAGCGCGGCCGGCTCCAGGTTGGCGCCCTCGAAAGGCAGCACGTGAAAGGCCAGTGATTCGCCCCGGCACAGTTCACCCTCGGCGTTCATCCGCAGGAACACGGCGGCGATCTCGAGCAGCGCATCAGTGCGCGAGTTGAACCCGCCTGTCTCGAGGTCGATTACGACAGGCAGGAACCCGCGGAAACGCTGGCTCATAGGCAGCGGCATGTTCAGTGCCCCAGCGCCTGCCCGACCGCCTCGCGCTGGTCCACGAGCAGCGCCAGCATGCAGCGGATCCCGAAGCCTGTCGCTCCGCCCGGAACCTGGCCAAGCCCCTGCCGGCGGCTGGCCGAACTCAGGTCCATGTGCACCCAGGTGGTGTCCGCGGGAACGAAGCGCTGGAGGAAGCGCGCGGCCAGTATGTGATCAGCAGGCGCATCCACGGCGCACTGCAGGACATCGGCCACGCTTGAATCCAGGTCATCGTCGAAATCAGGGTCCAGCGGGAATGGCCAGAGCCGCTCGCCGCTGGCCTGGCCTGCCATGACCAGCGGTCCGTGCAGGGCCGGACGATTGCTGAACACGCCGCTGTAACGTTCGCTCACCGCATGAACGCAGCTGCCGGTCAGCGTGGCGAAGTCACAGATCATGGACGGTTTTTCCCGCCCGGCCAGTGCAAGGGTATCAGCCAGAACCAGCCGCCCCTCGGCGTCGGTGTGGATCATCTCGATGGTCGTGCCATCCAGCGCGCGGATCACGTCGCGCGGCTTGACCGCGGCAGGCCCGATCCGGTTCTCGGTGATCGCCAGATAGCAGTCGACGGCCAGCCGGGACTTCAGTCGCGTCAGTGCGAGCAGCAGCCCCAGCGCCACCGCCGAGCCTGACATGTCCTGGTGCATGTCCAGCATCGCCCTGAACGGCTTCAGGTTCACGCCGCCGGTATCGAAGATGATGCCCTTGCCGACCAGCGCGATATCCGGCTTGCTCCGTCGGCCGTCCGGCCGGTAGCGCAGCCTCACTATGCCGGCTTCGCTGCCGGGGCCATTGCCCTGGGCAACAGCCAGGAAGGCGCCAGCTCCGAGGCGGCGCAGCTCGCCCTGGTCATGGAACCGGAAGCTCCATCCATGACGTTTCGCGAGTGTCCGCGCGAGCTCACGATAGTTGCCTGCATCGAGGTGGTTTGCCGGCAGGCTGGTCAGCCAGCGCACCAGGTGCAGGGCCTCCGCCTCGATCATGACCCGTTCCAGGTCCAGCTCGCGCTCCGCTCCCAGCAGCGTCACGCGCGCCAGTGGCGAGAGGCGTGGCTTGCTGCGGAACTGCGGCAGCGGCAAGTGATGTGCATGCAGGCCAAGCAGCAGGCTGCCGGCAACCCGTGGCTGTTCTGCCTCGGGGACCCCTAGCAGGAGGAGAGCGAGCTGCTTCGGCTTTTCGCTCAGTGCCTCGGCCGCAACCTGACCCCCGAACCTGAGCAGCGCATGCATGCACGTCCCGGAGCCATCGGCCGGTACTGCCGGCAGGCGCGCCAGCGTGACTCGCGTGCCGGGCGGCAGATGAGCGGCCAGCAGCTGGCGCTGTCCTGCCTTGCCCAGGCGCCGCACTGTGCCGGAGAGGCCCTGCAGCTCTGCCGGCAACTGTCGCCAGAGTGACTCCGGTATCGTCGATGGCGTCACGATCACAAGGTGATCATGGGTGAGCAGCTGCTTGCGCAGCCAGCGTCCGGGCTGCTGGCGCAGGCTGAAGCTGCTGTCGGGCGGCAGGAGTTCTCTCATGCGTCGCTGGCTTGACCTTGCAAGGGGAAGCCCGGATCATACGCGGGCGTTTTTGCGGGTGTTCCGGTACCGATTATAGAGCATGCCGGCACCTCACTGGTCAGTCCCATCGAGAGCGGCGTCCGGCGCCTGACCCCGGGCAGCATGGACCAGCCCGGAGTGCATAACCACAGTGCGTGACCCCCGAACTTCTGAAGACCCCGATCCGCAGGAAACCAGGGAATGGATCGAGTCCCTGGATTCGGTGCTGAGTGTTCACGGTGCCGAGCGGGCCCACTTCCTGCTCGATCACCTGATCGACCACGCGCGCCGCTCCGGCGCGTACCTGCCTTACCGGCCGAACACGGCCTACCTGAACACGATCCCGGTTGGCCAGCAGCCGGATTACCCTGGTGACCGATCGATAGAGCGGCGTATCGAGGCCTGGATCCGCTGGAACGCCATGGCGATGGTCGTTCAGGCCAACCGCAAGAGTTCGGAGTACGGCGGGCACATCGCGACCTATGCATCGGCGGCGACGCTGTACGAGGTAGGCTTCAACCACTTCTGGCGTGCGCCGGGGGACGAGCATGGCGGCGACCTCGTCTACATGCAGGGTCACTCGTCGCCCGGCATCTATGCGCGCGCCTACCTTGAGGGCCGGCTGAGCGAGCAGCAGCTCGACTACTTCCGCCAGGAAGTGACCGGCAACGGCCTTTCGTCGTACCCGCACCCCTGGCTGATGCCGGACTTCTGGCAGTTCCCGACCGTGTCCATGGGGCTTGGTCCGATGATGGCGATCTTCCAGGCACGCTTCATGAAGTACCTGGAGAATCGCGAGATCGTGGCGCCATCCGATCGCAAGATCTGGTGCTTCCTCGGCGATGGCGAGATGGACGAGCCCGAGTCGATGGGCGCGATCACGATGCCCGTGCGCGAGAAGCTCGACAACCTGGTGTTCGTGATCAACTGCAACCTCCAGCGCCTGGACGGTCCGGTGCGGGGCAGCGGCAAGATCATCCAGGAGCTCGAGGCGGCTTTCCGCGGAGCAGGCTGGGCAGTGATCAAGGTGCTCTGGGGTTCGCGCTGGGATCCTCTGCTGGCGCGGGACAGCAAGGGCCTGCTGCGCCGGGTTATGGAAGAGTGCGTGGACGGGGAGTACCAGAACTTCAAGGCGATGGATGGCGCCTACGTGCGTGAGCACTTCTTCGGTCGCTATCCCGAGCTGAAGGAGATGGTGGCCAACCTCTCTGATGACGAGCTGTGGCGGCTCAACCGCGGCGGACTTGATGCGCTCAAGGTCTATGCGGCCTATCACCGCGCGGTTCGTCAGCAGGGCCGCCCGGTCGTGATTCTGGCCAAGACGGTGAAGGGCTTCGGTCTTGGCCAGGCCGCAGAGGGCAAGATGACCGCGCACCAGACCAAGAAGCTCGGCATCGACGACCTGAAAGCCTTCCGTGACCGCTGGAGCATCCCGATCTCGGACAGCGAGATCGAGGAGGTGCCGTTCAAGCGGCCCGCGGAGGACAGCGAGGAGATCCGCTACCTGAAGGACCGGCGAAACAGGCTCGGCGGATACCTGCCGGTGCGCAAGCCGGTTGCGGTACCCCTGAAGGTGCCGGGCCTGGAGGCATTCCGGAACCAGCTGGATGGTTCCGGCGAACGCGAGATCTCCACGACCATGGCTTTCGTGCGCATCCTGACGACGCTGGTGCGCGACAAGGAGATTGGCCGTTACGTCGTGCCGATCGTACCTGACGAAGCGCGTACCTTCGGCATGGAGGGCATGTTCCGCCAGGTTGGCATCTACTCGCCGGTGGGCCAGCTCTATACACCCCAGGACGCCGAGCAGCTGATGTTCTACCGCGAGGACCGCAAGGGCCAGATTCTGGAGGAAGGCATCAACGAGGCTGGGTCCTACTGCTCCTGGCTCGCGGCCGCAACCGCCTATGCGAACCACGGCGTCAACATGGTGCCGTTCTACATCTTCTACTCGATGTTCGGGTTCCAGCGGATCGGGGACTTCATCTGGGCCGGTGGCGACATGCGGGCGCGCGGCTTCCTGATTGGTGGAACCGCCGGCCGCACTACGCTGGCCGGCGAGGGCCTGCAGCACCAGGACGGGCACAGCCACCTCGCCGCGTCCACCGTTCCCAACTGCGTCGCCTACGATCCGGCCTATGCCTATGAGCTTGCCGTGATCATCCAGGATGGGCTGCGCAGGATGTACCAGGACGGCGAGGGAATTTTTTACTACATCACCTGCATGAACGAGAACTACGTACAGCCCGCGATGCCGGCCGGGGTCAAGGAAGGCATCCTGCGCGGCATGTACCGGCTGCGCACCGGCGGTTCGCGCAAGCTGCGCGTCCAGCTGCTGGGCTCAGGCACGATCCTGCGCGAGGTGCTTGCGGCCGCGGAGATGCTCGAGAACGACTGGGGCGTCGCCGCCGACGTGTGGAGCGTGACCAGCTTCAGCGAGCTGCGTCGCGATGGCCTCGACTGCGAGCGCTGGAATATGCTCAACCCGGAAGAGGCGCCGCGAAGTTCCTACGTGCATCGCTGCGTGGCCGGCCTGCAGGGGCCTTTCATCGCGGCGACCGACTATATGCGTACCGTGGCCGACCAGATCCGCCCGTGGATTCCCGGGCGCTACAGCGTGCTGGGTACCGATGGCTACGGGCGCAGCGACTCGCGCGCGGCGCTGCGCGACTTCTTCGAGGTGGATCGACGGTACGTGACGCTTGCAGCGCTGAAGGCCCTTGCGGACGAGGGTCAGCTTGCGCCCGCCACGGTCGTCGATGCCCGGGAGAAGCTCGGCATCGCAGCCGACAAGCCCAACCCGGTGAACGTATGACCATGCGGCCCTGCAGCCGCACGGCCGGCAGCGCGCTGTGTCCGGCCGTCACCAGCGGAGCCTGAAGCGATGAGCAATACCCGCGAAGTCAGGGTGCCTGATATCGGCGACTTCAGCGAAGTCGAGATCGTCGAGGTCATGGTCGCCGCTGGCGACACGGTTCAGGCTGAGGACCCCCTGATCACCCTGGAGACTGACAAGGCCGCGATGGAAGTGCCCAGTCCCGCAGCGGGCAGGATCAAATCACTCAAGGTCAGCCAGGGTGACCGCGTGTCTCAGGGTGACCTGATCCTCGAACTCGAGACTGCTGGCGACACCGAGGCCGTCAGCGGCGAGGATCAGAGCGAGGCTCGGTCCGGCGGCGAGCAGGCGTCTCCGGATGAGCGGCCCGAACAGCACGCGGCCGGCGAGACGGCGGCGGGCGGGGCCAGCGCTGGATCATCGGACCGCGCGCCGGTTTCCCGCGACGAGGAAGTCTGTGTGCCTGATCTCGGTGACGTCAGCGAGGCCGACATTGCCGAGTTGCTGGTCAGCGAAGGCGACCAGGTCGAGCGTGAGCAGCCCCTGATCACGCTGGAGAGCGACAAGGCAGCAATGGATGTTCCGTCCCCGGTTGCGGGGCGGGTGAAGTCGATCAGGGTCAGCGCTGGTGGCAAGGTCGGCGCGGGTGACCTGATCATGATCGTGGAGACCCGCGAGACGCCAGCGGGGGGCAGCGGGCCCGCCCCCGGGGATGACCGCCGAGCCGCCAGCCCTGCCGCAAAAGAACCTGCGGCGAGCCCGCAGGCGTCCGGAGGGCCACAGGCGCCTGCAGATCCCGTCAGCGCACCCGCACCGGTGGGCCCGGCGCTGCCAGCCATCGATGAGCCATCGTTTGCCCGCGCCCATGCCAGTCCCTCGGTGCGGAAGTTCGCCCGCGAGCTGGGCGTCGATCTTGGCCGCGTGCGCGGGAGCGGGCCGAAAGGCCGCATCCTCGCCGAGAACGTCAAGGCCTTCGTCAAGGCCGTGATGAGCGGCCAGGCGGGGACGGTGGCCGGGGCGGCGCTGCCCCAGGTGCCCAGGATCGACCACGCGAAATTCGGTGAGATCGAGGAGCAGGCGCTGACGCGCGTGCAGAAGATCTCCGGCCCGCGCCTGCATGCGAGCTGGGTCAACATCCCGCACGTGACACAGCATGACGAGGCCGACATCACCGGTCTCGAGGCTCGCAGGCTGGACCTCAAGCAGCAGGCAGCCGAGGCGGGGGTTCGCCTGACGCCGCTGGCCTTCATCATCCGCGCCTGCGTGCTGGCGCTTGGCGAATTTCCGCAGTTCAACGCGTCGCTGTCCGATGACGGTGCGCAGCTGGTACTGAAAAAGTATTGCAACGTCGGCTTCGCGGCGGACACACCCCAGGGGCTGGTCGTGCCCGTGATCCGCGATGCGGACAGCAAGAGCGTTTTCGAGATCGCTGCGACGCTGGCAGACCTCAGCGAGCGGGCGCGCGAGGGCAAGCTCAAGGGCGACGAGATGCGTGGTGGAAGCTTCACGGTGTCAAGCCTCGGCGGTCTTGGGGGGGGGCACTTCACGCCGCTGATCAACGCTCCGGAGGTTGCGATACTCGGTGCCGGGCGCGCAGCGATGCGCCCGGTCTGGCAGGAGGGGCAGTTCGTGCCGCGACTGATCCTGCCGCTGTCGCTGTCCTACGACCACCGCGTGATCGATGGGGCCAATGGCGTGCGTTTCACGAGCCGGCTGGTCGAGCTGCTCGGTGATGTCGAGCGCCTGCTGGAGAGCTGAGTCAGATGAGCGGCACGATAGAGATCAGGCTCCCGGACATCGGCGACTTCAGCGAGGTCGAGGTGATCGAGGTGCACGTGGGGCCCGGGGATACGGTGCAGGCCGAGGACCCGCTGATCACGGTCGAGAGCGACAAGGCGGCGATGGAGGTTCCCGCGCCTTCCGCTGGCGTGCTGCGCGAAGTCAGCGTCAAGGTGGGCGACCGCGTGTCGGAGGGCAGCGTGATCGGTCTGCTGCAGCCCGCGACGGACGAGGAGCCGGACAAGGAATCGGATGAGGCACCGGGCAGCGAGAGCGACCCGGGCGGGTCCGGGCGCGGCGGTGATGCAGGGCCACCAGTGGGTGGCGCCAGCAGCCCGGCGGGCAGCAGCGGACAGGCGCCGTCGCCCGCTGCCGCCAGCTACGAAGGCGAGGTCGCTTTCGAGACGGAGCTGCTCGTGCTTGGCGCCGGGCCGGGTGGTTACCCGGCCGCTTTTCGCGCAGCGGATCTCGGTCTGGAAGTCACGCTGGTCGAGCGCTGGGCGACGCTCGGCGGCGTCTGCTTGAACGTCGGCTGCATTCCGTCGAAGGCGCTGCTGCATGCGGCCCGCGTGATCGACGAGGCGGCCGAGATGGCTGACTGCGGGCTGCGCTTCGGGCAACCCGAGGTCGATCTCGATGGCCTGCGTGGATGGAAGGACAAGGTCGTCGGCAAGCTGACCGGGGGCCTCGCGCAGCTGGCCAGGCAGCGCAAGGTGCGGGTCGTGCGTGGCACCGGTCGCTTCCTGTCAGCGCATCACCTCGAGGTGGTCGATGAGGGCACCCGCCAGGTCATAGCCTTTCGGCAGTGCGTCATCGCCGCCGGTTCCGAGCCGGTGAGGCTGCCGGGCCTGCCCGAGGATCCGCGCATCATCGACTCCACGGGCGCGCTGGAGCTCGAGCGCATTCCCGAACGCCTGCTGATCATCGGCGGTGGCATCATCGGACTGGAGATGGCGACTGTCTACGCAGCCCTGGGGAGCCGGGTCTCGGTGGTGGAGCTGACGGAGCAGCTGATGCCGGGCTGCGATGCAGATCTAGTTCGGCCGCTGCACAAGCGCATCGGCGCACGCTACGAGCAGATCATGCTGGGTACGAAAGTGTCCGGCATCGAGTCGACTGCGGACGGACTGGTCGTGACTTTCGGGGGCCAGTTCTCGGGCACGCAGTCCTTTGATGCCGTGCTGTTGTCGGTCGGCCGTTCGCCGAACGGCGGACGGCTTGATGCGCACCGTGCCGGAGTCAGGGTGGACGAGCGCGGATTCATTCCGGTCGACCGCCAGATGCGCACCAACGTGTCGCATATCTTTGCCGTCGGAGATATCGTCGGCCAGCCGATGCTGGCGCACAAGGCCAACCACGAGGGGCGCGTGGCGGCAGAGGTGGCTGCTGGCCACAGGTCAGCCTTTGACGCCCGCGTCATCCCGTCTGTCGCCTATACCGATCCGGAGGTGGCCTGGGTCGGCCTGACCGAAAACGAGGCCCGCGCGCAGGGGCTGGCCTACGGCAAGGGCGTGTTTCCCTGGGCCGCCAGCGGCCGCTCGCTGGGACACAACCGCGACGAGGGCATAACGAAGCTGCTGTTCGACGAGAAGACACACCGCGTGCTAGGTGGGGGCATCGTCGGGCCGAATGCGGGCGAGCTGGTGGGCGAGGTCGCCCTCGCGATCGAGATGGGGGCGGACGCGGCCGATATCGGCCTGACTATCCACCCGCATCCGACATTGTCCGAGACGGTCGCATTCGCCGCCGAGGCCTTCGAAGGAACGCTGGTTGACCTCTATCTGCCAAAGAAGAAGGCTGCACGCTGACGAGGCCATGCACTGGCAACCGGCCCGGTGCCGCCCATCATGAGGCGGCCGCGTCACCAGCGCTGGTCGCCAGTCCGCCTGTTCATTCCCGCCTGGCGCGGCCTGGCCCGACGCTCGCTCAAGCGCTTCAGGGCGGACCTGGCCGAGGGACCGGAACGCAATACGGCCGCTCTGCGCTCGATACTGCAGCGTTGCGCCAGGTCCGAGTTCGGCCGTCAGCATGACTTCGCCGCGCTGGCACGCTCCCGCAGCCTGGAGCATGACTGGCGCAGCGCTGTGCCGGTCACGGACTATGCGGGTCTTCGCGACTGGATCACGCGGGTCGCGGCAGGGGAGGCGGACGTGCTTTTCCCGGGGCTCCCGCCCCTGTTCGTCAGCAGCTCCGGCACCACCGACGACCCCAAACTGTTCCCGCTGACCCGGCGGCAGCAGAACCAGGCGCTGCGGTTCATCGCGCTGCTGACGCCCGCGGTGCGAGCCGGGATGCTTGGTGGTGAGGACTTTTCGATGCCGACCAGCACGCTGATGGTGGCCAGCCGCCCCGGGCAGTCAACCCCAGGCGGCATACCGACAGGCAACCCAAGCGGGGCCGGTATCCGGCGGATCAGCGCTCTGGCGCCACCCTTCTGGGTGTTTCCCCCGGCCGTGCTGGGCGTCCGGGACTATCCGGCCGCACTCTACCTGCATGCGCTGTTTGCGCTCAGGGCCGCGGATCTGGCCTGTATCGAGGCGATCTATTCCAGCCACGTCGTCAGCTGGATGGCCCTGATCGGCCGCGAATCCGGCCGCCTGGTCGAAGATATCGCCAGCGGGACGCTGGACAGCCAGCTTGCGCTGGACCATCGGGAGCGCAGGCAGCTGCAGCGCTACCTGTGGCCTGATCGCGCTCGGGCACGGGCAGTAGCGGCAGCGCTGGATGGGTCGCCCGAGGGCCTCATGCAGAGGCTCTGGCCTGGCCTGAAGGTGCTGAGCTGCGTGATCACCGGGGCGTTCGCGGCCAGCCTGCCACGCCTGCGGGAGCTGGCCGGTCCGGGACCCCTGTTCTACACGACCTGCTTTGGAGCTACCGAGGGGATGATTGGGATCAACATCGATGCGGAGAGGCCCGAGCATTACGTGCTGGCGCTTGGGGCAGGGCACTTCGAGTTCCTGCCCGAGGACGAGCTGGACTCGGCACGACCCCGCGCGCTGGGCCCCGAAGCCCTCAGTCCCGGGGAGTGCTACGAGCCTGTGATGACAACCCACGCCGGCCTTTACCGGTACCGGACTGGTGATGTCCTGCGCTGCGAGGGCATGGCCGGGCGCACGCCCGTGTTGTCCTTCGCGTGGAGGCGTGGCAACGTCGTGGACCTGGTTGGGGAGAAGACTACCGAGGCCCACCTGTCCAGGGCGATCGCAGCCCTGGCGGAGAGCCTTCCGGGCGGCGCCGGAGGCATCACCGACTATGCGTTGTGGCCCGACCTCGAGAGGGTGCCTTGCCGGTACGTCGTCTATCTGGAGCCGTCAGGCGCGGCGCTGGCCCGCTGGCCCGGCACCGACACGATCGCCCACCGCCTCGACGCGCACCTTGCCACGGCGAACCCTGCCTACCGGACGCTGGGACGTGCGAACGGCCGCCTCGACCAGCTCCAGGTGCGCGTGGTGCCGGCAGGCAGGTTCGACCAGCTGCTCGGGCAGCTGCGTGAGCGCAGTGACGGCACCAGTGCGAACCAGGTCAAGGTGCCGCGCATCCTGCGCCAGGCCAGTTTGCGCGACGCCCTCGAGGCCTGACTCACGGCCCCCCTGCGGAGGGGTGCCACTTGATGTTGCAGCCTATGCTCGGTTTCTGGTCGATGGAGGGTTGCCGGCCGGCCAGGACCTCCTCGATGGCTGCCCGCAGGTCTGCACCGGTCACCGGCTTGTCATTGCCCGGCCGGCTGTCGTCCAGCTGCCCGCGGTAGGCGAGCCGGCCTTCGTGGTCATAGAGGAAGAAATCGGGCGTGCAGGCTGCACCGAAGGCCCGTGCAACCGCCTGCGTTTCGTCGAACAGGAACGCAAAGTCCCATCCCTCGGTGCGGGCCAGCCTCGCCATGGGTTGCGGTCCGTCCTGAGGGTGCGTGGCGAGGCTGTTCGCGTTGATCGCCACTATCTGCAGTCCGCGCAGGGTGAAGTCGGTCTCCAGCGGCTTGAAGGCTTTCTGAACATGCTGCACGAAAGGACAGTGGTTGCAGATGAACATCACCAGCAGCGGCTTTCCGGCATAGCTCTCGCTGGACACGGTGCGTCCACTGACGGCATCGAGCAGCGAGAAAGGAGGCAGCGGCGTCCCCAGGTCGGGCATCGTCGAAGGTGTGAGTGCCATGAGTCCCTCCTGCTTAATGGCGCTTGTCGGGATATTCGCACAGGTCGGCGATCAGGCAATCGCTGCACAGCGGGGTCCGCGCCTTGCAGACGTAACGCCCGTGCAGGATCAGCCAGTGATGGGCATCCTGCAGGAACTCGCGCGGCGTGCATTTCAGCAGCCTGTCCTCGACCTCGCGCACGCTGCCGCCCGGCGCCAGGCCAGTGCGGTTTGCGACACGGAAGATATGTGTGTCCACTGCGATCGTGGGTTCGCCGAAGGCGGTGTTCAGCACCACGTTGGCGGTCTTGCGCCCGACCCCGGGCAGTGCCTCGAGGTCCTCGCGACTGCGTGGCACCTTCCCGCCATGCTCCTGAAGCAGTATCCCGCAGGTCCTGATGATGTTGGTGGCCTTGGTGTTGAACAGTCCGATCGTGCGGATGTACTGGCGCAATCCTTCCTCGCCCAGTGCCAGCATCCGCGCCGGGTCGGGCGCATCGGCGAACAGCCGGCGTGTTGCGCGGTTGACACCGGTGTCGGTGGCCTGGGCTGACAGGATCACGGCAACCAGCAGCTGGAAGGGTGTCTCGTACTCGAGCTCCGTGGTCGGCGCCGGGTTGGCGGCCTGCAGCCGCTCGTAGATCCTGCGCCGGCGTGCCGGGCTCATGGCGCGTGTTCCTCTGAGCCGCTGGCCTCGTGGCGGCCCCCCCGGGCAAGCAGCGCGTTGCGGGCCGCCACGAAGAGCGCAAGCACGAGGAACGCACCTGGCGGCAGCGTTGCTAGCGACAGGCCGCCATCACCCACCCGGATCGCCAGGTCCGTGGCGCCGGGCCCGAACAGCAGCTCTGCATCGGCAAGCAGCGTCCCGCGGCCGACCAGCTCGCGTACCGTACCCATCGCGACCAGCAGCAGGGCGAAGCCGCTGCCCTGGGCCAGGCCGTCGACCAGAGAGGGAAGCACGGGCTGGCGCGAGGCGAATGACTCGGCGCGGCCAAGGATCGCGCAGTTGGTGACGATCAGCGGGATGAAAAGGCCGATGCGCAGGTAGAGGTCGAACCAGGTCGCCATGAACAGCAGGTCGATGCAGGTGACGAAGGTAGCAATGATCAGAACGTAGGCGGGCAGCCTCAGGTGGTGATGTATCAGGCTGCGCGTGGCCGAGACCAGCACGTTGGTTGCCGTCACGACCGCGAGTGTCGCAAGCCCGAGCGCGAGACCGGTGACCAGGCTGCGGCTTACGGCGAGCAGCGGACACAGGCCCAGCAGCTGCGCCATGCCGGGATTGTTCCACCACAGGCCAGCGCCAATGATGGAGCGGTAGTCCGGCCGCTGGGTTGTCATGGGTCGCCGCTCACCGGTGCTGGCCTTTCGTCTGAAGGCCACGCAAACAGAGCCTCGCTGTTCTCCTCGAACCAGCCTAGACTGCGCCGTAGTGCGCTGACAATGGTCCGTCCGGTCATACTGGCGCCACTGATATGGTCGATGTCGCCGCCGTCGACTTCCAGCCGCCAGCGGGCGCTGGGCGGATTGCGCAGCGAGCGGCTGCCGAAGCCCAGGATCCAGTCCGACTTGTCGGCCTCTATCACGTCGCCGATGCCCGGGGTTTCCTTGTGCTCGATCACTCGCACAGCAATGATGCTGGCATCCATGCGCAGTGCAACCAGCATGCGTATCGGGCCGTTGTAACCGTTCGGCGCGACTACGGTGAGCACGGCAGCGACCGGCCGGCCATCACGACGGGCACGCCAGGCTGGCAGCGGGTCGCGGCTGCCCAGGATGCGCGGTTCGGTCAGCAGCACCCGGTCGCGGTGCAGGTCATTGTCATATAGGTCAGGCGGCAGCACGGTGTTCAGCTGGCGCAAGGTCTCGAGC
Source organism: Chromatiales bacterium (assembly GCA_020831895.1). Lineage (GTDB taxonomy): Bacteria > Pseudomonadota > Gammaproteobacteria > Steroidobacterales > JAFIFS01. The sequence continues at coordinate 38,013 of JAFIFS010000029.1, forward strand.
GCCTGGTTGCCGCTGATGCGTTCCCGGGTTACGCGTTCGGTCAGCGTCACCAGTCCACCAGCGAGCACCGCGAGCAGCAGCAGCCCGCCCAGCGGGCGCAGCCAGCCATCGACGCGCGGGTTGAGTGGCTGCTCGCGCATTACAGGCCGGGCCTCTGGCTCCGGCCGTAGACACGCGGACGGGTCAGCCGGTCAACCAGCGGCACCAGCATGTTCATCAGCAGCACGGCAAAGGCGATGCCATCGGGCCAGCTGCCCCACTCGCGGATCACCCAGGTCAGGCCGCCGATCCCGACCCCGTAGACCAGTCTTCCGCGAGCTGTCGTGGAGGCCGAGACCGGATCTGTCGCGATGAAGAATGCACACAGCATGGTTCCGCCGGTGAACAGGTGGGTGCCCGGACCCGGACTGGTGGCGGGGTCGAGCAGCCAGAACAGGGTCGCCGGGGCCAGCAGGCCGGCCAGCACCGCGACCGGGATGCGCCAGTCGATGATGCCACGAAAGAGCAGCCAGAAGCCGCCCAGGGCAACGAAGTTCTGTACCCACTCCCAGCCAGCACCCCCGAAGTCTCCAAAGATGGGACTGGCACGGATCTCGTCCATCGTCTGCCTCAGGTCGAGGCCGGCGCGGATGCTGTCCAGCGCTGTCGGGCGCGCAATCATGTCCACCGTGAGGCCGGCCGGCAGGTTCCCGGTGAGTGTGAAGCGCAGCGTGTCGACCAGGCCGAGGCTGATGGCGTCGAGATCGCCGATGTACCCCGCGGGCCACATGGCCATTGCGTCCGGAAACGAGACCAGCACCGCCACGTACCCGGCCATGGCCGGATTGAACACGTTGTAGCCGAGCCCCCCGTAGAGATGCTTGGCCACCGCGATCGCGAACACGGTTGCGAACACGGTGATCCACCAGGGCAGCAGCGGCGGCAGCGCGAGCGCCAGCAGCAGGGCCGTGACGATTGCGCTGCCGTCACCGAGGGCGGGCAGGGCAGCCCGCCCTCGCAGCCGCAGCGCTGCCGCTTCCGTGGCCAGTGCAGCGAGGCAGGCAATCAGGCAGTTGACCAGTACGCCGGGGCCATAGAACCATGCGAAGCAGGCGATTGCCGGGAGCAGGGCCCAGACCACCTCGCGCATCATCGCCGGGACCCCGGACGCGGGTCGCCAGTGCGGTGCGGAGCGTGCAAGCGCCACTTTCAGGATCCGCGGTCGCGGGCGAGAAGCCGGGCGAGCGCGTCGGCGTCCGGGTGCTCCTCGAGCGCGCGCGTGCGCTCGGCGAGGGCTGACTGCTCCTGGCGGATGCGGCGACTCTCTCGGCTGCTGCGCGCCTCCACGCGAAAGCGCGCGTGCCGGGCCTGCTCGCGGCGGGCGAGCAGGGCTTCCAGCAGGGGCCGTGCGTTCGCAAAGCCTTCCGTGAGCGGAATGTGGCTGGGACAGACATAGTCGCAGGCGCCGCACTCTATGCACTCCGCAAGCCCGAGCCGGTCCAGCAGGTCAGCATCGCCGGTGCGTCCCGCTACGAGCAGTTCCTGAGGCAGCAGCCGGGCCGGGCAGGCCTCGGCGCAGGCGCCGCAACGTATACAGGGCTGCTCCGCGGCCGGGGCAGGCAGTTCTGCCGCCGTGGCTGCGATCACACAGTTGGTGGCAGCTGTCACGGGCAGCCCGGGCCCGGTGAGCCGGGTTCCCATCATCGGCCCGCCCATGATCCAGCGCACCGGCGCTTCCCGCAGGCCGCCCGCCTCGGGCAGCAGTGCTGCCAGCGGGGTGCCAAGCCTGGCCTCGACATTCACCGGTTCGGCGAATGCGCCGCCCGTCAGCGTGATGATGCGCGATATCAGCGGGCGGCCCGTCCTGTAGAAGCTGGCCAGCGCGGCTGCAGTGGCCACGTTCTGACAGATGCAGCCAATGTCGGTCGGCAGCCCGCCCGCCGGCACTTCCTCTCCCGTGATCATTTCAACCAGCTGCCGTTCGCCGCCCGCGGGATAACGTGAAGTCACCTGCGCGAGCGACAGCCGGGGGTCGCCCGCGGCCTCGAGCGCATCGCGCAGCGCCACCCGGACCTGGACTGTGCTGTTCTTGACCGCGATGATACATCGGGGGAGCCCGCTTGCCCGTAGCATGATCCGTGCGCCCTCGACCACGTCGTTCGCGCGCTCGCGCATCAGCATCTCGTCGCAGCTGATGTAGGGTTCACACTCGACGCCGTTGAGCAGCAGCAGACGGCCGCCGTGCACCCGCATGAGCTTGAGCGCAGTGGGAAAGCGGGCTCCGCCGAGTCCGAGCAGGCCGGCTGAGGCGATATCGGCCAGGACCTCCTCAGGCCGGGCACTGTGCGGGTCGCCGGGGCGCAGGCCCGGCCAGGCCAGATCCTGGCCATCTCCCTCGATCTCCAGGCAGGTGACCGGCGCGCCCCGCCCATCGGCCACGGGGTGCTGCAGCAGGCCGATGACCGTGCCGGAGATCGAGGCATGAAGCTCAAGTCCGTCCAGGGTCCTTGCGACGGGCTGGCCGGTCAGCACCTGCTCGCCGGTCGCCACCAGCGGACTGGCTGTCCCGCCGGGCGTTTCCAGCGCAAGCAGGACCCGGGCGGGCAGGGCGGCGGTGCGGATCGGCCTCGCGGTGGTCCGCGACTTGCGCGTGGGCAGGCTGATGCCCCACGCAGGGCGCGGTGGCTGCAGGTCGAACGAGTCGGTAGTGCTCATTGCGCCTCCATGCTGATGCAGTCTACCGGACACGCAGGCAGGCACAGCTGGCAGCCGGTGCACTCGGCTGCAATGACCGTATGCATGAAGCGAGGTGCGCCGACGATCGCGTCTACCGGGCAGGCGGGCAGACAGCGGGCACAGCCTATGCAGGCCGCCTCGTCGATCCGTGCCACCGTTCCCGGGCGAAACGTGCCCTGGGTGGGCGTGGCGCCCACCTCGCGATCCAGCAGCCTGGCCAAGGCCTGAGTGGTCTGCTCGCCACCGGGCGGGCATAGGTTCAGGGGGGCCAGCTCGCGCACGATGGCCTCGGCATAGGGTCTGCAGCCCGGGTAACCGCATTGTGCGCACTGGATCTGCGGCAGCAGCGCGCACACAGCATCCACATCCTGATCGTCCCCGGCGCCGCCACGTCGTGCGAGGAGGGTCAGCAGCACGCCGAGCACCGCCGAGAGCCCGACCAGCACCAAGAGGCCTGCCAGCATCAGAGCTTACCCCCGTCAGGCAAGGCCGGGATGCTCAGGACTGGCTGAGCCCGGCGAAGCCCAGGAAGGCCAGCGACATCAGGCTGGCAGTCACCAGGGCTATCGGGACACCGCGGAAGTGCAGCGGCACGTCTGCTGCCGCAAGCCGCTCGCGCAGCCCGGAGAAACTGATCATCACCAGGCAGAACCCGAGCCCGGCAGCCAGCCCGAATACCAGGGCCTCGACCAGGCTGCTCATGCGCCCGGTGTTGATCAGGGCGACACCGAGCACCGCACAGTTGCTGGTGATCAGCGGCAGGTAGACGCCGAGCCTCTGGTGCAGGATGGTGCTGCTGTGCCTGAGAACCAGCTCTGTCGCCTGGACCGTGCCGGCGATGACCAGGATGAACCCCAGTATGCGCAGGTAGCCCAGATCCAGCGGTATCAGCAGCCAGTAGTCGAGTATCCAGGTCAGACCGGAGCTCAGCGTCAGTACCAGCGTGGTCGCAAGTGAAAGCCCCAGGGCGTTGTCCAGGCGGCTGCTGGCACCGAGGACCGGGCAGAGCCCGAGAAAGCGGACCAGGACAAAATTGTTGACCAGCGCGGCCCCGGTTGCGATCAGCAGCAGATCGCCCATCAGCTCACGCGTGCTCCCGCCGGTGCGGGGGCATCAGGTCCGACCAGGAACAGCTGTTCGCCGTCGGCTGCGGCCAGCACCATGCCCTCGGAAATTCCGAAACGCATCTTGCGCGGCTGCAGGTTGGCGACCAGTATCACCTGGCGTCCGGCCAGCTGTGCTGCGTCGTAGCCGGCGCGAATCCCGGAGAAGACCGTGCGCTGCTCGCCAGCGCCGGCGTCCAGAACCAGCCGCAGCAGGCGGTCTGCCCCCTCCACCTCGCTCGCCTCCAGCACGGTGGCAATACGCAGCTCCACCTTAAGAAAGTCGTCGATCGTGATCATCTCGTCTCCGTCAGCCGGCGGGGCCGGCTGGCTGCCAGAAGGGGGCGCTGCCTGCGGGGCTGCGCGGGAATGCTCAAGCATTCGCGTGATGGCTGCGGTCTCGACCCGTGACATCAGCGGTTCATAAGCGGCGATGGGGTGTGAGAGCAGGGGCCTGGCGCGATCCGCCCAGTCGAGAGGCTGCCCGCCCAGGAAGGTCTGCGCGCGGCTTGCCATCAGCGGCAGCACCGGGGCCAGGTAGATCATCAGCACGCGGAAGAGGTTGAGCCCCTGTGTGCACACCTGCTGTACACGCGCGGCCTGCGCGGGGTCCCTGGCCAGCTGCCAGGGCTTGTGCTCGTCGATATAGCGGTTGGCCTGGTCGGCAAGGCGCATGATCTCGCGCATGGCACGGCCATATTCGCGCGCCTCGTACCAGCGTCCGATGGATTCCCCGGCCTCGACGAAGCGCTGGTAGAGCTTCAGGTCATCGAGCTCCGCGGCGAGCATTCCACCATGTCCCCGGCTGATGAAGCCCGCGCAGCGGCTGGCCAGATTGACGAACTTGCCGACCAGGTCTGCATTCACCCTGGCGACGAAGTCCTCCAGGTTCAGGTCGATGTCATCGATGCCGGAGCCGAGCTTGAACGCGTAGTAGTAACGCAGCGCCTCCGGGTCCAAGTGCTCGAGCCACGTGGCCGCCGATATGAAGGTGCCGCGCGATTTCGACATCTTCTGCCCGTTGACCGTCAGGAATCCGTGCACGTGCACAGCCGTGGGCCGGCGAAAGCCCGATGCTTCCAGGACGGCGGGCCAGAACAGCGTGTGGAAGTAGGCAATGTCCTTGCCGATGAAGTGGTGCATCTCCGTCGGGCTGGCGGGCGAGGCGTAGCGCTCGAACTCAAGGCCCCTGGAGCGACCGGCCTCGCTGCCGCAGTACTGGCGGAGGCTCGCCAGATAGCCGACCGGCGCATCGAGCCAGACATAGAAGTACTTGTCCCGTGTGCCCGGGATCCGGAAGCCGAAGTAGGGCGCATCGCGCGAGATGTCCCAGTCGCGGAGACCTGCGGCGAACCACTCCTCGAGCTTCTGCGCAATCTGTGCCCCGACGGCACCGCCGGCCAGCCACGCGCGCAGGCTGTCGGTGAATGCGGCGAGGCGGAAGAAGAAATGCTCGGAGCTGCGCCGGACCGGGGTTGTGCCGCTGACCACCGAGCGGGGATCCAGCAGGTCGGACGGGGAGTAGGTGGCCCCGCAGGCCTCGCAGCTGTCGCCGTACTGGTCAGGGGCGCCACAGGCAGGACAGGTGCCGCGCACGAACCGGTCGGGCAGGAACATTCCGGCCTCGGCATCGTAGGCCTGCTCGACGTCGCGCCGCTCGATGAGGCCGCCTGCCTCGAGCCGCTGGTAGATCTGCTCGACCAGCAGCCTGTTTTCCTCAGAATGCGTGGTGTGATAGTTGTCGAACGCCACGCCGAAGGCGGCGAAATCCCGCTGGTGTTCGGCCCGGAAGCGCTCGACCAGTACCTCCGGCGCGATGCCTTCCTCGCGTGCCTTGAGCATCACCGGCGTGCCATGGGCATCGCTGGCACAGACGTAGGTGACCTCGTGCCCGGCCATGCGCATGTAGCGTGCCCAGATGTCTGTCTGGACGTACTCGACGAGGTGGCCGATATGTATCGCGCCGTTCGCATAGGGCAGGGCGCTGGTCACCAGGATTTCGCGGCGCCGGCTGCTCATCCTGCCGGGCTCCTGAACTCCTCGAATTTCCGTTTCTCGATGGCCGCCTCGTACGCGGACTGCCCGCTGATGATGCCGCGGTCCATGAGCTCGCGCAGCGAGCCGTCCATGGTGCACATGCCGGCCGAACGGCCGCCCTGCATGGCGTTCTCGAGCTGGTCCAGCTTGCCCTGCCGGATCAGGTTGGATATCGCCGGCGTATTGACCATGATCTCGAGTGCGGCCACCAGGCCAGGCTGGTCCTCGCGGCCCACCAGCTGCTGCGAGATGACCCCCCGCAGCGAGGTGGAGAGCATCGTGCGCACGTGCGACTGCTTGTCGGTGGGGAACGAGTTCACGATCCGGTCCACGGTCTGGGGGGCGCCATTGGTGTGCAGTGTGCCCATCACGAGGATGCCCATCTCCGCGGCGGTCACCGCTATGCTGATGGTTTCCAGGTCGCGCATCTCGCCCACCAGGATCACGTCCGGATCCTCGCGCAGCGCCGAGTGCAGTGCTGCCGAAAAGCTCGGCGTATGGACGCCGACCTGGCGCTGGCTGATGAGACAGCGTCGCCGGCGATGGACGAACTCTATCGGGTCCTCTATGGTCACGATATGGCCGTTGAGGCGGCCGTTGATCTCGTCGATCATCGCCGCGAGCGTCGTCGACTTGCCTGAACCGGTCTTGCCTGTAACCAGTATCATCCCCTGGGTCTGGCGGCACATGCTGGCGACAACAGGTGGCAGCTTCAGCTCCTCGAGGGTCCTCGCCTTGGAGGGGATCGCCCGAAAGATCCCCCCGATCCCGCCCAGGTGACGGAACACGTTCACGCGAAAGCGCGCGACGTCCGCGACCGTGTAGGCAAAGTCCGCAGACTCCCGCTCCCTGAACTCCTGGCGTGCCGCAGGCGGCATGATGGGGTCCAGTATCCTGCCCACCGTATCGGCCGACAGGGTCTCCGGTGCCAGGATCTGCAGCTCGCCATAGACGCGGGCCCGCGGCGGCTCGCCGCCAATGAAGTGCAGGTCCGAGCCGTTCTTCGCGACCAGCTGGCGAAGGTACTGGTCGATCTCGTTCATGAAGCGCTGTCTTCCGGCCGCATGTCTGGCCGGGGCGCGATGACGCTGGTGTCCGTCACGAAACGCGAGAACGCCGACTTGTCGGTCGCGTAACGGAAGGCATCGTCCGGATCGAGCTCCTTGCGCTGTATGCCATCCAGCAGTGCCTGGTCCATCAGCTGCATGCCTAGGTCGCGCCCGGTCTGCAGCTGCGCCGGGATCTGGTGGGTCTGTTCGGTCATGATCAGCTTCGCGATCGCTCGGGTCATCACCATGATCTCCAGCACGGCGCGTCGGCCCCGGCCATCAGGCGTGCGCACCAGAGTCTGGGTGATGACGGCATTCAGGCTCTGGGCCAGGAAACTCTTGGCCTGTTCACGCATCTCTCCGGGCAGCGCGTCCGTGATGCGGTCAATCGTCTTGACTGCCCCGGTCGTATGCAGCGTTCCCAGTACCAGGTGGCCTGTTTCGGCCGCTGTCATCGCCATCGAGATGGTCTCGGCGTCGCGCAGTTCGCCGACCAGTATGACCTCCGGATCCTGGCGCAGCGCTGCACGGATGCCGTCCGCGAAGCTGGTCAGATGAGTGCCGAGCTCCCGCTGGATGATCTGGGAGCGCTTGCTCCTGTGAACGAACTCGATCGGGTCCTCGAGGCTGATGATGTTCGCGTTCCGGGTGGTGTTCAGGTGGTCGATGATCGCCGCGAGCGTCGTCGACTTGCCGGTTCCGGTAGAACCCGTCACAAGCATCATGCCCTGATGGTGGTTGCATAGTTCCCGGATGACAGCGGGCAGCCCCAGCGAGTCCAGGCTGGGTATCTCACCGGGAATGAAGCGGAAGGTTGCGCCTACGCCGGTTTCCTTCCGGAATACGTTGACCCTGAAGCGGCCGCCATCCTCCGATACGTAGGAGAAGTCGAGGTCGGAGCCGTCCTGGAACTGCTGTTTCTGGGAAGGGCCGAGGATCTCGCCGATGTAGGTCTCGAGCTCCGTGTCGCCAAGATCACGGAACTTGATCGGCATCAGGTCTCCATGCATGCGCAGCATGGGCGGCACGCCCACGGCCAGGTGCACGTCGGAGCAGCCCTGGGCAAGGCCGAGCTTCAGGAAAGCGTCGATTCTGGGCATCAGGCTCTGGTGGTCCGGCAGCGCTGGTTCGGGACGGGCCCGGGCTGCGGCGGCTCCGGTCAGGATGCCTGTGCCAGCGCGAGCGCCTCTTTCAGTTCGTCCATGGAATCATAGCGTTTGAGCTTGTCCACTTCCATGGCCCGGTGCACCACAGCCGCGAGCGGCGCCGGTATCTGCGGGTTGAGTTCCTCGCAACGGCGGGCCTTGCCCTGGACATGCTGGTACATGACCGACATGTGATCCCCCTTGGTGTAGGGTGGCACGCCGGTCAGCATCTCGTAGAGGATCACCCCTACGCTGTAGATGTCGGAACGCAGGTCGACTTTCTTGCCGAGGATCTGCTCCGGGGCCATGTATTTCGGTGAGCCGATCACGTAGCCGGTCTTGGTGAGCTGTGTATCCCCGGTATGGGCGGCTGCGGCCACGCCAAAGTCGACGATCTTGAGCAGCCCCTCGTCGTTGATCAGGATGTTCGCGGGCTTGAGGTCGCGGTGGATGATGCCGACCTGGTGGGCCACGGCCATGCCGCTGGCGATATCACGACCCCAGCCGACCACCTTGTCAAAAGGCAAGGGTTTGCGCGCGGAGAGCTCGGCGGACAGCGTGTGCGACGGGAAGTATTCCATCGATATGGCGTAGTTGCCGCCCAGGCTGACGAAGTCGTAGATCCGTATGACGTTCGGATGGGTGATCTTGCGGGAGTAGCGCAGCTCGTGGACGAAGCGCTTCATCATGTCTTCGTCCGAGCTCATGTTCGGGTTCAGGAACTTGAGGATCAGCCGTTCCCCGACCACCGAGTCCTCCACGAGGACGACGGTGCCGAAGGCGCCTTTGCCGATCTTCTCGATGAACTGGTAGCGCCCCTCGATGATCTCTCCGGGCCGGAACTTCGATACATCGATTCGCTGCAGCTGGTCCGCCGCCTGCAGCACCTCCTCGACCCGCTCGCGCTCGACCAGAAGCGTGTTTACCGGTCCCGCGGAGTGGGGGGGATGGGACTGGCTCGTCTCGATGGCGCCCGTCAGCACGCTGTCGATCCTGGCGACAGCCTCCGTGGCAACGCGGGCGGTGGCCTCGTCGCCGCCCTCCGCGATTGCCTGCAGCCGCTGGCGCAGCTCGCTGGCCGACTGCCGGTCAACCAGCCGGGATGCAGCCTGCATGGCCTCGACGCGGATTTCCTTCTCGGGACTGTCGAGCATCGGGAGAATCCTCGGGAGTACCTCACGATCGCCCAGCCGGCCAAGCGCGCGCAGCGCAGCGGGGGCGGAGCGCGGGTCCCCGTCCAGCATGCTGACCAGCGCGGGGACGGACTTCGGGTCTCCGATCTCGGCCAGCGCATCGGCAGCGCGTTCGCGGACCCACCAGTCGGGATCACGTGTCGCGTTGACCAGGTGGCTGACCGCGCGCTCGTCGCGTGTCTGGTTCAGGATCTCGATCGCCGAGCGCCGGATGTTCTCGTCCTTGTCGCCAACGAGCTGGAGCACCGCATCCATGACCCTGGGGCCCCCGATCCTCGCCAGCGCATCGCAGGCGCGCGAGCGCACCCACCAGTCATCGTCCCCAAGCACCCTGAGCAGGTGCTTGACGGATCCTGGCTCGGCAATCTCGTTCAGCACCTCGACCGCAGAGCGCCGTGCGAATTCCGACTCGTCTTTCAATACCTCGACCAGGTGGCGCAGCGTGTCGGGGTGGCGCAGCGCGACCACCACATCGACGGCACGGCTCTGGACCTCCAGGTCGGGATCAGCCAGCAGCGCACAGATCCGGTCGATGTTCCGCTCGCCCGGCATGCGCGCGAGCGCATCGAGTGCGGCGCGCCGCACGGTCTTGTTGCGGTCACCCAGCTGTTCCTCGAGAGCGCGAGCCACGTCCTCGCGGGCGAACTGCGCGAGCAGCTCGATCAGGTGCACCCGAACGCCGGGATCCCGGCCATCGGCGCGGGCGATCAGGTCCGGCACCAGCTCCTCGGTAGCGATCTCCTTGAGGATGGCAAACGCGGCAGCCTTCTCCTGCGGGTCAAGCTCGTAGGCGCGGCGCAGCAGTTCCCGCGGATTCAGACGCTCACGCTGGGCCTGAAGCACGTTGAACAGCGCCGACTTCGAGACATCGGAGTTCCCTAGCAGGCCGAGCAGCGCGTTCGGGTCATAGCCGTTGAACCGGATGAGCACGCGGGCCAAGGCATTGACGCAGCGCGGGTTGCCGTGGCCCAGGCCCTCGGCGAACCAGCTGATGTTGCGGTCATTGAGATGGGCGCCCAGGGCCTCGCCCAGGGCCTCGCTGTGAGCGGTATCGGCCCTGGCAAAGCTGTCGATGATCCGGGGAATCACGCTCGGGTCGAGGCCGCGCAGCGTGTCGAGCGCCTTGCGGGCGGCCCCGGAACGCAGGTCCGGCTCAGCCAGCAGCTGCGTCAGGCAGCGATCCGCCTTCAGTGCGCTGAAGAATTTCATGGTGCGGCCAAGCTGGCTCCCCGGGCCACCGGCTGCTGGGGCCGGCGTGTAAAGATGATGGTCGGCGCGCCCCGCACCCGCAGATCAACGGTCACGGTCAGGCCGCGGGCAGTCCGCCTGCCCGCGGGCGCATGGGCGTTCCGGTACAATGTCGCGCCTCAAGCCCTCGCGTACTGTTAAATAGATCACGAATCTTTGCCCAGGACAGGCCATGGCAGTGAAGTCAGACCGATGGATCCGGATGATGGCGGGCCATCACGGCATGATTGAACCGTTTGCCCCGCAGCAGGTCCGCAGCGTCGAGGGCCGGCGGGTGATCTCTTACGGCACCTCCAGCTATGGCTACGATGTGCGCTGCGCGGCTGACTTCAAGGTGTTCACCAACATCAATTCTGCCGTGGTCGATCCCAAGGCCTTCGACGAGGACAGCTTCGTGGACAAGCGCTCTGATGTCTGCATCATCCCGCCGAACTCGTTCGCGCTCGCGACCACCGTCGAGTATTTCCGGATTCCCCGCAACGTCCTGGTGATCTGCCTCGGCAAATCCACCTATGCCCGTTGCGGCATCATCGTCAACGTCACGCCTCTGGAGCCCGAATGGGAGGGGCATGTCACGCTCGAGTTTTCCAACACCACGCCGCTTCCCGCCCGTATCTATGCCAACGAGGGCGTTGCGCAGATGATCTTCTTCGAGTCGGACGAGGCCTGCGAGGTGTCCTACAGGGACCGGGGCGGTAAGTACCAGGGCCAGCGAGGGGTCACGCTGCCTAAGGCCTGAGGGCCGTTTCCTCGACGATCACGGGTGTCTCGAGTACCTCATCGTCCAGCCAGGCGCGCCCCTCCCGCAGGGCCAGGCGGCCCGAGGCCAGCCAGCCTATGGCCCGCGGGTAGATCAGGTATTCCCCTGCCCGCACGCGCTCGGCCAGCCGTTCCGGATTGTCGTCGGACCGGACCCCAACCCGATACTGGATGATTGCCGGCCCCGCATCCAGTTCCGGGGTCACGAAGTGCACCGTCGTTCCATGCTCGCGGTCCCCTGCCGCAAGCACCCGGCGATAGGTGTCGAGCCCGGGGTAGCGGGGCAGCAGCGAGGGATGCACGTTCAGCATCCGCCCGATCCAGGGGGTGACCGTGGCTTCGGGCAGGATGCGCATGAAGCCGGCCATCACGATGATGCCCGGTGCAAGCTCTTCCAGCAGTGTGGCCAGTTGGCTCGCGAACGCTTCCCTTCCGCCAGCGGCCGCGTAGTCGATGACCGTGGCCTCCACCGCTGCGCGCCGGGCGCGCTCCAGCGCTCCCGCGTCGTGCCGGTCGCTGATGACACGACACAGCTCTATGGGCAGCCTGCCCGCCCGGGTTTCGTCAATGATCGCCTGAAGGTTGGTGCCGCCACCAGAGACGAGGACGACAGTCCGGGGTCCGGGGCTGGTCATGTCCTGAGCAGCCTGACCTCGCCGCGCCCCTCGACGATGCGGCCGATCTCGTGGACAGTATCGCCCGCTGCCTCCAGGCGCTGTCGGGCTGCGGGCGCCCGGTCTGCCGGCAGGACGATGCACATGCCGATTCCGCAGTTGAAGGTGCGCAGCATCTCGTCGTCCTCGATGCCGCCCGTCCTGGCCAGCCAGCGGAAGACCTCGGGCCGCGTCCAGCTGTCCAGGTCGATCTCCGCATCCAGTGCCGCGGGCAGTACGCGCACCAGGTTGCCCGGCAGGCCGCCCCCCGTGATATGCGCCAGCGCATGGACGGGCTCGTGGTCCATCAGGTCCAGCAGCGCACGCACGTAGATGCGGGTCGGTTCGAGCAGTGTCTCGCCCAGCGTCCGCCCGGCAAATGTATCCTGCGGGCTCACCCCGCTTTCGGCCAGGACGCGACGGATCAGCGAGTAACCGTTGGAGTGGGGTCCGGATGAGGCAAGGCCGAGGACCAGGTCCCCGGCCCTCACACGGCTTCCGTCTATGAGCCGGTCACGATTCACCGCCCCCACACAGAATCCGGCGAGATCGAAATCGCCGTCCGCGTACATGCCCGGCATCTCGGCTGTCTCGCCACCCAGCAGCGCGGCACCGGCTTGGCGGCAGCCGGCGGCAATGCCGGTAATGACGGCTTCCGCCACATCCACCGAGAGCCGACCAACGGCATAGTAATCGAGAAAGAACAGGGGTTCGGCACCCTGGACGATCACGTCGTTGACGCACATCGCGACCAGGTCGATGCCGACGGTGTCGTAGCGGCCAAGCTCGATCGCCAGCCGCAGCTTCGTGCCTACACCATCGGTACCGGCCACCAGCACAGGCTCCGGAAACCGCTCCAGATCGAGGGCGAACAGTCCACCAAAGCCGCCGATGCCGCCCAGCACGCCGCTGCGCCGCGTGCTTGCCGCCGCCGGGCCGATTCGCTCGACCAGCTGGTCACCGGCCTCGATGTCGACACCGGCTTCCTTGTAGGTCAGGGGTTTCTTGTTGCTCATGCAGCTTCCATCAGCGACCGGGAACAGGCCCGCGGCGAGGTGGCGGGCCGGTATAATAATTGAAAGCCGCGGAGCGCTGCCAAAACGTGATGCCTGCCACCTACCCGCCCGTCCTGCATGCTGCCGGTGCGGCGGCCCGGTCCCTCATGGGTCTGGCGCTGCTGCTCACGCTTGGGCTGCTCGTCGCGATGCCGCTCGCGGCACTGGACCTTTACCAGGCCGAAGCTGAAACTGAAGGCCGCGGCGAGCGCGCGCTGCAAGCGGCTTTCGCAACGGCGCTGGGTGACGTGCTGGTCAGGGTGACCGGCCGTCGTGAGTCGCGGGACGATCCGGTGCTGCGTAGCGCGCTGGGAAATCCTGCGGCGCTGGTCCAGCAGTATCGCCTGCTGGCCGACGGGCGTGTCAGCGTGAGTTTCGACCCGGTGGCCTTGCGTGCCGGACTGGACGCCGCCGACTACCCCGTCTGGGCCGAGCCGCGTCCGGTCGTGTTGCTGTGGCTGGTGGCCGAGCAGCCTGACAGGCAGCCTGAGTTCCATGGCCTCGCCGAGCGCCGTGGCCTGGGGCCACTGGCTCCCGAGGAGGGACTGGACGAGCCGGTGGTCGAGCACCCGCTGGCGGAGTTGCCTGCGCTGCTGGAAGAGGTGGGCAGGGCCCGTGGACTCTCGGTCCTGCAGCCCATCCTAGATTTCCAGGAGCTGATGCTGGTGCGTGCGGACGCACTCTGGGAAGGCGACTTCACGTCCCTCGAGAACACTGCCGGGCGCTACGGCGCCGATTCGGTGCTGGTCGCGCGCCTGGGCTGGCAGGAAGCCGCCGCCGAGACTGGCGCCCGGCTTGCCTGGACCCTGCTGGTCGGCGACGAGATGCTGGAATGGGAGGCGGGCATCAAGGACGGCCTGCATGAGCTGGCCGACCGCCTGGCAGGCCGGCTGGCGGCGACCCGTTCCGGCCAGCAGGAGCTGCGCCTGCTGGTCAGTGGGGTCCAGAGTTTTTCGCAGTGGGGGCGCCTCAACGCGTACCTGGGCTCACTGGGCATCGTCGACGCACACCAGGTCGAGCAGGTCAGTGGTGAACTCCTGCTGCTGCGGCTGACTATCCGGGGTGACCGCGAGCGCCTCGAGCGCACGCTTGCACTGGGCCGTGTGATCGAGCCGATGGCCGGAGACTTGTCGCAGGAGGCGCGGGGCTGGCGCTATGACCTCCGTTACCGGCTCCAGGGTGGCCAGAGATGAGCGGCCGGTCGATCCTCGACCGCCTCGCCTGGATTCCGAACCTGATCTGCATACTGCGAATCCTCCTGGTCGCGCCGATCGTCCTTGCGTTGACGGACGGGCGCTACGTGGTCGCCCTCGTGCTGATCACCGTGGCGGGACTCTCGGACGGCCTCGATGGGTGGCTGGCAAAGCGTTTTGACTGGCGAACCCGGCTGGGTGGTCTGCTCGATCCGGCCGCCGACAAGATTCTGCTGGTCGCGGTCTACATCACGCTGGCGGTGCTCGCCCTGATACCGCTATGGCTGATGGTCGTCGTCTTTGCGCGGGACCTCGTGATCGTCGCGGGCGCCTTGAGCTACCAGCGACTGGTGGGCCCCCTGCAGCCGGCACCGTCGGGCATCAGCAAGGTCAATACGGCGATGCAGCTGCTGCTGTGCCTGGCCGTGATAGCGGCTGCCGGACTGGGGTGGCCGCCTGAGCCCGTGATCGTGATGCTGGGTGCCAGCGTGCTGTGCACGAGCGTGATCAGCGGCCTGCACTATGTGCTGCACTGGAGTGCGCTGGCGCGCTCGGCCTGGCGCGACCAGGCGGAACAGGGGAGCTGAGCCATGCAGCAGCTGCCACTGGCGGTACGACCCGCGGACCAGGCCGTATTCGAGAGCTTTTACCCCGGTGACAACCTGTCACTGGTCCACGCCCTGCGCGAGACAGCACTGATCGATCGACGCAACCTGATGTGGCTATGGGGCGGGGAGGGCGCGGGCAAGTCACACCTGCTGCAGGCCTGTGTTTCTCTGGCCGGACAGTCCGGCCGGCGTGCCGCCTACCTGCCGCTGGGCGACAGCCTGCCGCCGGGTGTGCTCGAGGGTATGGAGTTGGTCGACCTGCTGTGCCTGGACGACATCGACCGCGTTGCCGGAAACGCCGACTGGGAGCGGGGGCTGTTCGCCACCTACGAGGGTCTTGCCCAGCGGGGCGCCCGGCTCGTGATGAGCGCGGGTAAACCCCCGCTGCATCTGCCGCTGCGCCTGCCGGACCTGGCCTCGCGTCTGGCTGCCGCCGCAACCTGGCGGATACGCGCGCTGGGCGATGAGGCACGTGCTGCCGCGCTCGAGCAGCGCGCGCGCTGGCGTGGCCTGGAGCTGCCGCCGGAGACCAGCGCCTATCTGCTCAACCGGGTCGAGCGCAGCCTGCCCGGCCTGTTCCGCCTGCTGGACGAACTGGACCTGGCTGCGCTGGCGGCCCAGAAGCGCCTGACGATCCCGTTCGTGCGCGAGGTGCTGGAGCGGCTTGGTCTGGAGTCCGGGCAGGTGGGTAGTGTGGCGTCGTCCGGGCGGGGTGGTAGTGGGGTGTCGTCCGGGCGGACTGACGCGGACACGCCGCCGACAGCGCCCACCGCCGTGGCCAGACGAACGTCTTCCCGCACCTAGATGATCCTCCGCCGGCTGGCATCCAGCCCGGCAAAGAACACGACCACGGTCAGCGCCGGCCAGGCGAGCGTCACCGGGGTCAGCGGCTGGATCAGCAGTTCGCCGACAGCGACGGCAAAATAAGGAATCATCCAGACCGCCGCCCATGTGCCCCACTTCTGGTCCCCGCGCAGGCTCGTCAGCACCAGCACCGCGATCGGCAGCAGCGCGAGCAGCGCGACCGCGATACGCGCCGAAGCCGGCTGCATGCCGGCGATGCGCAGCGCCATCAGCAGGCCCAGGAGCACCAGACCCGCCAGCGTGATCCAGTGCGAGAGGCTGCGCGTCACGGGTGGTTTCCGGCCGCCGCCAGCGCGATGGCGATCCGTGAGATGCGCACGCCCAGCGCGCGGGCGATCGCGGTCTCGTCCTCGTCCGGCTGGCTGGCTTCCGGCGTCGGTGCGAGATGGCTTGCCCCGTAGGGAGTGCCACCGGTCCGGGTCCGGCTGAGCGCCGACTCGCTGTAGGGCACCCCGACCAGCAGCATCCCGTGGTGCAGGAGTGGCAGCGCCATCGTGATCAGCGTGGTTTCCTGTCCGCCATGCAGGCTGCTCGTCGAGGTGAATACCCCGGCCGGCTTGCCGCTCAGGGCGCCACCGAGCCACAGGCTGCCGGTGCCGTCCAGAAAGTACTTCATCGGTGCAGCCATGTTGCCGAAGCGTGTCGGGCTGCCGAGCACTAGCCCCGAACAGCGCTCCAGGTCCTCCGTCGTTGCGTACGGCGGCCCCTCCGACGGTACCTCGGGCAGCCGCGGGCCGGTCTGGGCGCTGACAGGTGGCACCGTGCGCAGGCAGGCTGCGGCGCCGCTGACCGATTCGACGCCGCGGCAGACCTGGCGGGCCAGTGCCTCGACAGAACCATGACGGGAATAGTAGAGAACCAGGATCTCGATACTCATGCGCCTCAAACCGCCGCGGTGGGAGCGGACAGTTTAGCCGCGACTCCGCGCTGCTGCTCGCTTGACGCCCATTGAGCCGGCGGCTAGCGTGTACCTGTGGTTATCCATACGCCATTTACTGCACGGCCGCTCGCGCTGCTGCTCCTTTTTCTTGTGCTGCTGGTCGGCTGCGCCGCGGTGCCGCCGGTGCAGGAAATGAGCGATGCGCGCCAGGCCATCGCTGCCGCGCGCGAGGCAGGCGCCGCGGAGCTGGCCTCGGAGCGGCTCGACCTCGCCGAGCGTTCGCTTGCCCAGGCCGAGCTGCACCTGCAGAGCGGAATTTACCGGCTGGCGCGCAAGGCTGCGCTCACCGCACGGGAATCAGCTTTCGATGCGCTGCTGGAGAGTCGCAGCCGGCGCCAGCCGCCCGGCGACTGAGCCTGCTCCGGCCGTGAACGCTGCACGCAGGTTTCTTGTCTCG
Organism: Chromatiales bacterium; assembly: GCA_020831895.1. GTDB lineage: Bacteria > Pseudomonadota > Gammaproteobacteria > Steroidobacterales > JAFIFS01. Next base: position 54,972 of record JAFIFS010000029.1, read on the forward strand.
GGACATGTTCAGGGGGTGTTCTTCCGCGCCAGCACGGCGCGCGAGGCTGAGCGTCTCGGACTGCGAGGGCACGCGAAGAACCTGGCCGACGGCCGCGTCGAGGTTCTGGCGCTCGGCCCGTCCCCGGCCCTCGATGAGCTCGAGCGATGGCTGGGCGACGGACCCCCGCGCGCGCGGGTGGACGAGGTTCGGGTAGAACAGGCGCAGCCCGCTGCCTTCGCCGGCCTGACGGACTTTCGCACGGCCTGAACCCTCTGGGCGGTTCAGCGCCCGGTTTAGTCAACCCAGCCTGCGCATCAGACTTCGGCCGGCAGCATCCTTGAGCCCAGTGCCGCGACGACCTCGCCAAGTTCAAGCTCCAGCTCTTCGCCGGTGGCCCGGTGCCGGTACTCGAGCTTTCCGTTGCGCAGCCCGCGCTCGCCGAAGACCAGGCGGTGGGGTATTCCGATCAGATCCGCATCGGCGAACTTGACGCCTGGGCGCGCGTCACGGTCATCGAAAAGGACGCTCCAGCCCGCCTGCTGCAGCTCCTCGTACAGGCGCTCCGCTGCGGCTGTAACCTCCGGTACCTTCTTCGGGTTCAGCACCAGCAGCGTCACGTCGGCCGGACTCATCGGCTCTGGCCAGATGATGCCGGCATCGTCGTGGTTCTGCTCGATCGCCGCGGCGACGATCCGCGTGATCCCGATCCCGTAACAACCCATCACCATCGGCTGCTCCCGCCCCTCCTGGTCGAGTACGCAGGCATTCATGCTGCGGCTGTACTTGTTGCCAAGCTGGAAGATATGACCCACCTCGATCCCGCGGGCGACGGTCAGGCTGCCGCCGCCGCCGGGGCTGGGGTCCCCGCTGACGACATCGCGCAGGTCTGCAGCCTCAGGCTCAGGCAGGTCGCGGCCCCAGTTGACCCCGGAGAGGTGCATGTCGGATTCATTGGCCCCGCAGATAAAGTCGACGAGCGCTACTGCCGCGTGGTCGGCAACGACCCGGATATCGAGCCCACCTGGTCCGATAAAGCCCACCGGCAGGCCGAGCTCACTGGCAACCCGCTCGGCACTAGCCAGCTTAAGCGGCTGCGCGATCCCGGGCACACGCGCTGCCTTCAGCGGGTTTACCTCGTGATCTCCCCTTACCACCAGCGCACAGAGCCCGCCGTCGTCGGTTTCGACGACCAGTGTCTTGACGCAGGTGGAGGCCGGGACACCAAGCAAGCTGGCGACCTCGGAAATGCTCCGTGCGCCGGGCGTGGCGACCCGGGCGAGCGAGGCAGCCGGTGCTGCCCTGGTCCCGGTCGGCGGCAGCGCCGGTGCAAGCTCCACATTGGCCGCAAAGTCATCACCCTCGCACCAGGCGATCCGGTCTTCGCCGGAGTCGGCGAGCACATGGAACTCCTGCGAGCGCGAGCCTCCGATCTCGCCCCCGTCGGCGTCCACGGCCCGGAAGCGCAGGCCGAGCCGGGTGAAGATCCGGTGATAGGTCATGGCCATCGTGGCATAGGTTTCGGCCAGTGAGGCCTGGTCCAGGTGAAACGAGTAGGCGTCCTTCATCACGAACTCGCGGGCGCGCATGATGCCGAAGCGGGGCCGGATCTCGTCCCGGAACTTGGTCTGTACCTGGTAGAAGGTCACCGGCAGCTGGCGATAGCTACGCAGCTCGCGCCGGGCGAGATCGGTCACGACTTCCTCTGCCGTCGGCGCAAAACAGAACGAGCGGTCGTGGCGGTCGCGGATACGCAGCAGGAGGTCGCCGTAAACGTCCCAGCGACCGGTTTCCCGCCAAAGCTCTGCGGGCTGGACTACAGGCATGCTGACTTCGAAGGCGCCGGCCCGGTCCATCTCCTCGCGGACGATGCGCTCGACCCGGCGCAGTACGCGCAGGCCGAGCGGCAGCCAGGTGAAAAGGCCGGAGGCCAGCCTGCGGACGAGACCGGCGCGAAGCATCAGCTGGTGGCTGACGATTTCGGCCTCGGCGGGCACTTCCTTGAACGTCGTGAGCGGGAGCTGGCTGAGTCTCATCGTGGGGCCTGACTGTGCGGGGCGCGCTCATTCTAGCCGCGCCTGTCGCTGCTGTCGCGCCGCAGCCGGCACCGTGTAATCGACCCGCCGGCGTGGCAATATCCCCGCCAGTTTTCCGCCCCGGGGGGCAGATGAGCGATCGCCAGGAAAGAATGCGCGTGATGCGCCGCCGCGGGATCTACCTGCTGCCGAACCTGCTGACCACGGGCGGCATCTTTGCCGGTTTCTACGGGATCGTCGCCGCGATCGACGGCCACTTCGAGGTGGCTGCCATCGCGATCTTCATTGCGGGGGTGCTCGACGGGCTCGACGGGCGGCTCGCCCGGCTGACCCGGACGGAGTCGGAGTTCGGCAAGCAGTACGACAGTCTTGCGGACATGGTCGCCTTCGGTCTGGCGCCCGCCGTAATCGTCTACAAGTGGGGCCTCGGCGGACTCGGCGAGCTGGGCTGGCTCTGGGGCCACGCAGGCTGGCTGGCTGCCTTCCTGTACGCGGTCGCGGCTGCGCTGCGCCTCGCCCGCTTCAACGTGATCCCGCCGAACAGCGACCGCAGGTTCTTCGAGGGCCTGCCGAGCCCTGCCGCCGCAGGGCTGGTGATGAGCATGGTCTGGCTCAGCACCGACCTGGACTGGAGCGGTATCCCCACGATGGTGCTTGCCTTCGTGTTCACGCTGGCTGCCGGCATCCTGATGGTGTCGCGCCTGGCCTACTACAGCTTCAAGGACCTCAGCCCAAGCGGGCGCATCCCGTTCACCTACGTGCTGCTGATCCCGCTGCTGTTCGTGCTGATCGCACTCGACCCCCCGCTGGTCCTGTTCATCATCGCATCGACCTATGCGCTTTCGGCTGTGGTCGTCTGGCTCTGGCGTCGCCAGCGCCGGCGTGCGCGCCAGCGCAGCGGCGGCGAGGGGGGAGGGACCCCGTGAACCCCGGCGGCAGAGGGCTGACCGCGCGCCAGCAGCAGGTGCTGGATGAACTCGGCCTTGTCCGTTGGCTGCCCAGGTCAGGGCAGGCGCCGCACGCAATACCTGCCGGTGAGACCGGGCTTCCGGATGGTGCGGCCTGGACTGAGCTGGCCCGCGAGGCGGCTTCCTGTACCGGCTGTCCGCTGCACGCAAGCCGTACCCAGGTCGTGTTCGGGACTGGCGACCGCGCAGCCCGCTGGATGGTGATCGGTGAGGCACCCGGTGCGGACGAGGATGCGCAGGGCGAACCCTTCGTTGGACGCGCCGGTCGCCTGCTGAACGAGATGTTGCGGTCCCTGGGGCTGACGCGTGAGCAGGTCTATATCGCCAACATCCTGAAGTGCCGTCCGCCGGGCAACCGCGATCCCCAGCCCGACGAGGTCAGTGCCTGTGCCAGCCTGCTGGCACGGCAGCTCGACCTGGTGCGCCCCGGTGTCATCCTGTGTGTTGGCAGGATTGCGGCGCAGTCGCTGCTTGCAACGACTGCGCCGCTGGCCAGCCTGAGGGGGCGTGTCCACGCCTTGCCCGGCAACCGCATTCCGGTGGTCGTGACCTATCATCCCGCCTACCTGCTGCGCAGTCCGCTGCAGAAGCGCAAGGCCTGGGAGGACCTGCGCCTGGCCCAGGCCACGCTGGACGGAGTCGCCGCGGACCAATGACCGCGGCGACGGGCGAGCTGCCGCTGCGGTACCGGCCCATGCGCCAGGCTGACCTGCCGGCCGTGACCGCGCTGGAGGCCCGTGCCTACGACTACCCCTGGAGTGGAGGTGTCTTCCGTGACTGCCTGCTTGCCGGCTACATCGCGGAGGTGGTGGAGCAGTCTGGTGAGGTCCGGGGTTACTCGATCATGTCCGTCGCAGCCGGCGAGGCGCACCTGCTGAACATCTGCCTCGCGGCCCCGCTTCGTGGCGGCGGAGAGGGAGAACGGTTGCTGCAGCACATGCTTGACCTGGCGCGCGTGGCTGGCGCCGACCGGCTCTTCCTCGAGGTCCGTCCGTCGAATGCATCGGCGCTGCGGCTGTACGAGCGTAACGGCTTCACCATGCTGGGCGTCCGCAAGGCTTACTACCGTGCGCGTAACGGCAAGGAGGATGCGCTGGTGCTGGTCCGCAGCCTCAGCGGGCGGCCGGTCGTGCTGGGTGAAAAGCCGCTATCGCGCGCCTGAGTCGCCCGAGCGCCGCCGGGCTGAACTGGCCCTCGTAGCGCAGCGCGAGGTAGAGACGGGTGATCGCCCGCACTTCGGGTGCGAGGTCGGGTCGCTCGGCGAGGACGGCCTCGGCGTACTCGGCAGGCCCCTCATTCGCAAGCCGTCCCCGGGTTACGCGCGCAAGGCGGGTGCAGAAGCGCTCCCACAGCCGCTGGACCGGGTCCGGGCTGCGCGGGTGCAGCTGCCGGCCGTACAGCAGGCTCAGTCCCAGGATCGCGGCCAGTAGCGCTGCGCTGAAGGCCGCGACCAGTGACCGGGTCGAGGGGGTGCTTACACCCAGCGAATCGAGCAGGGCGAGCTGGGTATCCTCGTCGAAGCCCAGTACCCAGCGGTCCCAGCGGGCGCTGGCCGCATCCCATGAGAGCAGCAGGCTCTCGAGCGCCGGGTTGCCGCGCCAGCCCTGTCGCCCAGCGCCGGCCAGCCCGGGCTGACGCCCGAAGCGGTCCGGCAGGATGCGGGACTGGGGGATGACGGCGGTCGGATCGATCCGCTGCCACTCACCATCGAGCAGGACCTCCGTCCAGGCGTGGGCATCCGCCTGGCGCACGACCCAGTGTTCGCCGATCGGGTTGCGTTCGCCGCCCTGATAGCCGGTCACCACTCGGGCCGGGATGCCGGCTGCACGCGCGAGCACGGCAAAGGCCGATGCATAGTGCTCGCAGAATCCGCTGCGCGTCGCGAACAGGAAGTCGTCGACCGGGTGCAGGCCCAGCGGCTGTGGCTCGAGCGTGTAGTAGAACGGCTCGTCGCGGAACAGGGCCAGCACCCGTGCGAGATAGTCACGTTCGTCGCGGCTGGCCGCCTGCAGCTCCCTGGCCAGCACCAGGCTGCGCGGGTTGCGCCCGTCCGGCAGCGCCGTCAGCGCCGGGCCCGGCGTGTCATCGGCCTGCAGTCTGCCAGACAGCCTGGCGCGACCGCGCCAGGCCAGGCGCTGGTCTATGGCGACATCGGCCAGCAGTTCACCACGTCCGTTCAGGCGGGCACGAATACCGCGCCATTCCAGCGGTGCCTCGAGTGCCAGCAGCCACTGGCGCCCGTGGGGTTCGATCACCATCTCGTAGTCGACAAGGCGGCCATCGACGTTCGCGACAGCAGCCCGCGTCTCCCGGGCGGGGCCGGGACTCCAGCTTCGTCCGTCGAACCGCTCGAAGACCGGTCCGCGCCAGTAGAGCTCAGCCGGTTCGGGAGCTTCGCCGCCCAGGAAGCGCACCCGGAAGGCGACCGCATCGGACAGTGCCAGCGAGCTGATGTTGCCCGGAGTCATTTCCTCGGTCAGGCCGGTCATCGCTCCGCCAGCCTGGGTGGGCAGGCCCCAGAACGGGGTCGAGATCCGCGGAAACAGCAGGAACAGCATCAGCGCCAGGGGCAGCGCGGGCAGCAGAAGCCGAACGCCCTGGCGCACCGTCAGCAGGGGATTGAGTGGCGGGCTGCCGCGCGTGCTGGCCAGCATTGCCCCGGTGCCCAGGACCAGGCCGAGCAGCAGGTATCCACCCGACCAGATCGACTGCTCACGCAGGAACGCCGTGAACAGCAGGAACCAGGCGATCAGGATCACGACCACCCGGTCGCGCTCCTGGCGTGTCTCAAGCAGCTTGAGCGACAGCATGACCGCCATCAGTGCCGACCCCGCATCGATACCCGAGATGCTCCGGTAGCTCAGCAGCACGGCTGTCAGTCCGGCGATCGCCAGCAGTCCCCGCGGCCATCGCCCGGGCAGCGGCCAGCGGTAGAAGGCCGCGAGCAGCCGCCAGGCCATTGCACCGGCGATCGCCAGGATGATCCAGCCCGCAAGATGAGGCAGGTGCGGGGCGCAGGCGGCCGATACCACGGCCAGAAGCCAGCCGAGCTCCGGCAGTGAAGCCGACCGCCGGGGCAGTGGTCCGACAGGCGCCGCCCAGCCCGGCAGCTGTTCGGCCTGGCGGTTCAACGCTTCATCCCGGCAGCAACGCCAGGGCCCGCAGGCAGCGATGCAGGTGGCTGGGCCCCCGGTCGGGCCCGAGTTCGCCGCCGGGCAGTCGCAGCCCCCATTCCGCGCCGTCAGCCTCGGCGTCGAGCGCGAGTCGCGTCAGGCGGGCGATGCGGTCCTCCCCGGTGCCCGCGGTACGGTCCCAGTCCAGCCAGACTAACCCGCTACCCCCGCGCAGGTCCCGCGCCATCAGTTCGCCGCTGCGCGCCAGCGCCTTCCAGGCAATCCGCCCCGGCGGCTCCCCGGGCCGGTAGGGTCTCAGGCCGTGGAACTCGTCGCCGGCCGCGCTGCTGCCCTCGTCAGCCAGCGCGCTGTCCTGGCTGGACAGTTCGAGTCGCTGCGCGGTCCCGTCCTCCAGTCGGGGGTAGACCAGCACCGGACGCTGCGGCTCGATCCAGGCCCAGGCACAGAACAGCCCGAGTGGAAAGCGGGTGCTGATGATGAGGGGCGGCAGGCGGGCCTCACCGCGCCGCACGGTGCGGGCAGAGAGGCCGAGGAAGCCTGTCTGGCCGGGCGCAAGGTCAGTGCGTGGTGCGATCCGTGGCTCCCGGCCCAGCATGATCTGGTAGCGGGTGCGAGGGCTGTCGTTGGTCAGGGCGAACTCGGCGCGGAGGGGCTCTCCGGCGTGGACTGGCGGTGCGCCAGCAAGGCTGACGGTGATGCCGGAGAGGTTCCGGTGACAGGCATAAAGGCTGGTGACTGCCATGGCAGCCAGGAAGAACGTGAGCGCGAAGCCCATGTTGTTGCCGTAGTTGAGGGAGCCGGCCAGCATCGCCAGCAGCACCAGCGCGAATACGAGTCCGCTGCGGGTCGGCAGGATGTAGATCCTGCGGTGGTCCAGCCGGACAGTCTGGCCATCCGCGCCCTGGCGGCGCCGCAGCCAGCTGCGTATCGCCGCGGCCACCCAGTTCCCGCCGATCGGTGCGGCCGGTGCAGCCATCGCTCAGGGTGCCGCGACCGACTCCAGCACCAGCCGGACGACATCGTCGCTGCCGGGCAGGCCCTTGAGCCGGTGGCCGACGACACTGGGGAAGACAGCCTTGACGTCTTCCGGGTGGACGCCCGCGTGACCATGGATCATGGCCCAGCAGCGGGCCGCATGCACCAGGTCCCTGGCGCCCCGGGTCGAGAGTCCGAGCGCAATGTCGGGCGAATGCCGCGTGAAGCGGACCAGCGCCTGCACATAGTCGAGCAGCGGGTCGGCCAGGTGCAGGCCATGAGCGGCCCGCTGCAGCATAGCGAGCTCCTCGGTGCCGATCGAGGGTGGGAGAGTGGCCGCCATCTGCCGGCGGTCTTCACCGCGCAGCAGCTGCCGCTCCAGCGTCGGGTCCGGATAGCCGATGCCGATACGCATGAGAAAACGGTCGAGCTGGGACTCCGGCAGCTGGAACGTGCCGACCTGGCTCACCGGGTTCTGTGTAGCGATCACGAAGAAGGGTTCGGGCAGTGGATGGCTGCTGCCGTCGACCGTCACCTGGTGTTCTTCCATTGCCTCGAGCAGCGCACTCTGGGTTCTCGGGCTTGCGCGATTGATCTCGTCGGCCAGCACCAGCTGCGCGAACACTGGCCCAGGGTGGAAGCGGAAGCGGCTGTGCTGCTGCTCGAATACGGCCATCCCGAGCACATCGGCCGGGAGCAGGTCACTGGTGAACTGGATACGCCGGAAGGAGAGTCCCAGCGCCGAGGCCACGGTGCGGGCAAGCAGGGTCTTGCCCACGCCTGGCACGTCCTCGATCAGCAGGTGCCCGCCGGCCAGCAGGCAGGTCAGCGCCAGCCGGATCTCGTGTTCCTTGCCCAGAACGACGGCGCCCACATGGCTGACGACGCGCTCGGCCAGCGCTCGGGCCTCGGTCTGCTGGTTGCGCCCGGGCAGGGCGCTGACGGTTCCGGTCATCTATCGGGCATCCTGCGGCTTCAGCCGGAGATACTGCCCCATGGACCTACCGCCGGGCTGGAACTGGGCCACAGTTCGACCCCCGCCCCGGGGGGGGGGGGGGGGGGGCGGCGCGCGGGCGCGCCCCCCCCCCGTGGCCCCCCCCCCCCCCGGCCCGTAAAAACCCCGCCCCCGGGGGGGGGGCCACCGCCTGGGGGCGTAGGGGGCGAGTTCGCGGGGCTGGCGCGATGGCTGCGGGGATCGGGGGCCGTCAGCAGCCAGCGTGCCAGCTATGGGCAGGGGGTGAATGACGCGAAGCGGCAGAGGGGGCGGGGTGGAAGCACTCGCCGCCGGGCCCGGGGGGGGGGGCCGCGCGCGGGGCCCCCGGGGCCCCCCCCGCCCCAGGGCCCCCCCCCCCCCCCCCGCGAACAAAACCCCCCCCCCCACCCGGCGCCCCCCCCGG
>JAFIFS010000108.1 GCA_020831895.1 Chromatiales bacterium
CTATGCCCGCGGGCCCGCATTCAAGCCGCTGTACTACCGGCCCGAGGCCGAGGGGCTGCTCTCGCAGCTGCGCTCGATCGACCAGGGGCTGCTGGATGCCGAGGCGGCCTCGATCAGCGTTCTGAGATGGTATAGCGGGCACTCCAACGCATAGCGGGTTAGTACCAGTTCCAAATTCTGCCCCGATTCTCTGGAGAGCTTCTGCACACGCGCCCGCACGGAGGCGCCGACGTTTCTGATTTCGCTTTTCGACGATAGATTTTTGCCGGAGTCGCCTTCGGGCTGCGGCAAAGTAACCCGCCGACGTCAGATCTCTCAATCCCGAGCGCTACATTGTGACCACGTCCACGGTGTGGAGAAGAAAAAATCGCCACACTGTAAAGTCATTCTCAGGAGAGGAACCCGATGCCTTCCCTGTCAACTGTGCGACCCTGTCTGGCGCTCTACTCCGCACTTCTCTTAACCGTCTGTTGCGTCTCGGCAACGGCTGCAGTGGCATCTACGCTCACCCCACGCGAAATCGCTGAACGGATAACGCCAACCGTACTGAGTCTTGCGGCATATGACTCCTGGGGCGAAGTCATCAATACCGGTAGTGGTTTCCTGGTTAATGATCACGGCACCTTTGTTACGAACCTGCACGTTGTGGATGGCGCGGCACGCGTACGAGTCGAGCTCGCCACCGGCGAGCGATTCGAAAACGTGTATTGGCTCAGCTCTGACGAAGCCCGAGACATCGCGGTGTTGAAAATCCTGGCAGAGAACACACCGACGGTTGTCTTGGGCGAGGATGAGGATATCGAAGTCGGGGATGCTGTGTACGTAATGGGAAATCCATTGGGTTTGGATCGGACCTTCAGTAACGGAATAGTGAGCGCCCGCCGCATTGTCGAGGGCTCAGCAACCATCCAGATCACTGCTCCCGTATCACCGGGATCCTCAGGCGGGCCCGTCACGGATGAACGAGGCCATGTCATCGGGATAGCAACGTGGTACTACGAGTTCGGACAGAACCTAAACATGGCGGTACCCGTCCGATATGTTCGACCGTTGTTGGCGGCGGAGAATGTTCCGATACCTTTTGGTGATGCAATCGAACCGGAAACGATGCTGGTGGCCAGGCCGGTTGAAACCACGCTGATCCGGAACGATGTTACTGGTCAAGCACGGTCAGAGGACCGGTGGGAGCAGCAGGTTATTGATCAGCTCACTGAGCTCGAGGAGGCGCTTCGCCCTGAAAACCTAACGCGCTCACATGCGTTCGTCTTGGCGGATCTCGACGAGCAACGCAGCAAGGGCGTTATCTTGAATGTCCAGGAAGGGGTGAGCTACTTGATCGCCGGTGCCTGTGACGAGGACTGCGATGATCTAGACCTGTACCTTTACGATAGCGACATGTCGGTTCTCGACATGGATATTGAGTACGGAGATCTGCCACTCGTGGTCTATCACAGCGATTCTGACGCCCAACTCACGCTCAGGGTGACGATGTACAGCTGCTACGTCGAACCATGTCGCTTCGGGGTTGCTGTGTTTCGGGCACACTGACTTGATGCTAAATGCATGGGATCTCGGGCGTTTCGTTTTTTTCCAGCAACGCGAGCTGGAAATAAATACGGGGAGCATCAGGCCAAAGGTCACCGTGCTGGGGTCGAGCTTGTGTCACTGCATTACTGGCTAGTGGGGTAAGAAGATGTTCGACTTAAAGAGTGGTCTGTTCTGGGGTGCTCTCGGCGCCTCCGCGGTAGTCGCATTTGGCTTGTTCGGCTTGATGCTGGTGGTGATCTGCGCGGTTATGTTCGGAGGGTTAACATCAGCCAAACCGGATAAAGTCGCAACCGCGAGTCAGGAACCCGCAGACGAGGGTAACCCCTCATCACCGCGGCCACTGTCGGCTACCGATAATCCCGAGAAACAATCTGCGGAGCCTCAAAGTGGAGTGTCGGTCCTGCCAGTCCTAGCCGCGATGGGACTACTGATGCTGTTATTGATGTTCCTTGCATCAGGCTGATCAATGTCAGGAATGCCTACACGTTAGCCTTTTGACGGAAGCTAGCTCATAGGAGCGTATCGCTCCTCTATCAAGAATCAAGAAGTGTTGTTTGGCTTGGAGACTACGTCAGGAACTGACCTGAGTTCCACGACAGCTCCCTGGTATGAGTGAAGATTGCGACGGCGCCGGCCTGTGCGGCCAAAACTCCATCCGTTCCGGAGACATTCCGGATCAACATTGCCGGTAACGACACTGTGCCGGCTCGGTTGAAGCCCCGGCGGGCCTCGGGTACCTTATCAGCATAGTTTTTGGGCGGCCAACTTTTTAAACAGCAGATCGAGAGTGTCCGACAAAACAGAAGAACTCCGCTGGGGTGTAGCGCACAAACTCGAATTCATCGAGTTCCGCCTGTTCTGGGACGGCCATGTCAACCGCTCGGATCTGACCGGACAATTCGGCCTATCGACCAACCAGGCCTCCAACGACTTGAACCGCTACCTCAAGCTCGCGCCGGCCAACATGGTCTACGACACCCGGGCACGCACCTATGCCCGCGGGCCCGCATTCAAGCCGCTGTACTACCGGCCCGAGGCCGAGGGGCTGCTCTCGCAGCTGCGCTCGATCGACCAGGGGCTGCTGGACGCCGAGCCTTCCTGGATCAGCACGCTGCCGGCCTTCGATGCCACACCCACCCCGGTGCGCGGCGTGGACGCCAAGAGGCTTCGCGCTGTGATCCTCGCGATCCGGGCCTGCCGCGCCATCGAGGTGCACTACCAGTCGCTCTCGCATCCCGAGCCGCGCTGGCGCTGGATCGCCCCGCATGCGCTGGCCTTCGACGGGTTTCGCTGGCACGCGCGGGCCTACTGCCTGGGCGATGAGCGCTTCAAGGACTTCCTGCTCTCGCGCATGCTGAAGGTGCGAGGGGAGCGGCCGAGCGACATCGCGGCGACGGCAGACCGCGACTGGGCGGCGCGGGTGACGCTCGAAATCGGCCCGCACCCGAAGCTCTCGCCCGGCCAGCGCAAGGTCATCGCCCGGGATTACGGCATGCGTGGCGGCAAGGCCAGGATTCGGGTCCGCCGGGCGCTGCTGTATTACGCACTCAAGCGCCTGGGGCTGGATACCGACCCTGGGGCGCGATCGCCGCAGGATCAGCAGATCGTGCTGCTCAATCGCGCCGCCGTGTTCGCGCAGGGCACATGACGCGCTTCGTCCACACCGCAGACTGGCAGATCGGCAAGCCTTACGGCAGCGTGGCCGAGCCGGGCAAGCGGGCGCTGCTGCAGGAGGCGCGTATCCAGGCGATCGAGCGGCTCGGGGAGGTGGCGGCGGAGGCCGATGCGGCGTTCATCGTGGTCGCGGGCGACCTGTTCGATTCAGCCACGGTGCCCAGCGCCACCGTCTCGAAGACCCTGGCGGCGATTGGGGCGCTGGCGCGGCCCGTGTACGTCATTCCCGGTAACCATGACCACGGTGGGGCCGGCGGCATCTGGGGGCAGGCGTACTTCCAGCGCGAGCATGATGCGCTCGCCCCGAATCTCCACGTGCTGCTCGAGGCGGAACCGGTCGTGCTCGACACCGCGGTGCTGCTGCCCTGTCCGCTGCTGCGCCGGCATGCCAGCGACGACCCCGCCGCCTGGCTGGCCCGTCTCGAGGGCCACTGGGAGGGCTTTGGCGATCTGCCGCGGATCGTGCTGGCACACGGCTCGGTGCAGGACTTCACCGGCGCGGTGAGCGACGAGGAGGAGGATCTCTACACCAGCGTACCGAACCGTCTGCACCTCGAGCGCATGCCGATGGCCGACATCGACTACATCGCCCTGGGCGACTGGCATGGCACGCTGCAGGTGGGCCCGAAAGCCTGGTATGCCGGAGCGCACGAGCAGGACCGGTTTCCGCGCGGGCCCGAGTACACCTCGGGGCAGTGCCTGGTCGTGACCGCCGAGCGCGGTGCGCCGCCGGGGGTCAGGGCAGCGGTCACCGGGGCGGTCCGCTGGCACCAGCTGTCCCATGAGTTCGTGGGCGAGGACCCGGTGTCGGCGTTCAAGCAGGCCATGGCGCAGCTGCTGGGCGGGCGGGTGGAGCGTGATCTGCTGGAGCTTCGTCTGTCTGGTGCGCTGGGATTTGCCGATCACGACCGCCTCCAGGATGAACTGTCGGTCTGGACGAACCGGTTGATCCGCCTGAAGCTCAAAGACACGACGACCTACGCGCCGACCGCCGATGAGATCGATGCCCTGGCCAACCGCGCGGAGGATCCGCTGATCGCCCAGGTGGCCCAGGCGTTGCTGGCCGAGGGCGCAGGCGAGGGGCGCGAGGCCGATGTGGCGCGCCATGCGCTGCGCGAACTCCACCGGCTGGCGGGCTGAGAGCATGCGCCTGCTGGAGTTGAGCGTTCGCCATTACCGTCTGCACGAGGCGCTGACGGTGGTCTTCGATCCCCACCGCAATGTCATTGCCGGACCGAACGAGGCCGGCAAGAGCACCCTGATGGAAGCCCTGCAGCGGGTGTTGTTCCTGCCTGCCAAGGGCAACACCGCCCTGCACCGGGCGATGCGTCCGGCCCACGGGGGCGGGATCCCCGAGGTGGTGCTGCGTTTCGAGGCTGGCGGCCAGGAGTATCGCCTCTTGAAACGTTACGCCAAGGGCGCCGGGCAGGTGAGCCTCGCGCGGGTCGGGGGCAACACCGTCACCGACCAGGCGGCGGAGGAGGCGCTCCAGGCGTTGCTGGGTGAGCCCAACGGCAAGCCCGAGCACGCGTGGGCCCACATCCTGGTGGAACAGGGCCGCTCCGCAGAAGACCCGACGGGGTTTGCCAACGCCTATCGACAGGATCTGGTGGCGCAGTTCCAGGCGTCGGGCGGGGCCATCGTGCAGCAGTCGGCACGCGATGCCGCCGTGTCGGCAAAGCTCACGGAGAAGGTGGGCGAGTGGTTCACCCGGCAGGCCAGGCCGCGGGCAGGATCGCCGCTGGCCGAAGCCGAGAGCGCACTGGCCGAGGCCCAGCGCGTGCTGCAGGACTCCGAGGGGCGCTTCGAGCAGCGCGAGGCTGCCAGCCGCCGCCACGCCGAGGCGAGCGCGCGCATCGCCACCATCGAGACCGAACAGGCCGAGCTGTCACGGGAACTCGAGCAGGCCACCACCACGGCCCGCAGCATCGAGGCGCTTCAGGCAAAGCTTGAGGAGCAGACGCGCGCGCTGGAGGAGGCCGAGCGGACGTATGCCCAGGCGCTGGACGCCGATGGGAAGATCGCAGCCGCCCGCGGCGCACTCGCGCAGCATCGCCAGGCGCTCGCCCCCCTGAGCGAGGCCGAATCCGCGGCCGACGCGGCGCTGAATGAGCGCCAGCATCAGGCGCGGGCGGCGAAAGCGGCGTGGGAGGCGGCCAGTGCCCGTGCCGCGGGCGCGCGCGTCGCGCTCGAGGGCCAGGTGCTGGTGCGTGATCTGGTCAGGAGTCGCGAACGCCAGGCGGAGGTCAGCGTCCGGTTGCAGAAGCTGGCCCAGCTCGAACAAGACCTCGCCGAGCGGCGAACCGCCCTGGCCGCGCTGCTGCCGGTGACCCGGGAGCAGGCCGAGACCCTGCGGGGGCACGAGGACCAATGCGCCCGCGCGCAGGCGGCGATCGAGGCGACCTCGGCGAGGCTCTCGGTCATCGAGGCGGGCCAGTCGGTGCAGATCGGTGACCGGGCGCTCGAGGCCGGCGCGGTGGAGGTGTTCGCCGAGGCCACCGAGATCCGGGTGGGCGAGAATGTGCGCCTGGCGCTGACGCCGGGCGGCGGCACGGGTCTGCAGCAGGCGCTGCGACAGCGCGATGCACTCACCCGCACGCGAGACGACTGGCGCGCGCGCCTGGGCGTGCAGGGCGCCGCCGAGGCCTTCGAGGCTGCAGAGCGCTGCGAGCGCATGCGCGCGGACCTGGCGCAACTCGAGGCACGCCTGGCGGACGCCGGGGGCGAGGCCCTGCGCCAGGAGGCCCAGCAGCTGGCGGAGCAGGTGACCACCCTGGAAGCGCGGATCGCCCGTCAGTCCCAGGGTACCCAGGCGAGCGGAGATGCCGCCGGTACTGCGGATGCAGCTGATGCATTTGATGCAGCGGAATCAGCGGCGGCCGACCCGCCGGTGAGCCTGGCGGCGGCCGAGGCGGCGGTGCAGGCCGCCGAGCAGGCGAAAGATGAAGCCGAGGGCGAGGAGGGGGATCTCGCCAACCGGCGGTCGCTGGCCGAGCAGGCCGTGGAGCAGGCGCGCGAGGCAGCCGATGCCGCGCGGCTGCGCGCGCGTGATCTGGCGGCCAGGGTGGCCGAGGGTGAGCAGAAGCTCAACTGGCTGCTCGAGCAGTCCGGTGAGGATGACGCCCGCCAGCGGACACTGGCCGACCTTCGCGCGGGCAGAGATCAGCACGCCCAGCGTCTGGAGGCCACGCAGGCAAGTCTTGCCGGCCTGCAGCCCGAGCTGGTGGTGCAGGACGTGGCGCGCCTGGATCGCGCCCTGCGGGCGCAGGCCGAGGCCTCGCAGCAGGCCCGCGCCGAGCTCAACCAGGCCTTCGGTGCGCTGGGGGCGGACGGTGTGTCCGACCCGGAGGCTGACCTGTCGCGTGCCCGCGCGGCCCACGAGCGTGCCCGCACGAAAGCCGAGGCGGAGCAGCTGCGCGCCGATGCCCAGCTGCGCCTGCATGCGCTGTTCAGCGAAAAACAGCAGCAGCTTGCCCAGGCCTATACCCGCCCGCTGGTGCAGAAGGCGACCGAGTACCTGCGACCGGTGCTGGGGGCGAGCACGGTGATGGAACTGGCCGTGGAGGGCACCGGGTTCAAGGACCTGCAGGTTTATCGGGCCGATCGGGCGGACACGGCGTTCTCGTTCGATGCACTCAGCGGTGGCACCCGCGAGCAGGTGTCCGCGGCGCTTCGGCTGGCCATCGCCGAGGTGCTCGCCGCCGACCACGACGGCTGCCTGCCGGTAGTCTTCGACGATGCGTTCACCAATGCAGATCCCGAGCGCATCCGCCAGCTCCAGCGGATGCTCGATCTGGCCGCCACCCGTGGCCTGCAGGTCATCGTGCTCACGTGCACGCCGCGGGATTACAGCCGGTTTGGGGCGCGGGAGATCGCTATAGCAAGATCCACTCAGAGTCTCATTGATAAATAAGTGAATACCCGTTTTTTACCAAATCTACATGCGGCAACAGGCCGCGGGTCGCATAGGTAACTTGGAGATCATGATGAAGAGCGGATTGGGAGCCTGTACGCCGCGGGTTGATGGATTGGCTGGGGGGGCTAGAGGAGCGCGACTTCGAAGCGCAGCTGGCTGCTTTAGGGGAACGTGATGCGGCGTATCTTTGGAGGCTTCCGAATTTCGCTCTCGGGTTCCTCGCTGCCAGCCCATTCCCGCTGGAAGGCGCCCCTAAGGGGGCCTCTGACAAGGCCGCCAACGCAGACATCGGCAACGAGTATGGATCATTTCTGCATTTAGGTTCGAAGCGGTCAATAAAGCCCCAGAGGGTTTCATAGTCGAGACGATTGATCAGGTTGACTTGGGGGCCAGCGGTGGCCGTAGCGGTCCGTGGTGGACCGGTTGAATTTTGAATTTTAGGAGCCTGTTGTGATCAGTGAGTCCATCCAGAGCGTCGATGGCATTCAGCCAGCTTGGGAAGCTCTCGGTTCAGGAATTTCCCAAGGGATATTTTTCCTCGCCAGGTTACTCGTCAACGACGCAATTCCCGGGCTTGTCTCCCTAGCCATTCTTGTGGTGCTCGTCATCTCTATTGGGGTGTTTGTTGAGCTCACGCGACGCGAGCGCTCCGCGCTGCAGTGGCTCCATGGACGTATCGCTCAGACGAGCGACGAAGCGGAATTTACTTTCCAGACGCCAGCCATCGACGCCGCAGTCCAGAACGTTAGTGACAAAAAAGCCTACGCGTCCCTCGCAACGGCATGGCAAGAGTACCGGAAAACACTGGTGCTAGATGAGACCGCCGGTACCACAGTATTACGCAACAGTGTCCGACCCGCCGCATTTTTCAACATTGAGAGTCTGCGATACGGACCGAAGTTCGCACGTTATGCCCCCGGCCTGTTTGTTGCGGTCGGATTACTTCTGACGTTCTTGGGGCTTATTGCCGCACTGCAAGCAGTTAATATCCCGCCCGGCGCAACCCCCGACCAGACGCGCGATGCGCTTTCCGATCTACTTGGCGCGGCCTCTGCAAAGTTCATCATGTCGCTAACGGGGCTTTTCTCGTCGATCGTCTTTACGATAATTCTCCGTGTGTACTCCGCGAGAACCGAGGGCGAAATCCATTCGCTTTGCGGGCTGCTCGAGACACGACTCAGCTTTATCAGCCTCGAAGACGTCGCGATGCGACAGCTGGTCATTGCCCGGGGCCAGGAAGACAGCTTCAAGCGTATTGGTATGGAGATGGTCGAGCGCTTGGGCGAGCCATTGCGCAAGGAAGTCCCCGAGACCATTGCTACCTCCATAGGCGCGGCGATCGCGCCGTTGATCGACAGAGTTGGGAAAGTCGGAACCGACGGTGTGGGCCAGATGGTTGAGGACCTATCGTCGCGTTTTTCAGAGGATGTAGGTCGAGCACTCTCAGAGGCGAGCAGCCAGCTGTCAGCAGCAGGTGAGAAAATAGCAAGTCTAGCTGACAGGATGGACCGCAGCGCCGGACAAATGGGTCAGGAAATGGAGGGCTCTATCGCTAAACTCGCCGGCGCCGCAGAAGAACTGACCTCCAGGCTCTCGGTAGCCGCAGAGCGCACAGACGGTACGCTCAATGCTGGTGCGGAAAAGCTGCTTTCCATCATGAGTACCACGCTCGAGGGTATTCGAACGAATACTGCGGAGGGAACGGTCGCGCTGCAACAGGCGGCTGATACGATGCGCGATGCGGCGGGCGTTTTCAGGGAACAACTCGATGCAGCTGCCGATAGCGGAGCCGCTGCTTTCAAGGGTCGGATGGAGGCCGTGGGTGCCGAGGCACAAGACGCAATTTCGATGGCAGGCCATCAGGTAGTCGACCAGGTGACGCGCAGCGGCTCCACCATGCTCGAGACCTCAGGACAATTTGCAGAGAAGCTACGTACAGACCTAATCGCGCCCCTCGATGCGTTGGTGAGTCAGTTCAATGAGATGACGGTCAGCCTACGGGAGGGTTCTGGCCAGATCGCTGCAGCCGCGGGCAACATCCGCGTCGGTGGAGAAGCCTCTCGCCACGCAGCGGAGAGTCTGTCGAGCGCGTCTGGCAATCTTCGGGCGGCCAGCGAGCCCATCCGCGCGAGCGTCGAGCGTATCGAGAGCGCCGTGTCTTCACTCTCCAAGAGCACTCAGGCGGCGTCGGATACAGTGACGCGAAGCTCGCGCGAGGTCGCAGAACAGGCGGCCCGGGTGCTGGGTGCCGCATATCAGGCTTTGGAGGCAGAGCAGCAGGCACTACAAGCGGTGCTGCTGAGTCTTCGCCAGCTGCTCACTAAAATGGAGACGCAGCGTGATCAGGTGGATACGTTGGATGACAAGTTGGGTAAAGCGTTTTCCCTTTATACATCAACAGTTGACACCACGATTAGAAATCTACACGGGCATGTGGGAGAAATGAACGAAACACTTACTCAAGGTGTGGATACTCTTCGCCAGGTGGTCGACCAGGCTGAGAAATTCATACCGCAGTCCAGGCGCTAATCGTGCGACATCAATTACTCAATCGCGCACATGCGCCGGAGGATGAAGAGTCGGTATTCGTCACGATGACTGATCTCACGATTAGTTTTCTACTGATCATTATGATTATGCTGGCCTTTTTCGCGACGCAACTGCGTACCGAAGACAGTGTTTCTCGAGAGAAATATGATCGACTGGTGGCGGAGCTGGCACAGTTGCAACAGGCTAACCCGCTTGAAGCTTACCTAAGCGAAGCGATCGAGCAGCGTCGGGAGATTCTCTTTGAGCTGCGAGATCGTCTGAAACTGGAATTCCCCGATTTGGAAGTCGTCATCAGCCCAGAGCAGGATGCCCTACGATTCCAAGGCGAAGGGCTGTTTGCGAGCGGATCGAGCCAGTTGGAACGCCGACCACGCGAGATCGTGGAAGCCATGGGGCGACTCCTGGATGACATCTTGGTGTGTTTCACGCTGGGTGTCCGGGCAGTTCGTGGGCCTGACTGTGGTAGCGGGCAGGCCCTGATTGAAGCTGTCCAGATCGAGGGCCATACCGATTCGGATGGCCCAGACCTAAACAATCTGCATCTGTCGACAGCGAGAGCGAATACAACACTCGAAGTCATGTGGAACGACGACCGTTCGATTTTGCAGCACCTCAATCTCCGCGGCCAACCGGTCATGTCGGTCTCCGGATACGGCGAAATGCGGCCGATCATGAGCAACGAAACAGTGGAGGGCAAAGCCGCGAACCGTCGAATTGATCTGCGAATTATTATGTATGCACCGAGTACCATAGAGGAGGTCCGTGAGGTCACGCGACGGCTCGAGCGGTTAACGCCGACTGGAGACGGCCTATGACGCTAGATACGGCCCTCAAGACAGCGGCAGGGCATAAGCCGCCGGCCCTTCCCGAACTCAGATACCTGAGTGCCGCAGTGAAAAAGGTGAGAGACAGGTGGCCGACGGTCGTGCCGCAAACCAACGCTAGCGACAGGGAAAAACTCGCCAGACTCTTGCGAGAGACTATTGAGCAGGATAATTGGCGAGATGTGCGCCTCGCCTTTGTGCTTTCTGCTGCCAGAGCAGTGTTCGATCGGGAACGGAATGCTCGACCTGATCTCGCGGAAACCCGCGCGTTCCTTGTTGCTGAGCTGGATGTTTCCACATCCAAAACATTTCTCTCTGGCATGCTCGCGATCCATATCGAGAGCTTCGAACCGGGGGCAGAACATACGCGCGTCCTGTCCAAGACACTTTCACGCGCGGTTGGACGCATGGCGCCGAGCGATCGATCGCTTCTTGGTCAGCTACCGGAGCTGCTCAAACCTACGGATGGGCCACGCCGGCTTGCCATCCGCATGGCGAAAATGTCAGCGCCGTACCGTGAACTTTCGGCGGTCGGCCTTCGGACGCCGCATTCCAACGGGTTTATGGATCATGCCCATCTTGAGGTGACAAAGCTTGTGGCCCCCAGCCTCACGGATTTGGAGCGCGTTGAGTGGTTTGTGAACTGGCTACGCCCCCCTGGCCAGAACGCCAGACACACAGGCGCTGCGCGGGCAATCGAGGCGCTCGTTTTTCCGTGGATAAAGGCCCCGCCGCCTGACGAGCTCAGGTCTTACTTGGTAGAAACCCTTGTCGAAATGTACGGCGATCCGCGGATACGCTCCAATGACGTATGGAACGCTGTCTCCAATGACTATATGGACGTCGTTCACCGGTGGTTGACTCGTGCGGATATGCGTTTCTTCACGGGTGTTGTAGACGCCGCGCAATCCGACAATATGTGGCGACCTCGACGTGATTTCTGGTTGAGATTGTACGAAGAAGGCTTAATCGAGCAGGCTTGGGTTGCGTTTTCCACTGAGGCGCTGAACTACGCTAGGCGTCACCTCATCCGCCAGGAGGCGAGCAATACCGAGGATCGGTTCGGTTGGCAGTGTGCACGCCAAAATACCTCTTTGCTGATCATGAAGGTGGGAAACAAGATCATGGTGGACGGGTGCCACAGCTATAAAACCCACGTTTTTGATGCGAAAGATCCGATGGCACCCAGGCTGTTTCAGGGAGGGTATGACTGTGAGGAAATCCGCTTGGCGTCCCGAGAGTCTAAAGCGCATCACAGTATCGAGTTATGGAGTCGATGGGTACGGGACATGATAAATGCGGATGTACCATATAGTCTGAGGAAGAGGCCTTATAGCCGTATTCGAGCACCCCGTCGCAGACCAGAACGCTTTGGGGGACGCTGAGGCCAGAGCCAGGAGACGATGAATGACCATCCGCCTTTCTTTTGACGAGGACTGCGTCACTCTGGCCTTCGAATCTCGGCAGTCACTCGTCGATCGACTGCTCTCAAGAGATCCGCGCGGAGAGCTGGAAGAAAACCGTACACTGGACTTCGCGCTAGCCGATCTCAGAGCATCCGCAGAGGAGGTGGGCGACGAGGTCGAGATCGCGCCGAACCGGATTAGGATGACGCACAGGACGTTGAGCATGCTGGCAGCCGAGACTGCTAGCGCGCTTGGGCTCCCGCCACTGGTGGATCTCACTCTGCGTACCGATGTGACGGGTCTGCTTGGCAGCCCTGATTTCCGCCTTGACTATGAATGGGTCCGGTCTGGCCGTCGCGAATTAGTGCAACGGACGGGCGCCATTCTGCAGACATCTGGTAAGCAGGCGGGCGGGCTGCGTCGTATTCCGCGATGGATGCTGGATACGCTCAACATCGCAGATGGCTTCAGTAGCGACAGTGAACTCGGTGACCATTGGGCGTCATTGGCTGCGTTTCGGAGGGCGTTGGATCCTGGTGTCGATATGGATCGTAAGGATCCTCGCGCTCGAGTGGCTTTGTCGGATTTCCTGGATGGACTAGAAGTTAAACTCGCGGATGCGTTTTCGATCAGCCCAAAAGACGACGACCGGTTCGACATCATCCCGTTCTCTTCTGACAGTATCGACGGTATCGATCTCGGCGGGGAGCCTATCAGCGAGGATGCGGCCGAGTTGTCGTCGGCGCCATTGGCGGTGTTTCAGGATCTCGTCTTTTCGCGTGGTGCACGCCCCGCCTATAGGCTCGGCGGCCAGTCGTATCTCGTGGTGGACCCGGCGGCTGAACCGGCGCTTCGCGTCATGGCGGGAATGAAGAGCAATCCTGATCGCAGTCAGCGTGCAGCGTTTATCCGCAATCCGCGCCATGCGATCACTGAGGCGTACACCGAGGTCCTGCGGCAAACTGGCAAGCTCGAAGGTCTGGCCCCCGCAGGTGAGGAAGAAATCATTGAAGAGGTCGCCGGCCCAGTCTTTGTTGAGACGAGGGAGTATTCCAATAGGGTGATCGGGGTGAAGGTTTATGAGGCGCCGTCATTCGACATCAGAGAATCTACGACAACCTGGCTTCCTGAGGTTTTCCCCGAGACGGTGATACATACTCTCCAAGCGCTGCCAGCTGAAGAGATCCGCAGCCTTATTGCGAAAATCGATTCGGCGCGCAAAACGGGTGCAGATGCGATTGAGTATCAAGGGCAGGCTGTTCCGACTACCGAAGCGAGTCGTGCGGCCCTCGTCCAGCGCCTTCTTCAGCTTGAGCCCACGGGCGGCGCCTCAGAAGGCAACGAGAAGCCAGACACAGATGGCGAACAGCCCGGTGGCCCGATCATATTGGATCACAAGAGTAATCTGGGTCAGACGTTAGGCTATCGTTCGGAAATCCAACCGCGAGTCGCGATGGTTCCCTGTGCGCTGCCGAGCGTAATTCGCACTGAACTCAAGCAACATCAGATCGATAGCTTTAAATGGATGTTGGAGGCCTGGCAAGCGGGTTTACCGGGGATACTTAACGCCGACGAACAGGGCTTGGGTAAGACACTGCAAGCCATCGCTTTCCTCGCGTGGGTCAAGGAACATTGGTCAGCGCGTCAGCCTGCGCGGGGTGGCCCGGTTTTGATCGTGGCGCCAACCTCGCTGCTAGAGAACTGGGAACATGAGGTTGACAAACACCTGAATCCTCCCGGTCTCGGAAATGTTGTTCGACTGTACGGTAGCGGGATCGGTGCGCGCAAACCTGCGGGGCAACGTGGCTATGACACGCAGAGCGGTAATCCTATCCTGGATTTTAGTGATCTTCATGAATCAATCTCTGATGGACGCGGCCATCGGTACTGGGTATTAACCACGTACACGACGCTTACCAACTACCAGCACTCGCTGGGAAAGATTCCGTTCTCGACAGCGGTTTTTGATGAGATCCAAGCGCTCAAAAATCCTGGGAGCTTGCGCGCTCATGCCGCTGCAGTAGTGAACGCGGATTTTCGGATAGGGCTGACCGGAACACCGATCGAAAACAGCACGGTCGATCTCTGGGCGGTGATGGACCAATTAAACCCTGGTCGGCTGGATACGCTCCCGGCGTTTCGTGCGCGGTACGGGGAGGCCGGGTCAGACAATATGCAGGAGCTCTTCGCCCTGATGTTCAACCCTCGGGATAATCTGCCACCGGTCGCGCTCAGGCGGCTCAAGGAGGCCGTCGCCAGGGATCTGCCTCCCAAGACAAGACGGCTTCATCCAAGGTTGATGCCGCCGATCCAGTCGGACGAATACGAGAAGGCACGCGGCAAGCTTATGGCCGGAACTCGTGGTAGCGCCCTGAAAATGCTCCACCATATCCGTTCTGTCTCTGTACATCCCCAATCCGCTGCTTCTGTGAGTGACCAAGAGTATGTAGCGATGTCCGCAAGGCTCCAAGCTAGTCTCGAAGTACTGCGGCACATCCACACACAGCGCGAACGAGCGCTCGTGTTCATCGAGCATCGCCAGATGCAGTACCGATTCATCGAGCTGGTTAAAAGAGAGTTCGGCCTTGCGAGCGTCGACCTAATCAACGGCCAGACACCGATTGCACAGCGCCAGAAAATAGTAAGCAGATTTCAGGAAAACCTATCCCAAGATGCCGGCTTCGATATCCTCGTTCTAGGCCCGAAGGCCGCCGGCATCGGCTTGACCCTCACGGCAGCCACCCATGTGATTCACCTTTCCCGATGGTGGAATCCGGCGGTCGAAGAGCAATGTAATGATCGTGTACACCGGATTGGGCAATCTCGGTCGGTCACCGTCCACATCCCGATGGCCATCCATCCCGGCTATTTACACAAATCCTTCGACTGCCTGCTGCATAGCTTGATGGCGGAGAAACGGCGTCTCGCCCGATCTGCACTGTGGCCGATGGGTGACACAACATACGATGTGGAGCGGTTACAGCAGTTGTTGGGTGATAACGAAACGATAAGTTCCGATGACCCAGTCACAACTGCGATCGCGGGGATGTTTTCGCGCGATGGCCTCCCTATGCCCCAGCGTAATCCGGACGGGTCGATCCCATATGATTAAGCCACCGCAGAAGAACCGACAAAACGAGGAGCGGCCGGGGATGCTCGGCCTGGACGCGGCTGGTGGCATTGCGTACCCGCGTACCCGTTGTCGGCGGCAACGCTGCGACCGTCACGCGGCGCGGTCGTCGTGTTTTCATATACCGCGGCCCGGGTCTCTAGTGGCGGAAAATACACAGGCGTTGGTATGTGAGGTGACCCAGTCCATCCAACAGAGCGAGGCGCTGGAGGTGCAATATCAGTCGCTCGTGCGCCCGGAGCTGGATATCGATCGTCGGGCGCGGCGGCCGCAGTACCAGCAGATCGTGCAGCTCAAGCCCGACGCCGTGTTGGCGCAGGGCACATGACGGGCTTCGTCAATACAGGCCTTCTTTCATGACCACATTCGACAGCACCAAAGCCTCCCTGGCAGACCTTCTCCGGGAAATCCGCGAGGGCAAGATCCAGCTTCCGGACTTCCAGCGGGGCTGGGTGTGGGATGACGACCACATCCGCGACCTGCTGGTGAGTATTGCCAGATCCTTCCCCATTGGCGCGGTCATGCTGCTGGAGGCCGGCGGCGAGGTGCGCTTCGAGACGCGACCGGTCGAGGGTCTGGAAGGGCGGATCCCAAAAGGCCAGCCGCCGGAGAAACTCATCCTGGACGGCCAGCAGCGCCTCACGACGCTGACCCAGGCGCTGGGGCTGGACACCCCGGTGCAGACCCGCACCGCCAAGGGCAAGCAGATCCAGCGCCATTACTATTTCGATATCCGAAAGGCCGTCGAGATGCCGCATGCGCTCGACGAGGCGGTGGTCGCGGTCGACGAGAACCGCCAGCGGCGCACGAACTTCGGTCGGGATATCGATCTCGACCTCTCCACCCGCGAGCTGGAATGCCAGCAGCTGTATTTCCCCTGCCACCAGGTAATGAGTTCCGATGATTGGGAGGCCACCCTGCACCGGGTCGCCCCCGAGCACTTCGCCACCTACATGAGTTTCCGCGGAGAGGTGCTCGCGCCCTTCAGAAACTACCAACTCCCGGTCATCCTGCTGAAAAAGGAAACCAGCAAGGAAGCCGTCTGTCTGGTCTTCGAGAAGGTCAACACCGGCGGGGTGCAGCTCTCGGTGTTCGAGCTGATCACCGCCAGTTATGC
This sequence comes from Chromatiales bacterium, assembly GCA_020831895.1. Lineage (GTDB taxonomy): Bacteria > Pseudomonadota > Gammaproteobacteria > Steroidobacterales > JAFIFS01. The sequence continues at coordinate 16,166 of JAFIFS010000108.1, forward strand.
CGCCGACGGCTACAACCTGCGCGACGACTGGTATGGCTCGACGGTACGCAGCGTGGCGTCGCGCAAGGCGCGGATCGAGCAGGATCCGCTGCTCAAGGGCACCGAAGCCACGGAATTCCTCCAGGCGATCAGCCTGCTGCACACCCACGAGCTGCGCCAGGCCGATCTCGCGGAGGGAAAGTCCGGAAAACAGGTCCGCCCGGTCAGCGCCAAGCGTGCCGATGTGCTGCAGCTGCCACTGTCGGCCTGGCAGCAGTGGGCCGACCCGCTGGAGGCGGGCTTCCGGCAGGCGGGACGGTTCCTTCGCAAGGAGTGCTTCTACAGCCGCCGCGAACTGCCCTACAGTACGCAGCTCGTACCGCTGGCCGCGGTACTGGCCCGCCTGGGTGAGCGCTGGCTCGAACCGCGCATCTACGACAAGCTCGCACGCTGGTACTGGAGCGGGGTGCTCGGTGAACTCTACGGCGGGGCCGTGGAGACCCGCATGGCCAACGATTTCGAGGAGCTGCTGCGCTGGTTCGAGGACGACGAGGCCCTGCCGCGAACTGTGCGCGACGCGAGCTTCCAGCCCGAAAGGCTCGACACGCTGCGATCCCGGCTGAGTGCCGCCTACAAGGGCATCAACATTCTTGTGCTGCGCGAGGGGTCGCAGGACTGGTTCTGGAAGGCCACCATCCGGGAACTCGATGCCGAGGAAGTGGCACTGGATATCCACCACATCTTCCCCAGGGAGTGGTGTGAGCGCCAGGGCATCCCCCGGGACCGCTACGACAGCATCCTCAACAAGACGCCGATATCGTACAAGGCCAATCGCAAGATCGGTGGCGACGCGCCCTCGGCGTATCTTCCCCGCATCCAGGGCGAGAAGCAGGTCCAGCTGGCCGATTCGGACATGGATAGGCTACTGGAAAGTCATGCCGCGGCCCCTGGACTCCTGCGCGCCGATGCATTCGACGGGTTCCTCGAGGACCGGCGTCGTCGTCTGGTCGCGCTGGTCGAACGCGCCATGGGCAAACGGGTGCTGGTTTCCGAAGATCGGGAGGAGTACCTGGGTGGGGAGTCCGAGCGGTTCAGCGGGTGAGACCATGAACTCAGAGACTGTCTTTTTACTATCATTTGCCGCGACCACCAGTCTCAGGGACAACCGTGTGGGACTGACCACGCTGTATGGCGAACTTGCTGATGGGATACTTTTGGAGATGTCCGAAAAATGATCACTGGCGACCTCAAATCCCGGGTTGACCGCATCTGGAACACGATGTGGTCCGGGGGCATCTCCAATCCCCTGTCTGTCATCGAGCAGTTGACCTACCTGCTGTTTATAAAACGCCTCGACGAGCTGCACACCCTGCGCGAGCGCAAGGCCGCACGGCTGGGCGGGGCCATCGAAGACCCGGTTTTCTCCAAGGGGCAGGATCGGCTGCGCTGGTCGCGGTTCAAGGATTTCAGCCCGGAGGAGATGTTCGAGACTGTCCGGGACGGGGTGTTTCCGTTCATCAAGGCTCTGGGCGCCGGCAATGGGGACGAGGAAGGCTCGACCTACTCGCACCACATGAAAGACGCGATGTTCATGATGCCCACGCCGCGGGTGTTGGCCAGCGTGGTCGACCAGCTCGATGGCATCGACATGACCGATGCCGACACCAAGGGCGATCTGTACGAGTACATGCTCGGCAAGATCGCCAGCGCCGGGCAGAACGGGCAGTTCCGCACACCCCGCCACATCATCCAGCTGATGGTGGACATGACCGCGCCCACGCCGACAGACCGGATCTGCGACCCGGCCTGCGGTACGGCGGGGTTTCTGGTGGCGGCATCGGAGTACCTGCGCCAGCACCACGCCGACAGTATCTACCGCGACGAGGCCTCGCGCCGTCGCTTCAACGAGGCCACCTTCCACGGCTACGACTTCGACTCCACCATGCTGCGCATCGGCAGCATGAACATGCTGCTGCACGGGGTCGAGAACCCGGACATCCGCTACCGCGACTCGCTGGCCCAGTCCGACGAGACCGATGCAGAGAAATACTCCCTGATTCTAGCCAATCCGCCGTTTGCCGGCAGCCTGGACTACGAGTCCACCGCCAAGGACCTGCTGCAGATCGTCAAGACCAAGAAGACCGAGCTGCTGTTCATGGCCGAGTATAAGCCGAATAAAGCACCTTTTCGCTGGCTGCTGCCCGCGCCTCACCGACGCCTATACCTGCCTGCAGCGCTCGCTGCCGCGCACTGATCGTCGCTGAGCGGTGTCAGGGCACCCGAATTCGCCGCTGCGACAG
>JAFIFS010000035.1 GCA_020831895.1 Chromatiales bacterium
GCGCAGCCTGACGGGCCGGGTGAACCTGCGCACGTGGGTGATGGACATCAGCTCGCTGGACGTGGGTCCGGAGAACTGGCAGGGCGTGCCTTCGATCACCCCGCCCGAGGGCGCAGTCATCGTCACGGACTTCCACGCCGAGCGGCCTGCGACCGCCAGCCGCTGATCAAGCATCCGGCACCAACCAATCTGCAGCCTGGCGGCGGGGGCGCCCATCGCCGCCAGGCTGCCTCACCACTACTCTGGTTTCCGGAACTTCAGCGTCATGCGGTTGGACTCACCGATGGCGCTCATCTGGGCACGCACTTCCTCGTTGCCACGCGCCGTGACAAAGTTCGGCGGGAGGCGCCAGACTGTGTCCCCGGTGCCCGGGTTGTCGGCCGGGTTCTGGTTGATCTCGCTGGCCCCGACGAACTCGAAGCCAGCAGCTTCGACTGCCTCGATCACGCTGGCGCGCTTCAGGTAACCTGCCGCGCCGCTGGCCCAGTCGTCGGGCATGTCCGGGCGCGCCTCGTGCTGGACGATGCCGAGCACGCCGCCTGGCCTCAGCACCCTGCTGGCATCAGCCAAAGCCGCATAGAGGAAGCCGCCCTGGTCCTGGAACCGGGCGAGGTTGTGCAGCGCGCGGACCATCAGCACCACATCGGCGCTGCCATGCAGGCGCTTGGGCAGGCTGCCCAACTGGAACGCGTCGACCTGCGCGCTGTCGCCCGAGCCCCAGCCTGACGCCTCCGCAGGCCAGTCTTCTGTCCAGGTTTCCTTCGCCTTGATCGCTTCCTCGCTGAAGAACCCGAACAGCGGGTACATGTCCACGGCGTAGTCTGCACCGATCAGGGTGCCGTCGGAGCCGAGGTAGTCGAGCAGTATGCGCGTGTACCAGCCCGCACCCGGCAGCGCCTCGACCACCGTCATGCCGGGCCTGACGCCAAAGAACTCCAGTGTCTCACGCGGATTACGTGCCGGGAACCTTGCCTGGACCTCGGCCGGCTGTGCGGCAAGCACCGCAGCGAGGCGCGCGCCTGCGTCCTCCGAGTGGCCCCCTGCGAGGGCGGGACCTGCTGCCAGCAGCGCTGTGGTGAAGAAAATCGACATGGTTTTCATCGCTTGTGCTCCATTCTGCGTGGGTCGCCGGTGGATGACCTGATTCTAGCAGCGCGGGTGGAGTCTGGTTGCCGCTGCCGGGCCACCTCGGCATTATCCAGTCTGCCGCAGAGCGGGAAGCAGCCCATCTTGACCCAGCATGGCGAGAACGAGACCCCCGCGGACGAGGCCCGTGTGGAGGCCCGGATCGACGGGGGGAAGCTGACGCTCACGATCTCCGGTGACTGGCTGCTCGCCAGTCAGCCGCCGGGCCGGGAGGCTTTGCTGGCGATGATCCGGGAGGCCGGCGATGTCCATGAGGTCGGCTTTTCATGCGACAGGCTGGGCCGTTGGGACGCAGCTTTGCTGGTGCCGCTGCAGGCCCTGCAGGAGGCTGTGCAGCAGGCCGGCGTGCAGCTGGACGACGATGGCCTGCCCGAGGGCGCGCGGCGCCTGCTGCGTCTGGCCGCGACTGTCCGGGAGCGCAGCGACGTGCGCCGTGTGCGGGAACACGACAACATCATCGTGCGCATTGGCAACGCTACGCTGGAGGCCCTGGCGGCCGGGCGCGAGCTGGCCCGATTCATGGGCGAACTCAGTTTCTCCGCCGGCCGGCTCGTCACTGGCCGTGCCGTTTTCGAGCGTCGCGATCTCCTGCTGTTTCTGGAGCAGACCGGGGCCAACGCACTGCCTATCGTCAGCCTGATCGCGTTTCTCACCGGGGTGATCTTCGCGTTCGTAGGCGTGATGCAGCTGCAGCGCTTCGGGGCAGGCATTTATGTGGCGGACCTCGTGGCGATTGGGATGGTGCGCGAGATGGCGGCGATCATGACCGGCATCATCCTCGCGGGGCGATCCGGGGCGGCTTTCGCAGCCCAGCTGGGCACCATGAAGATCAACGAGGAGATCGACGCGCTGCGTACGCTCGGCATCTCGCCGATGGACTATCTGGTACTGCCACGAGCGATCGCCCTGGTGTTGATGATGCCGCTGCTCACGATCTACGCCGCCCTCCTTGGACTGGTCGGCGGCGCCGTGGTCAGCATTACGATGCTGGATATCAGTCTCGTCCAGTACCTGGCCCAGGCGCGCAGCGCAGTTGGCCTGAACAGTGTCTTTGCCGGTCTGCTCAAGGCCCTGGTCTATGGCGTAATGATCGCGATTTCCGGCTGCCAGCAGGGGCTGGCTTGCGGCGGCAGCGCAATGGCGGTCGGGCAGGCGACGACCTCGGCCGTCGTGATGTCGGTGCTGCTGATCGTCATCAGCGCCTCCGCGCTGACCGTGATCTACACGGTGTTCGGCATATGAACGACGAGGGCACTGCGCATATCGAGGTCCGCGACCTTGCGCTCGCCTATGGCGACAGGGTGGTGCAGGAAGGTCTGAACTTCAGCATCGCCCGCGGCGAGGTCTTCATCATCATGGGCGGCAGTGGCTGCGGGAAAAGCAGCCTGATGAAGGCGATGACGGGACTGCTGCGGCCGTCGGCCGGTGATGTATGGTATGAAGGTCAGCCGTACTGGGCCGGTGACGAGCAGCAACGCCAGGAGATACGACAGCGCTGCGGCGTGCTGTTCCAGTCCGGCGCGCTGTGGAGCTCGCTCACGCTGGCCGAGAACGTCGCCCTGCCGATGCGCCACCGGACGCGCCTCAGCGAGGCGCAGATCGAGGAGCTTTGCGCCTGGCGCCTGGCGCTGGTCGGGCTGCGCGGTTTCGAGGACTACTATCCGAACGAGCTCTCCGGCGGCATGCGAAAGCGGGCCGGACTGGCGCGTGCGATGGCGCTGGACCCCGAGATACTCTACTTCGACGAGCCCTCCGCGGGACTGGACCCTGTGAGCGCACGGCTGCTCGATGACCTGATCCTGGAGCTGTCGGCCAGCCTGGGCACGACGATCGTCGTTGTCACGCACGATCTCGCCAGCATTTTCGCCATAGCGGGCCGCGCCCTCTATCTGGACGCCGGAAGCCGGACGCAGCTGGCCCTGGGGGAGCCGGCTGCGCTGCGCGAGCACTGCGAGCATGCCGCAGTGCGGGCCTTCCTGTCGCGGGAGGCGACCGTGCCGGCGGATGCAGGGGAGACTGGATGAGCCGCGCCATGCCTGCGATCATGAGGCCATGAGCAAGGCAGAGGGCATCGAGGCGGAGGTCACGCCGTGACCAGCAAGGGCAAGGCGGTCATCGTCGGCAGCTTCGTGATCGGCGCGCTTGTGCTTCTGACGCTCGCGCTGATGGTGCTGGGTGGCGGCCGCTTCTTCGAGGACCGGCGCACTTTCGTCACCTATTTCGACGGTTCGCTGAAGGGACTGCGTGTCGGGTCGAATGTCCTGTTCCGCGGCGTGCGCGTGGGTTTTGTCACCGACATCCGTGTCGAGGCGGATCCCGATATCGCCGGATTTCGTGTGCCGGTGACATTCCAGATCATCCCGGAAGCCGTTGCCCTGGTGGATCCGGACGACCGCCTGCTTTCGTATGGCACCACGCCCCCCAGGCTGGCTGAGCTGATCGAGCGCGGGCTACGCACGCGGCTCGAGCTTGAGAGCATCGTCACGGGGCAGCTGGTGATCCAGCTCGACTTCTTTCCGGATACGCCTGCCACCTTCCGCGGGCGCCGTGATGGCCCGCCCGAGATACCAAGCGCACCCTCGGACATCCAGGAGGTGATCGAGCGGGTCCAGACCTTCGTGACCGAGCTGCAGGCGAGGATCAACGTCGACGATTTCGTCCGGCGGGTCGAGAGCACTCTGGATGGCATAGATAGGCTGGTGCGCTCCGAGGACCTGAGCGGCGCGCTGGCCGGCATCAACCAGCTGGCCAACTCCGCCGAGCTGCAGGCGCTGCCCGGTACGGCGCTGCAGACACTGGCAGCCGCCGAGCAGGCGATGGACGAGCTGCAGCAGCTCATCGCCGCTGCAGAGTCCCGCTTCGATCCGGTGCTGGAGGGTGCGGATGCGGCGCTTGAGCAGCTGGCCGCGACACTACGCGAGGCGGGCGGGGTGCTGGAGGCCGCCCGGCTGCAGCTGGGCGAAGAATCCGAGATCAACTTCCAGCTCAACAGGACGCTGCGCGAGGCGGAGGCCGCAGCGCGCAGCCTGCGCCTGCTGGCCGACTACCTTGAGCGTAATCCTGAGGCACTGCTACGCGGGCGCAGGGGTGGAGAACCGTGAGTATGCGTGAGAGTCAGCCCCGTGGCCTGGTTGAGAGGTGCCTGCCGCTGCTGTGTGCGAGCCTGCTGATGGCGGCCTGTGCGGGCGCTCCGAGCCCAGAAATACGCTACTACCTGCTGAGCCCGGTGGCGCAGGCTGGCGTTGCGGCTCCGTTTTCTCCGGATCCTGTAGTCATCGGTCCGCTGCAGCTGCCGGGTTATCTAAACCGTCCGCAGCTGATGCACAGGTCATCCGGCGGCGAACTGGTGCTGCGCGAGTATCACCGCTGGGCCGAGCCGCTGGATGACCTGTTCGTTCGCACACTGGCCGAGAACGTGAGCCGGATCAGCGGCTCGGATCAGGTGCTGGCGTTTCCCGCGGCGCCGCGGGTCGACGTGGCCCGGCGCGTGACCGGCCGGGTGCTGCGCTTTGATACCGATGAGGCAGGCGAGGCCGTGCTGCGGGTCCAGTGGAGCCTCGTCGGGCCGCAGGGGCAGGTCCAGGGCAGGGTGCGCGTGAGCGAATACCGGGCCGGCGCCCCTGGCCCAGGCGAGGCCGCCCGGGTTGCGGCACTCGATGCGACGCTGGCGGATTTTGCCAGGGACCTTGCGGCGGCGCTGGCCGTCCAGTGAGCTCCGGGCGCTGAACTGCCGACGGCTCGCCGCTAGAATAGCGCCATGACGCAGATCCGCTTCATCCGCATCCAGGGTCGCCGGCCGGGCATCCTTGCCCAGATCTTCGGGCTCCTGATCGGAGCCGCCGTGCTTGTCGTTTCGCTCGTGCTGGGCGCCTTCCTGCTGGCGGCGCTGCTCGGCCTGTTCGTGCTCAGCGCTCTGGTGCTGGTAGCCCGCGCCTGGTGGCTGCGCCGCCAGTTTGAGCGCGCCCTGCGCCAGGCGGGCGGCCAGCGTCCCGGTGAACCAGGTGCAGGGGGCGACGTGATCGAGGGCGAGTACCGGGTTGTCGACCGGGACCGGCGCGGGCGCTCCGACCTTGACTGAGCCTGGGCAGCGGGGTGGGGCGGGGCCTGACCCGGCGCGCCGGCGCGAGCTGGAGCGCAAGCGGCGTCGGCGTACCCGGCGCGCGGCAGCGGTGTCACTGTTCCTGCTGGTGGCGCTGAGCCTGGCCTGGTTTTTCGAGTCCCAGGCCACGACCACCGTGATCTTCGTTCGCTATGCCGAGCCGGGCCCCGGGCCTGATCCCGGACTGAATGCGGCCGGCCAGCGGCGTGCCCAGGAGCTGGTCCGGATCCTGTCTGACGTCGATGTAGTGGCCAGCGTGGACGGCATCTTCGCAACGCGCACACGCCGGACGCAGGAGACGGCCGAGCCCCTGGCCACGCGGCTCGGGCTGCCCGTGCAGGTGGTCGACTCCGACGAGGTGGATGCCCTGGTCGAGCGCATCCTCGACGAGTTCAAGGGCAGGATCGTGCTGGTCGTGACCAACGAGGTCGCGCTGCCCCAGCTGATCCGGCGCATGAAGGGCAGCAAGCGCGTGCCCGCGATGGCGCCGACCGAGCATGACAACCTCTATATCGTCAGCATCCCCTGGTATGGGAAGGTGAAGACCCTGCGCCTGCGCTACGGCGAGCCTTTTGCGCCGCTGCCGCCCGTGGCGCCTTGAGGGCCCAGGATCCGCCCCTCGTGATCGAGGCCGGGGTAGGGGGTTCCGGCATCGCGGCAGCGCGCGGCGACCTCGGGCCAGCACCACTCGAACAGCAGGCGGTCGAACTCGGCCGGCGGCAGGCGCATGCCTTGGTAACGGCCGGCCGCCTCGCGCTGGCGGGCGGCCTCGAACAGCAGCAGCGCGGCGGCAACGGAAACATTGAGCGACTTGACCAGCCCCCGCATCGGGATCACGACCGCCTCGTCGGCCAGTGCTGCGGCCTCGGGCGAGACACCGAAGAGCTCCGCACCCAGCAGCAGTGCTGTCGGGCGAGTGTAATCGGGCACGCGGTAGTCAACACTGGTTTCTGAGAAATGAGCGGCAACTATATGAAAACCAATGCTTTTAAGGTGCGATACCGCGTCATCGATCCTGGCATGCGGCTGGACACGGACCCAGTCCCGGCTGCCGCTGGCCGTGCCCTTGGGCAGGGTGGTGCGGCCTCGCGGGTTGACGGCATGGATCTCCATCACGCCGACCGCATCACAGCTGCGGGCGATCGCCGCCAGGTTATGCGGCTTGTGCACCTGCTCGGTGAGTACGGTGAGGTCGGGCTGGCGGCGCGCCAGCGCCTGCTTCAGTCGCGCGAATCGTTCGGGTGTCATGGGTCCTGCTTGTCATGCTGACCCGCCAGGAACAGCTGGTCATCGAAACGGCCGGCCGGGGTTTCACCGAGATCACCCGGCAGGTGCGTGAGCACGTAGCCGCGAGCCCGGTGCGCACCGGCCTGTGCCACCTGTTCGTGCAGCATACCAGCGCCTCGCTGATCATCGGCGAGAACGCCGACCCCGACGTGCTGCGCGACCTCGAGGCCTTCATGAGTGACCGCATTCCTGACGGCGACCCACTTTTCGTCCACACGGCCGAGGGGCCGGACGACATGCCGGCGCACGTCCGCAGCGTGCTGACGGCGACGAGTCTCTCGGTACCCGTCAGCGAGGGCGAGCTGGCGCTCGGCACCTGGCAGGGAATATTCTTGTGGGAACACCGCCACCGCGGCCATCGCCGCAGCGTGATCCTGACGCTGCAGGGCGAGCCTGATTGAGCCGGTCGGTGAATGCTAGAATCCGCCCGGCAATGCCCCGGTAGCTCAGTGGATAGAGCGTCCGCCTCCTAAGCGGAAGGTCCCACGTTCGAATCGTGGTCGGGGCGCAATAAAAACAACACGTTAAAGCGCATTCAGTAACCGCGCCCGCCAACTCTGGACAAATTCGAGACACTTCACTAGCATTTGAGCCGCAAATGAAACGGCCCGGAGGTGTTGGAAGCACCTGACCGGGCCTGACCATACCCAGCAATAGGAGTGCTGAAGCATGGCGACCATTAGCGTACTCAAGGGCAAGCGCGGCGTCACCTATCAGGCCAAGGTCCGGCTCCGGGGGCACCCGCCAGTCAGCCGGAACTTCAAGAGCAAGACCCGCGCCAAGACCTGGGCCAGCGAAACCGAGGCGGCCCTGCGCCGGGGCGAGGCCGTTACCAATGAGGCCCGGAAGCACACCATTGAAGAAGTGGTGAACCGCTTCCTGACGGAACGTCCGGAGCTATCCAAGGACCCGGTCAGTGCCCTGAACTGGTGGAAGCACGAGCATGGCCACCGCCGGCTGTCGGAAATCACCAAGCCCTGGCTGGTCGAGGTCCGCGCTGGGCTGGTCGGTGAGCCGGTCCTGAACACGCAGGACGGGAAGACCTATCGGCAGGGAGCCGCCACCGCAAACCGCCGCGTGGTCTACCTGGCTGCCGCACTCGGCAAGAAGGGCGCGCTGGGCTGGGGCTGGATGCTGACCAACCCTGCCGCCGGCATAGAGAAGCTGCCGGAGCCACCCGGACGCACCCGCTGGCTGACGGATGAGGAACGCGAGCGGCTGATTGCCGCCTGCCGTGAGTCAGGCGACCAGACCCTGTTGACGCTGGTCCTTTGCGCCTTGTCGAGCGGGGCGAGGGTCGGGGAACTGCTGTCCTTGCGCTGGCGTGACCTGGACCTGACCAACGTCATGGGGACCGGCACCATCCACACCAGCAAGAGCGGTCACGGGCGGACCCTGTACTTCGCCAGCCGGGCACTGACGGCACTTCGGGAGCATGCGAAGGTCCGGCCCATAACCGAACAGGGTAGGGTGTTCGCGTCGGGCCCGTCCGGCCGTTATCCATACCAGTATCAGGAGCCCTTCCGGGCTGCCTGCAAGGCCGCTGGCATCGAGGGATTCAAGTTCCACGACCTGCGCCACACGGCCGCGTCCTACATGGCGCAGAACGGCGCGAGCCTGCTGGAGATCGGCATGGTGCTTGGGCACCGCAGCCCCGAGACAACCAAGCGTTATGCGCATCTGACGAAGACTCACGCGAAGGACCTGGTGGCGCGGGTGCTGGGGGAGAAGCTGGCATGAAGCCCGGCTATCGCAAGTTCCTGGCGGCGAGGGTGGAGCTGAGCCAGCGAGACCAGTGGACACAATCAATCCGCATACGGATGCAGGAGGCCTACGCGGAGGCGCTGGCTAGTGGTGAGCCATTGACCGATGAGATGCGGCAGGGACTCGCTCTAGCGTTCCGGCAACTGGCGTCTGGTGAGCTCCCCGAACTCTTCAAGCCCGACCCCGGTCCCGGTCGCAGGATGGCTTGGGTCTCCGAGATGGCCATAAGGTCCGCCGTGGATTATGTCCGCTTGTCGGAGGAGGGTCTTGTCCACGACGCCCAGCCCATCAAGAACGTGGCGGCCCATTTCGGTGTTAATGAAAGAACAGTCAAGACATGGCTAAAAAAAGTGAAAGGCATGTCACCGGCTGGCGTCAGGTGGCTGGAGGAGTTCAACAATCGCAAGGCCCTACTGGGCAACATGTCACTCGCAGCGATGGACGGAACAGCAGAAGAAAATGCCCACGCTAGAGTGGAGGGCCAAGCCGTCGCCAAGCTAGCCACGACCATGATGCAGCGGTCCGCCGAGGAGTACCGGGCAGGCAGGGGAGATAAACCTCCCTCGGTTTAGCGCCCCACCCACCGCCGCATAGCGGGAACAATGCTCTCCAGCAATTGAGTGGAGGGCAGACATGACTACCGCAATCAACCGCGAAAGCGCACCGACCGTCGAGCGGTTCTCCGCAAGTATCACCCCCGAGGACGTGAAGACCGTCGAGTCCTTCGTCCAGACTTGGCCACACCTGGGCACCGAGCCAAGTCATCGTTGGGTGTTGTTCCGGCATCGTGATGAGCTTGAGGCCGCAGGAGCCATTGCCCGGCGCGGTCGGCGGGTGTTCATCGTGGTGCCGCGATATATGGCGTGGATGGCCGGGCAGGGCCGCGTAAGGTGATCGAGGGAGGCGCACCGAAGTCGAGTCCAATCTGCGGCGGGCTGGATTTCAATCGTCTGTACTGCCTCACCCCTGACGAAATCCGCATGGCGAAAATGTGTCGACCCACCGACCCCGAAGCCCTGCGCGCCCAAGCGCAAGAGCTTGAGAGTGCCGGCCTCACCGACCGCGACATTGCCGAGGCCTGGCGCTTGCCGCTTGAGCAGATCCGCAACCTACTGGCCGAGGTGCGGTGATGAGTGCTCAGCTACAACCCGATACCTTCGCGGCACGTTTCGTCGCCGAGTTTGCCGGGCAGGACGTTCGAGGCGTTGCGGTCCCTCGACGGAAGGCAGGTAAGGTCTTGGCTGGCGTTCCGTCGCGCATGATCCCGACCCGGACCATTGAGCGGCGGCCGTTCGTGCCAGTTACCGAGCTGCTAATGCTGTGCTGCTGCTTGGATGACCACGAAGTTGGCGCGTCCCCGCATCGCGTAACGGCTGACCAGGTTGCGCTGGCTTGGCTCGCAGCAGGACATGAGCGCTGGCTGCAACGGGTTGCACGCCGAGAGGTGGCGAAGCGGATCGTTTCCGCAGCCTATGGTGCATCCCGATGAGCGCCGCCGATATCCGCACTGCCATCGCTGCTGCTGGCCTGACGCCGCCTGAGCGGATCATTCCAGACGGCAAGATTCACCGGTTCTCAACCAATGGGACACGCAGCAAGCGCCCTGGCTGGTACGCCATGTATGAAGGCGAACACCGGATCGGTGTGTTCGGCTGCTGGCGCTTAGGCATTCAGGAAAAGTGGTCGGAGCGCTCTACCAGTTCCTGGACTGAAAAGGAGCGTCAGACATTCCGCAACATACTCAAGCAGGCCGAGGCCGAGCGCACCGCAGGCTATGCCCGAGGCATCGAGGTGGCCCGGCGACGCTGGGAGGCCGCCCAGCCTGCTGGCGATCATCCCTACCTGACGCGCAAGCAGGTACAGGTGCACGGCATCCGGCAGATCGGCACCCGGCTGGTGATTCCGGTTCGGGATGCCGATGGCGAGATCCAGTCGCTGCAGCTGATCGGGAGAGATGGGGAGAAGCGATTCCAGACCGGCGCGCCTGCGGCAGGTGGCTACTTCCTGATCGGGGAGATTAAAGACCGCTTGATCGTCGCGGAAGGCTACGCCACGGCTGCCAGCATCCATGAGGCCACCGGCCTGCCGGTTGCGGTGGCATTCAGCGCCAGCGGCCTGCGCACTGTCTGCGAGAACTTCCGCGAGCGCTGGCCGCGTGTCCAGATCACCGTGGCCGGTGACCACGATGCCCCCGGACGCAAGGCCGCAGAGGCTACCGGCTTCCCGGCTGTATTCCCGCCTGGGCCTGGCGATTTCAACGACCTGGCAACCACCAAGGGACCGGAGGCTGTGCGGATGGCATTTGAGCAACGCCCGGCCAGTGGCTTCCCGCTGATCGACGCCACCACGATCAAGCCACGCTCGTTTGACTGGGTCATAGAAGGCGTGGCCGAGGGTGACACCCTGTCGGCACTGGTCGGTGCACCCAAGGGTGGCAAATCCTTCTTCGCCATTCATCAAGCCTGCTGCATAGCTACCGGTTCGCCATTCTTCGGGCGGCCCGTCCGGCAAGGGCCGGTTGTGTATGTCGCTGGCGAAGGCCAGCAGGGCATTACTCGCCGCCTGGCCGCCTGGCAACAGCACCATGGGATCGAAATACCGCCGGGCATGCTGTTTATCTCAGCGCGTGCCGCGAGCCTGACCGAGCCGGACACCTGGGAAGCCGTGAGCGGTGCTGTGCGCGATGTTCAGCCGGTCTGGATCACCGTGGACACCCTGGCCCGAAACTTCGGCCCAGCGGATGAGAACAACACAGCTGACATGAACCGCTTTGTGCAGGCACTCGACATGCTGCGCGAGGTGAATGGCGCACATGTTCAAACCGTCCACCACACGCCCCGTGATGCTCCGGGCCGCGCTCGTGGTTCCGTTGCGCTGGACGGGGCCATGGATGCTGTTTATGTGCTGCGTCGAAACGGCGAGCAGATCGAGGTGGACGCGCCGCTACTCAAGGACATTCCCCCGCCGGGACCGATGCTCTACACGCTGGAAACCGTCCAGTTGCCTGAGATCGACGGCGAGGCCGCCAGCAGCGCCGTGCTGGTCCCTGCCACCTGGCCCGCGCCAGCCGAGCGGCAGCGCCTGTCCAAATCCCTGCGCTTGGCCTTGGATACGGTTCTGCCGGCGGCCACGTTCGATGATGACGGCACAGCATCGGCAGATATCGAGGACTGGCGCACCAGGTTCTACAGTCGCCACGCAGGCGATACAGCGGACACCAAGCGTAAGGCTTTCACCCGGGCACGGCAGGAGCTGATGAACCTGGGTGTGCTGCAAGAGATCGACGGGCGGCAAGTGTTGCAGCCAGCCGGGAATGCGCTGGTTCTGCAACACATTCAGGCCGGCAGGATCATCGAAGCGGGACAAAGCGGGACATTCTGCGTCCGCCAACCAGGTGATCTGGCATGAATGCGGCTCTTTTCACCCCGAAACCCAAGCGGGACACGGGACAAAACGTGACAAAAGCGGGACAAATGTCCCGGCATCGTCCCTCCCAAGCGGGACAAACGGGACACCCCCCTATAGGGGTGTCCGTTGTCACGGGGGCGATGAAAAGGTTTTGGGAGCAAGCGGGACATTTTGGAGGATGAGCTATGCCGAGGGCAGTTAGATGAGCAGTAAGCGCGTGTTGGAGCGCGTGGCGCGGCTGGAAGCCTTGCTGGGTTCAGTCGGCTGCACCTGTCCGCGTACTGGTGGCCGGCGGTTTACGGTTGCGCACTCTCAGGCTGAGGCAGAGGCCGCACAGGCGCGCTTCGAGAGTTGCGGGGCTGTGCATGCGGCTGGCGATGAAGCGCAGGTTGTGCAGCTTCTCTCGTTTCCGCGCGATCTGCATTTGGCACGACCAAATGACCCTATGCGGGCCAATCTGGCCCCGTCAGATGACCCGGAGGCCGCGTAGTGGCTGAAGTTCCCCGGCAGGGTAGGGGTCCGCGCCTGGACAGCCTCAGAGCGATCAGGCGGGAAATGGCCCGGACTTACCGCCAGTGCCGACGCGGCGAGATACCGCCCGAGGATCTGAGCAGATTCATCTACGCGCTGTCGATGATCGGCAAGGTGATTGAGGTTGAGTCGGTCGAGCAGAGGCTGGACCGGCTAGAAGCTCTGGCTGGCAGCGGCCAGCAACCGGCCCGGCTGCGTCATGCAGCAATGAGGTAAGGAGACAAGAGGATCAACCAAGGCTTTATCCGTCGGGGAAACGCAACCTTTAGGCATCTCAATGCTCAAGTGCTCTTGCATCGCTCTGGATCGAGGTAATAGAGGTCTTCCCGCGGCAGATCCACGTCCTGCCCGGCTTCACGCTGCCTGGCTCTGAGGCGTTTCTCAATTTCCTGGCCGGCCTCGAACCTCAGGCGCCACTGACGGTCCAGGTATGTCTGTGCGGCCATGTCGAGGTTGATGTAGCAGAGTTCGCCGGATCTGGTGTCTAGCCGCCAAACCATTAAGTCGTTGCCTGAAGCAATCTGATAGCGCCCGTTGCCATTGTCGCAACCGACCAGCGCCAGAGCGATCAGGGGTAGGGTCAATGCACGCATGGTAAGCCTCCGAGGGGGTGACCACGTCATCATAGCGCCGCACCATGCCGGCCAGCGACGATAGCTTCCGCCAAGGTGCCGCTCGGGCCCCAGCCAGCCACCGGGCCTGCTGCGGCGGAGTGGGTGGACATCTTCACTGCCCATTCTGCGACATATTGCTGAGGCCAGCATGGCCTGATACCGTTCCATTGCAGCTAAATAGAAGGCCACCTTGGATGTGGCCTATAAGAAGTAGCGCAAAGGGGGGTCAAGATGCTGCGAATGTCTGTTGCGCTGGTTTGCGCTACGTTCTCTACGGCCGTAGTGGCCGACCTGCAGGGTCGATTGCCAGTCACGCCGGGCGGGTCTGACTACCAAGCCTATTACGACACTGCTCTTGATATCACTTGGGCAGCTGATGCGAATCTTCCCATGTCCCATACCTTTGGGGTTAGTGGCATCCAATCCGGATCGGGCAGAATGAATCGGCGATCCGCTGAAGCGTGGATTGCTGCACTCAATGAGAATCACTATCTGGGAGTAAGCAGTTGGCGCATGCCACGGGTTCAGCCGGTTGATGGTAGCGCTTTTCAACTCCTTAGCAGCTGTGATGGTTCAACAGATCGCGGCTGGCGCATCAGCGCCCCTGGTACCCTGCATGAGGGGACGTCCGCAAGCGAATTTGCAAATCTGCACTATTGGACTTTGGGGAGATGGGGGCAGCCATCGGGGCCGTGCTTTGCTGACTTCCCCACAGGGGGCTTTAATACCGGGCCCTTCGCTAACTTGGCGGTAACTCCAACAGGCGAGTCGATTTCTGCTTGGACAGAAACTCCGGCGGGTTCTCAGGCGGGGTCCTGGTTTGTTTTTCGGTTTCTAGATGGGGCACAGGGAACAGTCGGCGCGGGCTCGTTCAATAACGTCTGGCCAGTTCTAGATGGCGATATTTACCCTCCACCGGTTAAGGAAGACACAGATGGTGATGGTGTTCCTGACTATCTTGACAACTGTATTCTGCATCCGAATCCCGATCAACGCGATACCAGCGGTAGCGGTTTCGGTAATCGGTGCGACGCTGATCTGAATGGTGATGGCATCGTAAACTTTGCTGACCTGGCCATCTTCATATCCAGATTCGGGACCAGTGATCCTGACGCTGACTTTAATGGTGACGGGGTGGTTAACTTCTTCGATCTTGCAATATTCATTGAGTTGTTTGGTAGGCCGCCAGGGCCCTCAGGGCTAGTACCTTAGGTTTTCCTTGGGCGACTAATGGATCAGGCAGGAGCTGGGTCGCGTCAAGTTCATCCTTGGTTTGAATAGTGCCGGAGCACGTAGCTAGTGGCGACAGCCGCGTATAGGGGGCAAGATGTATAGGCTGATACTACTTTGCATTGCTTTCGGGGCATTAATCATTGCGGGCTGTTCTGAGCCTGTAGTTGATGCCGCTACAGAGAGCTCAACCCAGAGGACACTTGCGGACGTCAGGGCTTCATTGCCGGACGATCAGAGGCAGGAGTTTGATGATGCTGTTCAGTTATTAATGGTCAGCCAAATCGATGTGGCTGAGCTCCTTGTCTCAGGAGCAGATGAAACTGACTCCATAGAGGCGCGTATGCGTGCGGTTATACATGGGAAGACTGCTAATGAAATAATTTCAGAGGCACGGAGACTCCGTGAAGAGCGGCAGCGTAGAGAGCGCGAACAGGCACTCTTGGAGATACTGGAGCTTGAGGAGAAGCGCGCCAATGCTGAATCGGCTCGCAGTTCCTTAGCTGCTTTTGAGGTTCTTCGATCTAGGTTTTACGTACGTGAAGAGCGATTTTCGGGGCGCCAGCCTATTATTGAAATGACCGTTAGGAACGGAACGGCCCACGCAATATCCAGGGCATATTTTGAGGGCACCTTGGCCAGCCCAGGTAGGAGCGTCCCATGGCACAAAGACGCGTTCAACTATTCCATACCTGGAGGGCTGGAGCCGGGTGAGGAAGCCATCTGGAACTTGGCTCCCAACATGTTTTCGGATTGGGGTCGTCTGGACTTTCCAGATGATGCGGTCTTCACGGTAGTCGTTCAAAGGCTAGATGACGCGGCAGGCAATGCATTGTATTCAACACGCAGCTTCACTGAGCATGATCTCCGGCGCTTGGAGGAGTTGAGGAGCCAATATGGCATTGAGTAAGAGGCATCTCGCTATGGGTTAAATGGGCCAGTGACAAATGCTCATTGTCGAGCATCCTGAAGTCTGCCACTCAGTTCCGGTTTGAGATGCCAGCAGAAGCCGGATGGCTGAGATTTCGAATCGCTGCAAAATGATGCGTAGATCTTTCGTCGTGACGGTAAATCAATACTTGAGCGCAAGTGAAGTCTGATCCTCTCATTGATATGCGAAGACATGTGCCGAATGTACGCAGGTATCGGGGAGCGCGTGCCAGATGAGCAGAGATAAGCTGGGTCGGCCGGCACTTAACTGGTCTAAGGAAACACTGCTGAGTATTGATGAGAGTCTTCTCAGCGACAAGGAAAAGCAGCGCCTGGCTGCGCAGCTCTTCCCGGAGGGGTCGCTGGCGCCGTGGAAGCAAAGCCTGCTGACGCAGTGGTCGGATAGAGACCGATGGGACCGGTACCTTTCCGGCGACGCGCAATTGAGCGGTTTAAAGCCGTTTAATCGTTCCAATAAAATGCTGATCCTGACGGCGAAGCACCGGCCGCGCTTGAGATATAGTGCTCGAGTCTCTGACTTCTGCAGCTGGGTTTATTCCCTATATGCTCCCCGGCCTAGAGCAGAGCAACTGGCCGCCGGGTCTCTTGGTGAGCGAAGCGTTCAAAGTTATAAACGAAGAGAAGCGCTTCTGGCAAAGGCGATTACACGCCCGGCAAACCATGCCAGCTGGGAACTTATCCATGAAGATCCTCTAGACGGCGAGGCGCCAGCAAAGCGCATATCGACATTGCGTCTGGACGGGCAGCCACTTTATGGTTGTCCAGATCTGGTATTTCGCCAAAAGAAAACCGGCCGCATTGCGATAATTGAGCGCAAAATTAGCAAGGCGAAGATCCCATCAGACGGATGGCCGAACCTGCAGGCACAGCTTTGGGCGTATTCGCATATTGATGAATGGGCCGCTTTGCCTGACATTATCCTGATTGGTGAAATCTGGGGTATTTCGTTTCCCGATCACAATGCGCCTGTTGTCCCAAGGCTTCGATGCGTTATCAAGTACTCAAGGCGTGACGAGTGGTTCGAATGGGAGAATCTTCAGCTGTTTCTGGCGTATGGCGGAGAAAGGGTCGAGGGGTATATGGCCGATTGACCGTACCCCCTTAATCCGAGCCATGCGCTATGTGTGATTTTCCGGTACCTTTTGCCTAAGGCAGGTCCTCATAGGTGCCTGGCCCTGAGCTGGGCGTCGACCCGGGGGCGTGGATCTTCTTTTGAACTATCCGTGAAATCGGAGTGCGGCCAGCCCGGAAAGCCAAACCGGAACGTCTATGTGGAGCGCTTCAACCGGACGCACCCGGATGAGGTGCTCGACCAGCACCTGTTCGCCTCGGAAGCTTACGGCATAGCCTCTGCAGCAGCTTGTCCATGAGCGCGTCCGTTACAGCTGCTTCGATCAAAGCCGTTAGGAAATTGTCTCGGCCGCCTGCTCCTATCATTCTGATGTGAATAGGGCCGACCGAAACTCTGGAGGACGCGCTCTTGCTATTCAGCCGCCGCACATTAATGGAGGCGCTGATGTCAGTATCCGACAGCCAACTGACCTTTGGGTTTTCAGTTTCATACCACTCCGCTAGCTCATAGCCCAACCATCCTGGAAAGGGTGGATCTGGCATCTCTGCTTCTAGTAGTCCGCGGTCAGCGTCTAGATCAAAGCTCTCCTCTGATAGATAGTACTGATAATTTGAAGCCTTGGAAGTAAGTTCCACAAGTGTACGTAATCGTACGATATCGCGATCGCAAGAGTCACGGTAAGGCCCACCTGAGAATGTCAGCTTCATGTACCGTTCCCTAACGATATCAATTGCGTGGTCTATAGGTAGATGCCCAGCCTCTACCATCTTTGCTGTGGCCGCGTCGTTCCTTAACCACTGTTGTTTGAGGTCAATAAAATGTTCCTCAAAGCGATAGCGCGATAATCGGAAAATGATATTTCTGATGATGCGATCACAATCGTCTTGTAGTGTGCGATTGGGGGAGCCATTGGGACTGTGGGCTAAACGTAGTAGGGGAAGCTGCTGCGAAGAAAAGAAGTCCTCCAGAATTCGATCGTTGTGCGCCCGTGCGTGGCGTTGATGAATCGATTCATCAAAGGCGATGGCTAGAATAGGTACTCCGCCAAATGGTGGATCATCCGACGTGAAGCGTGCCGTCACGAGGGCATCAACAAATGACGCTCGTACAAGCCTGACCTGCGCCTCCGAGATAGCCCCGTCAGGTGTGGAAAACAAGCGGCTTAGAGCAAAGCCTGGATGAACAGTAACGTTGTCCGCCAAGCCAGCAATATCAGATCGCTTTGCTCTATACAGGCTTAGGGACGTAGGATCCGGGTCTCTTATGTTAGGCAGTCGGGCAAACGCCTTGGTGGTCACTTGCAGGAGAGAAGCAATGGACCAGTCTCTGTGAAGCCCATACCCAGTATATGGAGCAACGTTGCGCGCCTTGTGGTCAGGCACCTTACCGCGTGACTTGTTGTAGGCATCTCGAAAGCTACGTGGGCTTGCAAAATTACAGGCGAGCCATTCAACTCGCATCAGATTTAGGAATGCGGCCGTAAGATGATAGCTGGGATCGAGGTTGTCTAATATGGCCAGCTGCAGTTGAATGCCTTCTCCTTTATGGACGACTGCAATCGGAAGAACGAGGTAAGGATATGCGCTCTTGAGTTCCGGGGTAACATCTTCGAGCTCTAACAAATAACTGGCATGAATATTGAATACGACTCTCAAGTCTCTAACGCCCTGACGTTGCCATTGAGTCGTTATCATTCGGCCTATTTCTGCTGCTTCTGAGCTAACAGGGCATCTCGTAGTGGCGTTATCTGTCAGCTCGTCGGCGGTGTCTCGTCGTACCTCATCATATTCCCCTAAAGAGGTTTCCCCCAAATCATCCTCGCAGTCATGGGCCAGCGAAACAGCGTACGCGCCCCGCTGGGGCAGGCTAGTCGGCCCCTCGACGAGGAATTGCGCTCCTGCTCGTTTGATCGTAACGGCTCTGCCCTCCACCTTGCTAAGGGAACGGGCACATTCAAGCGCGTCCTTGTACGAATCAAACAAGTTAGCTCTCATGCGTCGTTCTTCCATAAAGTCAGGCCATGGATTGCTCGCGGCGGTCTGGCGCCGGTTCCGTGGGGGCTCTGACCGTACCCCTTGAACCGAGCCAACTATGATGTGGGCACTTGAGCATTTTGAAGTCACCCCGATGCCGAGCCAGTCAAACTGAGAATTTCTGATCTTGGTTGGCCATTTCTACCGCATATTCTCTGGGGGTTCGATGATTGAGATCTTTGTGAGGTTGACTCTCGTTGTAATCGATCTGCCAAGTAACCGTTCACCCCCTATACGTGCAAAGCCCCACGGGTGATGATGCTGCATCAAGTCATACCAAAGTCCCGCAGCGGAGCGGCGGACTGATTCTGGACACTTTTTGGACACTAAACCCCAATAACGGGCAAACCCCGGCAGGCACTCGCCACTGTAAATTATTGTATTTACTGCTGTCAGCTATTGGTGAATTTTGCGCAGAGCTGCATGAGGGGATGCTCCTAAGCGGAAGGTCCCACGTTCGAATCGTGGTCGGGGCGCAAAGATTGTCGCCGCCTTCTTTCGCAGCTGAACATCGGTGGCGTTATACCCTATGGGAAGTGTGAATCCGGATCCATTCGCTCATGAAGGATTCGAATGATTTCTACCTTGTCGGTTAGCCGGTAGTAGATTACGTGTGATCCTTCGGGAAACTTGCGGTAGCCCGGGTAGACGTCATCGCAGGAGCTACCGATCGCGGCATTTTCGCTGATGAGCCTGAACGCTTCATCAAGCTGCCAAAGATAGTGGTTTCTCTTTGCTTTCCCCCATCTGCTTTCAGTGAACCGACCAATCCTGAGCAGATCTTGTCGAGCGGCCCGGGAGACCCGGAATCGGCGTTTAGCCACTCGTGTTCTCGTCCAGCTCCGAGATCACAGCTTCCAGTGAGTAGCTGTCGAACCCGCTTTCCTCACCTTCTCGAAGTGCCTGCCGCAAGGCCCGGATTTTGCCCTCTCGCTCTTCAAGCAGTCGCAGGGCCGCTCGTACGACTTCACTGGCCGAACCATAGCGGCCTTCCGCGAGCTGTTGGGAAATGAACTCGTCAAAGTGCCCGCCCAGTGTAATGCTCGTGTTTCTCGCCATTATGCACCCAGTGAATACCAAGAAGTACCACGATATGGTACAGTTGTATGGCAAGAGGGTTCAACCGGACACTGGACTCCCGTCAAAATCAGGCCATGCTGGCTCATTCAAAATCTCCAGGCCGCGCGGATTGGCGTGGTGCTGGAATCCCCTCACTGCACTGGAACCCCGCCTGCCCATTCACGCGTCCCGGCAGGATGTTCGCGGCCAGCACCTGCGGCTGACGCTCAATCAGCCATTCATAGATGGTCGCGAATGCCAGCACGCGGGGCACGTAGTCACGCGTCTCGAAAAACGGCAGGGTTTCCAGCCACACGTCGGGGTCGTTCAGCGGGCGATCACGCAGCCAGCGGCTGACGGCGTTGATGCCGGCGTTGTAGGCGGCGGCGACGAAGATCCACTGGCCGTCGTAGCGGGCCTGCAGCTCGGCCAGGTGGGCGACGCCCAGCGGGATGTTGATGGCCGGATCCATCAGCCCGGCATTGCCGTTGAAGGGCAGGCCGTTGCGGCGGGCCACCTCGCTGGCCGTGCCCGGCATCAGCTGCAGCAGCCCGCGCGCGCCGGCCGGTGAGAGCGCATCGGGCTGCATGGCCGATTCGGCCCGCATCAGGCCGTAGACCAGGGCCGGATTGACCCGCCAGCGCTCGCTGTAGCTCCTGACGCGGGCCTGCTCAATCATCGGGAAGCGCCATGGATAAGCCTGGAGCGTGCCCAATGCGCCCAGGGCGGCGATGCTGCGGTCATGCCAGCCCTGGCCGGCGGCCAACAGTGCAGCCTGGTGGCGGTCCTCGTCACTCAGGCGGCGCCAGGCCGAGGCCCAGGTCAGTCGCGCATGGTGCATCAGGCCGACCTGGTGCAGCTCCAGCGCGCGGGTGAACTCCGCATCGGCCAGCAGGCGATCCTGGATCCCGGCATCCGCCCCCAGGGATTGTTCACACAGGCTCAGGTCCTGGCCGAGCCAGATCGCGGCCAGGAAACCGTGATACGTCGCCTCGCTGGCCAGCGAGGCGAAAGCCGCGGCCGCCTCCGGCCTTTCCAATTCCGCCAAGGCACGGGCGCGCCAGTAGCGCCAGCGTCCCTGCGCCTGGTCGGGCGGGCTCATGCGCTCAATACTCTTTAGCACCTGCTGCCAGTCACCGTTGGCCATGGCCGAACGCGCGCGCCATTCGAGCATCTGCTGATCCTGCACTGGTGCCGGCAGGGCATCGATCCGGACTGGTGCATCAGGATGCAGGGCCACCGCGCTGAACAGCGCGATCTCGCGCTCGACCGCGGCACGCTCTTCCGCCGGGAACCGGAAGCGGGGTGCCAGTGATTCCCAGTAGGCGTCGGCACGCTGCCAGTCGCTGCGCGCGAGTCTCTGCAGGCTCAGCACGACCAGCCGTCGGGCCTCCGGGTGATCGGGCCACTGCGCGGCCAGTGCGGGCAGGGCGTCAGGGCGCGCATGGACGGTCAGCCAACGCTCGGCCCATTCGCGCTGCTCATGGGTCAGGTAACGCGTGAGATAACGCGCCAGTCCGACCTGGCCAGCCTGCATGGCGAGCGTGAAGCGCTGCTGGCCCTGCTCGGTGGAGGGGTGCCCCTGCGTACGCCACCAGGCGAAGGCCGGGTCACACACCGCTGGCTGCGAGCGGCCAACCAGCCACAGCTCGGCGATGCGCGCGGCAACGCCCTCGGTGGCGCCGGACTGGATGTCTGCCCGGGCCAGCCAGCAGCGGACCTCGGTGTCCCTGGAGGCCCGCCCGTGGCCTTGCAGGCTGGCGAAATCACCACGCTGGCCCAGTGACCTCAACCAGGCGGTTTCCAGGCCGGCGGCAAATGACCAGCCCCGGTGCGCATCGAGGAACGCGGATATCTCGCCCGGGGCGACCCGGTCGATCTGCCCGCGCTTGAGTTCCGCCCGCAGGAACGACGTGAGCGGATAATCCGGCAAGGCCTCGATCGCCGCCTGCACCGCTGCCCAGTCGCCACGCGAGGCGGCCTGCCAGCCGTCCCTGAACTGTTCGCGCTCGGCCGGCCGGTCAGCCATCGCCAGGCTGCTGAGCAGAAGGGTCAGCAGGAGCACCTTTAGTCGCATCAGCGAGGCCATGACTGCCATCCGTGGTTCATCCGGCTGATGATTCTGGCGCGATTGGACGATAACCGGCAAGGACTGATAGCTCGCGCACACTTGTGGCCGATCATCCCGTGGTAGGCTCGCGACGCAGCATGCTGTCGCTGCGCCAACTCACCGAGCATGAGAACTTTATTCCTGCCAGTCCTCGGCACGCTGATGGGAATCACGCTGGCAGCTGTGGCGGTGCCGGTGTCCGCGCAGGTCTTCACCTATGTCGACTCTGACGGGGTCACGGTGTTCACCGATCGCAGGCCGCACAACACCCGTTACCGGGTGCGCAACCTCGGCTGTTTCGGTACCTGCCGCACGGGCGTGGACTGGGAGCGTACGCCGTTGTTCAACGGTCGCTTCCAGGCCGAGATCGAGACAGCCAGCCAGCAGTTCGGTGTCGACCCGGCGCTGGTCCGGGCGGTGATGCATGCCGAGTCGGGCTTCCAGCCCGATGCCCTGTCGCACGCCGGTGCCCAGGGCCTGATGCAGCTGATGCCGGACACGGCCCGGCGGTTCAGCGTGGAGAACGCTTTCGACCCGCTCGACAACATCACCGGAGGCGTGGCCTACCTGGCCTGGCTGCTGAGAGAATTCGAGGGTGACCTGACGCGCGTGATCGCTGCCTACAACGCCGGGGAAAACGCGGTGCGCCGCCACGGGGGCATTCCACCGTTCCCCGAAACCCAGGAGTTTGTCCGCCGCGTGATGATACTGCACCGGCGCTACAGCAGCCTGGGCTGACGAGGCTTTCGTGTCCCCTGTTGCCGAGACCTGCCGCCCCGGAGCGTGGAGACCCGGCTGACGTTGCTGTCAGAGCTCCACCCTGAACAGCACCTGGGTACGCTGGACGATATCCTTCTTCTCCAGATCGGGACCAATCACCTCGTTCTGGATCACGTTGTCGCGTACCAGGCCATCGGTGGCTTCCCGTCGCAGCAGGACAATGAGGTGCGTGTTCTCTTCGAGCGCATACGGGAAGTCATGCCAGGTGCCCAGCTTCATCATGAACCCGGCCTGTCCGTCAAAGTGGAACGCCTCCACCTGATCCAGGTCAGGGATGTCCTGGTCATTAGGTGGTGCGAATACGGCCACGAAAGGCTTGCCGCCGAGCGGGATGAAGCCCTGGGTGTGCCTGGTATGGCGCTCCATCCAGCGCAGCTCCAGGGGCCGGGGGTTGACTGTCACGACGGGCAGCTCGAGCTGGTCGTCCATCACGCAATCGACGACCCGCCGCACCTTGACGGCGCCGGCGTAGAAATCGATAGGCATCGGTTCCACGTCCGGGTTGTAACCCAGTAGCTGGCCATAGGGCGCCAAGGCTGCCGCAGTGGCAGGCCTGGCCTTGAGGACGCGGATTTCGGGCTTCGGCAGGGCGCTCATCAGGGGTTCCTTGCGCGGGAATCGGGTATGTCAGGCCGGGAAGCAGCAGCCCGGCCGGTCAGTAACGCGCGTCGGGTGCCCAGGGTTGCAATGCCGGATAGGTCGCCGCCGGTACCACTGGCCTGACGGCGGCCTCCCGGTCGAGCGTCAGCTCATGCGTGCTCCAGTTGTTCTCCAGCAGGTCACCGAGTGTCCGTATGAAGCATACATTACCGTGCCGGCTGGCATAGGGGCCGTGCAGCACCTGCGGCGGACGCCAGAAGTAGCCCCCCGCATGCATGGGACCCAGCGGTGAGAGGAAGTCGCCGGAGATCAGGAAAGCCTCCTCGATGCAGTCGTGCCGCTCCTGTGGGCCCCGCAGGCCCGGCGGGCCGAGCTGCGAAGGGGTCAGCACCAGCATCGAGGTATCCAGCGAGTCCTCGTCGTGATGGAGTATCTTCCAGCGCATGCCGAGGTCGGCGTAAGCGGGGTCCATGCCTTCATGTCCCCAGGGGGTCTGGAACGTATCGATCAGCCGTGCGGCAAGCCCCGCGACAACATCAGCCTGGCGCGGCGTGGCATCCAGGAATCCCAGCAGCAGCGCGCCCTGGTCAGAGTGTGCTGAGGGACGTGCCGCACCGGCCGGAACGCGCGTATAGAAGTCGGGCCCCAGGCTGTGCTCCCCGAGCTGGAGTGACCCCTCGAGCACGAAGAGCTCCTCCGTCGCCGAGAGCGCGCCAGCTGGCTGCCGCCACCCTGGTCGCAGTCGCGCCAGATAGGAGCAGGCTCCGTTCTCCCTGTCCAGTGAAAGCAGCTTGATCTCGCTTCCGGGGCCCGGGTATTGCCACGGGCAGGGTTGCCAGGGAATCTGCTGGGACTGGAGGAACTCGACGTGGTCGCGCGCCATGGCTCGCGTCTCCCGGAATGCGCACAGGACGGAGCCTCATTCCAGCGTCATGCCGACAGTAGCGACAGCCGTAGTGTCCGCGGTTGCGCTAGGTATATTCCGCGGGGCCGCTCCTCAGGCAGCCCTGGCCCTGACGAATTGCTGTTGCGCTCGCCTGCTCAGCGGATCCGGTAGGCGAAACGCAGTCCGAAGGTGCGCGGGTCCGGCAGGTAGGCGTAGTAGACCACCGGGAACGCAAACGGGCTCGGGAAGGCAAGGCCTGTCTGCTGGTCTATGAACTCCTGGGCAAAGCGGATCGTCCGGTCGTCCGTCACATTGTTCACGTAGCCGATCAGCTCCCAGCGCTCGCCCTGCAGCCCCACCTGGAGGTTGGCCAGCCAGTAGCTGTCGAGCGTCACGAGATTGGCGACGTCAGTCTTGCGACGCCCCTCGTACTGGCCCGTGACCTGCCCGAACCACTCTATGCCTGGCACCAGCGGCTGCTGGTACCGTGCGAGCAGCGAGACAGAGTTCCTCGGGATGCCCGGCATATCGTTGCCGGTGAAATCAGCCTCGGGGTTGCCGGCCTTGACTTTCTCGCTGCTGGCCAGGACTGTTGGATCTGGCTGGATGACCGACAGGTTGTAGTCGAGGAAGTCACCCTGTGTCCAGGCATGGCTGGCAGAGAGGGTCAGCTGCTCCATCGGCATCCAGACCAGCTCTATCTCGGTGCCCCGGATCCTGGACTTCGCGGCGTTCGTCGTGCCTGAGCGCGGAATGAATGTCGTGGGCGGAGCGCCCTCGAACTGGACGCGGATCTGCTGGTCGCGGTAATCGTTGTAGTACAAGGCCACGTTGAACAGCAGCATTTCGTCGAGCCAGCTGGTCTTGGCCCCGACCTCGTAACTCCAGAGTTTCTCCCGGCCCACGCGGTTGAGTTCCGGCGCTGCCAGGTCGGTCGTGTTGTAGGTGGGCGGCTTGATGCCCTTGGCGACCGAGGTATAGAGCAGGATGTTCTCGGCAGGCGTGTAGTCGAGCGTGAACCGTGGCAGCAGGTTGGTGTCGCTGACGCTGTCCGACACATCCTCCAGCTGGAACGGGAACGGAGACAGCTGGCCGGTAAACGTGCGGGTGTCTGTCGCCACCTTGACGCGGTCATAGATGTAACGCGCTTCCGCGGTGAACTTCAGCGAGTCAAGCAGCTGGAACCCCAGGAGGCCAAAGCCCGACACGCTGGTCGTGTCGCGCTGTATGCGCTTGCCGAGCGGTGAGGTCTGCTCGAAGCTGCAGGGCACGCCCTGGGCGCACAGGGAGAAGTTCGGGTCCCGGTACCAGATCCGGCTCCGGTTGATGTCGGAGCCATCCTCGAAGTAGCCGTTGATGCCGGCGAGCCAGGTGATACTCGTGTCCGCATCGGGCGAGATCAGCACGAGCTCCTGCTGGTACTGGTTGAACCGCCAGCGATAGTCGTTGGCTGTCGCTATGCCGGCGTTTGCGCCGCCCGCACCGGGTGTCGGGCCGTCGATGCCGAACTGCTGGGTCGTATCTATCCGCAGGCGCTGGTCGCTGTAGACATAGGATGTCAGCGAACGCAGCGTGGCGAAACCAAGGTTGCCTTCCACGATGATGTTGCTGCGGAAGGTGTTGTCCTCGGTGCCGGGGAAGTCACGCCCGGTGCTCGGGTCAGGTGACACATTGATGTCGCTCTCTCCTGCACGAATGACGCCGGTGACTGCGGCGAGCTGCACGCCGTCGATGGGTCCCAGGATCTCGTTGGCCTTCACGGCGGCAACGGCCTGCGGCGCATTGGCGGCGCTGGACCAGGTCGTGTTCAGGTAAGCGCTCCAGTCCTCCGCAGGAACCCAGAGCAGGCCCAGGCCGAATCCGTCGGTAGAGCCGCCGCCGAGCAGGGAGCCCGTATTCGGGTTCCGGTAGAAGCCGTTCTCCTCGAAGCGGGACCCCAGAAGCCGGAAAGCCAGCTGGTCGGCGAGCAGCGGGCCGCTGAGCACGCCGCGGACCTCACGCCTCCCGGCATCGCCCAGGTCGAGCAGGGCCTCGGCCTCCCAGTCCATCGACGGGCGCCGGGTGACAAAGTTGATGGCGCCGGCAAAGGCTGCGCGGCCATAAAGGGCGCTCTGCGGCCCGCGGACGACCTCGATGCGCTCGATGTCCAGCAGGCGCTGGTTCAGCAGCGCGGAACCGCCGGCGCTCTGGAACGCCTCTCCCGAGGCGTCGATGCCGTCTATCAGGATGGCGGCGCTGGGGCGGCCCGAGCGCGCGAACAGTCCCCGGATCGATACCCGGGTGTCGCTGGGCCAGAACCCGGTGTCGAACTGCAGGAACGGGGTCAGGGCGGCGATGTCATCCAGCGTCCGGATGGCCTCCTGGTCGATCCGCTGCTCGCTGAAGGCTGCGACCGCGACCGGAACCCGCTGCAGGCTCTCCTCCCGCTTGCGTGCCGTGATAACGATTTCCTCGATCTGCGCGACCCCGTCGGTGGATACTGCAAGACCTACAGCCACCATCAGGGCTGCACGGGTCCAGCTAAGCGTAGTCGTTCGCATGTTCATTCCCCACGGCAGAAGCGATGTCGCGAGTCAGAGCCGGATCTGGCGCCCGTACATGTACTCGACCATGTCGTTGAGCTTGCGCTGCTTGTCCCGCACGACGTGGTAGACGAGGTCACCGATCGACAGCAGGCCCAGCAGCCTGTTCTGATCAACCACGGGAAGATGGCGAATCCGCAGGTCCGTGCACTGCGCCAGTGCCTCCTGGACCGTCAGTTCAGGATGGGCCAGGTGCGGGTTCGGATTCATGACGTCCCTGACCGCCATCGCTGCCAGTTCCATCCCCTGTTTCGCGACACCATGCAGCACATCCCTCTCGGTCAGGATGCCGGCCACACAGCCGCCGTCTGTGACCAGCACACAGCCGACGTTGGCGTCACTCATCTTGCGCACCGCCTCCATGACCGTGGTTTCCGGCGCTACTGTCTGCAGGATGCTGCGCCGGCCATCCGCGACCCCGCCCTTGTTGCGCAACACTACTCCGATCAGCGTGTCCATGCTCTCGAGCTCCTTGGCTGGCTGGGGTGATGGCGGTGATGCCCAGAGTGCGACAGCGCCTGGATGGATGGATGATAGAGTAGCCGGCAGCGAGGTAAAAGGGTGGTTTATAGAGGCTGGGTCATGGAGCATCTGGTGCGGATGACGGGCAGGACGGCGAGCAGTTGAAAGCGTTGGTTGCAGGCAGTCTTTGGGTCATACTGTGAGAGTTTGTGCGCAGTTCAGCTGGGGGGTCTGCCGCCGGGATTGCGCAGTTCGGTATGCGCTGAGCCAGTGAGATGATCAGAGTAAGGCGAGGGCTTGACCTTCCCATTGCAGGTGAACCCAGGCAGGAGGTAGAGCGGGCGCAGAGCGTCAGGTCTGTCGCCGTGCTGGGTCCCGACTACCCCGGCCTCAAGCCGCGCATGCTGGTGGAGGAGGGCGACCAGGTCCGGCGTGGCCAGGCCCTCTTCGAGGACCGCCAGTTCGAGGGGGTCTGCTTCACCGCCCCCGCCAGTGGACGGGTCAGGGCCATCAACCGCGGCCAGCGGCGGGTGCTGCTGTCGGTCGTGGTAGATGTTTCGGGGGGCGAGGACGAAACCTTCGAAATCCACGATCCGGGGGGGCTGTCGGGCCTTGCCCGGGAGCGCGTCCAGGCGCAGCTGCTCGAATCCGGTGAGTGGACTGCGATACGCACCCGTCCGTTCGGCAAGGTGCCGGCGCCGGGTTCCACGCCGGGCGCGATCTTCGTGCCGGTCATGGACACCAACCCGCTCGCACCGGACCCCGCCGTGGTCATCGGGGAGCAGCTGCCGGCCTTCCGCGACGGACTGGCCATTCTCAGCCGCCTCACCGACGGGGCCGTCTGGGTCTGCCGGCCACCGGAGTCGATCCTTCCGTCTTTCGCCGGGGGACAGGTTCGCGAGGAGATGTTCGCGGGTCCGCACCCGGCAGGTAATCCGGGAACGCACATCCATTTCCTGTATCCGGTCGACAGAAAGCGCGTGGCCTGGGTCGTGGGCTATCAGGACGTCATCGCGATCGGCCGGCTTTTTGTCAGCGGACGGCGGTACACGGACCGGGTCGTGGCTCTCGCAGGCCCCCAGGTCGGCAACCCCCGCCTGTTGAGAACCCGGCTGGGTGCCTCGCTGGATGACCTGGTGGCGGGTGAGGTCGGGCCCGGGGAAAATCGGGTGATCTCGGGGTCTGTCCTGCATGGCCATCGCGCCGAGGGGCCCATGGCCTATCTAGGCCGCTTTTCAAACCAGGTCACCGTGCTGCGCGAGGGCCGTGAACGGCAGCTGCTCGGCTACCTTTCGCCAGGCCTCGATCGGCACTCGGCGATGAACATCTACCTGTCCCGGCTGATGCCATGGAAGCGGTTTTCATTCACGACGAACACCAACGGCAGTGAGCGGGCCATGGTTCCGCTCGGCCAGTACGAGCAGGTGATGCCGCTGGATCTCCTGCCGACCCAGCTGTTGCGCGCGCTCCTGGTTGGCGATATCGAGACGGCGGAGAGCCTGGGTGCGCTGGAACTGATCGAGGAAGACCTGGCGTTATGCACATACGTCTGTGCCGGCAAGTACGAGTACGGCCCGGTATTGCGCGACAACCTGAAGCGCCTCGAGGAGGAAGGCTGAAGTGGGACTGCGTCGATTCATAGATGACCGGATCGCGCCGCACTTCCACAAGGGTGGGCGCCTGGAGCGGTATTACGTCTTTTACGAGATGTTCGATACCATGCTGTATAGCCCGTCGCAGACAACACGGGCTGGTCCGCATGCGCGCGACGGGATAGACCTGAAAAGGGTCATGATGACGGTCTGGCTGGCGGCGCTGCCGGCGCTCCTGTTCGGCATGCACAACGTCGGCTACCAGGCCAACCTGCAGATCTCCGATTTTGGTTACGACCCGATTCCCGGCTGGCGTACGGAGCTGGTCCTTGCGCTGACCGGCTTCGACCCATCCAGTCTGCTTGCGAACCTTCTGCACGGCGCCGTCTTTTACGTGCCGATCTTCGTCGTGACCTACCTGTCCGGTTTCCTGTGGGAGGGGCTGTTTGCCTGGCTACGCGGTCACGAGGTCAACGAAGGGTTCTTCGTAACCGGGATTCTCTTCACGCTGATTCTGCCGCCGACGATCCCGCTCTGGCAGGTCTTCCTCGGCATCAGCTTCGGGGTCGTGATCGGCAAGGAGGTGTTCGGAGGGACAGGCAAGAACTTTCTGAACCCAGCTCTGGTCGGACGCGCTTTCCTGTTTTTCGCCTATCCGGCCGACATGACCGGGGACCGCGTGTGGACCGCGGTGGATGGCTTCAGCGGAGCCACGCCGCTGGCGATGGGCGCGGCGGGTGAGCTGGACTTCAGCGCTGGCCTGACCGGTGTCGCGGGTACTTCTGCCGGCGTGGACCTGACCTGGATGAACACCGCCTTTGGCGGCATGCAGGGCTCGATCGGAGAAACATCGACCCTGATCATCGCGCTTGGGGCCATCGTGCTTCTGCTGACGAAGATTGCGTCCTGGCGCATCATGCTCAGCATGCTGCTGGGCATGATTGGCATGGTCCTGGTGTTCAACTGGGTTGGCAGCGACACCAATCCTATGTTCGCCATGCCGTGGTACTGGCACCTGACCCTCGGCGGGTTTGCCTTTGGCATGGTGTTCATGGCCACTGACCCCGTCTCCGCTTCGATGACGAATGCGGGCAAGTGGGTTTACGGAGCCTTGATCGGAGTGATGGTGGTGCTGATCCGGGTGATCAATCCGGCCTTCGCCGAGGGGGTGATGCTGGCTATCCTGTTCGGCAATCTCTGCGCTCCGCTGATCGATCATTTCGTGGTGCAGGCCAACGTACGTCGGCGCCTGCGCCGCAGAGGTGCAGAAGCATGAAGGATCGGGAATCTGTCGCCAATACGATCCGGGTCTCGTTCCTGGTGTGCCTGGTGTGTGCCGTGGTGGTGTCGACTGCTGCTGTCAGCCTGCGTGATCTCCAGCAGCAGAACCGGCTGGAGTTCCGGCAGGTCAACATCCTGCGGGTGGCCGGGGTATATGAGCCTGGCATGGACCTCGGGGCGGCCTTCGGGCGTATCGAGCGCCGCTTCGTTGCCTTTGACACGGGCGAGTATGTCGACATGCCGGCTGACTTCGATCCGTTGCGCGCCTCCCGCGACCCGGAGCTTGGGCGCCCGCTTGAGAGCGATCCGGCGGGTATCCGCAGGACCGCCCGGGTCGGGGAGGTTTTCCTGCTGCGCAATGACGATGACCAGGTCATGCGTATCATCCTGCCGGTGCATGGGGCCGGGCTCTGGTCCACGATGTTTGGCTTCCTGGCCCTGGAGCCGGATGCGAACACCATTGCCGGGATCGGCTTCTATTCGCATGGCGAAACACCCGGGCTGGGTGGAGAGATCGAGAATCCGCGCTGGCAGCGCTTGTGGGAAGGCAGGCGGCTGCTGGACGATGACGGCAATGTGGCGATCCGTGTTGTCAGGGGCGCGGTACCCGAAGGTGCTTCGAACGAGGAGCACCTGGTGGACGGATTGACTGGCGCCACCATCACCAGCGAGGGTGTCAACCAGCTGGTGCGATTCTGGGTCGGGGACCAGGCGTTCGGACCCTACCTTGACCGGGTGCGCGAAGAGTATCGGGGTGAACAGAGGGCTGGTATCTAGCGCGGCGCAAGGCTGCCGGCAGGAGGAGTGACATGGCCGAACCCAGACTGAAGGACGTGCTTTTTCAGCCGCTCTTCAACAACAATCCGATCGCTCTGCAGATACTGGGTATTTGCTCGGCGCTTGCCATTACCACGACAGTCGAGAACACCGTCGTCATGTGCCTGGCGGTGATCTTCGTCCTGACATTCTCCAATTTCTTTATCAGCCTGATCCGGTCCCAGATCCCGACCAACATCAGGATCATAGTCCAGATGACCGTGATCACGTCGCTGGTCATCGTCGTCGACCAGTTCCTGCAGGCCTATGCCTACGAAAGCAGCCGGCAGCTTTCGGTGTTCGTTGGCCTGATCATCACCAATTGCATCATCCTCGGTCGCGCCGAGGCTTTTGCCATGAGCAATTCGCCCGTGGCCTCGGCGGTGGACGGCTTTGGTAATGCCCTGGGCTATTCGATCGTGCTGCTGTTCGTCGGTGTGGCGAGGGAGCTGTTTGGATCAGGGACACTGGCCGGAATCACGATTCTTCAGCCTGTTGCGGAGGGTGGCTGGTATGAGCCAAACGGAATGATGCTGCTCCCTCCAAGCGCATTTATCCTGATCGGTGGCTTCATCTGGATGCTGCGCGTCTGGAAGCCGTCCCAGGTCGAGGAAACGCCATTCCGTATAGCGCCCAATTCCCGGACGGCTGAAGCGTACTGACCATGTTCGAAGAGTATCTCAGTCTTTTCATCCGAGCCGTATTCGTCGAGAACATGGCCTTGGCCTTCTTCCTTGGCATGTGCACATTCCTCGCGATTTCCAAGAAGGTCCAGACCTCGCTCGGGCTCGGTATCGCCGTGATCGTGGTTCTGACCATCACGGTTCCGGTCAACAACCTGATTCTCTTCAACCTGCTGGACGAGGGTGCGCTGGCCTGGACGGGCATTCCGGCGCTGGAGTCGATAGACCTGCGCTTCCTCGGCCTGCTGTGCTACATCGGTGTCATAGCGGCCATCGTGCAGATTCTCGAGATGACGCTGGACCGGTACGTGCCGGCGCTATACAACGCCCTGGGAATTTTTCTTCCGTTGATCACGGTCAACTGCGCAATCCTCGGGGCAAGCCTGTTCATGGTGGAACGGCAGTATGACTTCGGCGAAAGCGTGATCTTTGGCTTCGGGGCCGGTGTCGGCTGGGCCCTTGCCATCGTGCTGCTTGCCGGAATCCGTGAAAAGCTCAAGTACAGCGATATCCCGGCGCCGCTTCAGGGCCTCGGCATCACTTTCATCATCGTTGGCCTGATGTCGCTGGGTTTCATGTCGTTTGCAGGGGTTCAGCTCTAGGCGTTTCCTACGATGCTCTTTGAAATTCTGTTTGGAGTGGCGACCTTTACGGGCGTGGTGCTGGCCCTGGTACTGGTGATCATCGCTGCCCGCTCAAGGTTGGTGACAACCGGCGACATCCGGATCGAGATCAATGACGATGCGGACAAGACCCTGGTCACCAGCGGCGGCGGCAAGCTGCTGGGTACGCTGGCGTCGAGCGGCATCTTTCTCTCCTCTGCCTGTGGCGGTGGTGGAACCTGCGGGCAGTGCCGGTGCCGGGTAGTCGAGGGCGGTGGCGATATCCTGCCCACAGAGGAGGAGCACTT
This sequence comes from Chromatiales bacterium, assembly GCA_020831895.1. Classification (GTDB taxonomy): domain Bacteria; phylum Pseudomonadota; class Gammaproteobacteria; order Steroidobacterales; genus JAFIFS01. Next base: position 31,897 of record JAFIFS010000035.1, read on the forward strand.
CACGCGCAGCGAGATTCGCGAGGGCTACCGTTTGTCCTGCCAGGTAGCCGTCAAGCACGACATGAAAATCAAGGTCCCGCCGGAATGTTTCGACATCCAGAAGTGGGAGTGCGAGGTCACCTCCAACGAGAACGTGGCGACCTTTATCAAGGAGCTGGTGCTCAAGCTGCCTGAAGGCGAGAAGGTTGGCTTCCGCGCCGGTGGCTTCATGCAGTTCGAGGTGCCTCCTTTCCATGCCCGGTTCCGGGATTTCGAAGTGGCCGATGAGTATCGGGCCGACTGGGAGACCCTTGGGCTCCTGGATCTGGAGTCAAGCAGCAGCGAAGAGCTGGTCCGCGCGTACTCGATGGCCAATTATCCGGAAGAACGTGGGCTGCTCAAATTCAATATCCGTATCGCGACTCCGCCGCCTGGCAGCGGTCTGCCGCCCGGGCTCGCATCCTCGTATCTCTTCGGGCTCAAGCCGGGCGACAAGTGCACGGTTTTCGGTCCGTTCGGCGAGTTCTTTGCCAAGGACACCGATGCCGAGATGATTTTCATCGGCGGAGGCGCCGGCATGGCCCCGATGCGTTCTCACATCTTTGATCAGCTCCTGCGGCTGAAATCCGGCCGCAAGATCACTTTCTGGTATGGAGCACGTTCCTATCGCGAGGCCTTTTACATCGAGGAGTTCGACAGGCTTGCGGAGGAGAACGAGAACTTCAGCTGGCATCTGGCGCTGTCCGATCCGCTGCCCGAGGACAACTGGAAGGGGGCGACCGGGTTCATTCACCAGGTGCTGTACGAGCAGTACCTGAAGAATCACCCTGCCCCGGAGGACTGTGAGTACTACATCTGTGGCCCGCCCATGATGCTTTCTGCATGCCGGGACATGTTCTGGAACCTGGGGGTCGAGTCAGAGAACGTGCTGTACGACGACTTCGGATGATTCCCCCTGCTGCTGCCTTGCGTCCGGGCCGTGCGGCTCTATACGCAGGACTGTCCCTGCTAGCCGTGCTGCTGCTGACAGGCTGTGACCGGCCTGAGCGGGTGTTTGCCCTGTCCGGATATACCATGGGGACCGAGTGGTCGGTGCAGCTGGTTGCCCGTCCAGGCTGGCGGGAGCTGGGAGCTGTCCGCGGGGAAATCGAAGTGGTCCTCGAGGCCGTCAACTCGCAGATGAGCACCTTTCGGGAAGATTCGGATATCTCCCGGTTCAACCGGTCACTGGCAGGCGAGACGATACCCCTGCGTGACGAGTTCAGGGCCGTTCTGGATGCAGCGCTGCAGCTGGCCGAGCAGACCGACGGTGCTTATGACCCGACAGTAGGGCCACTGGTCAACCTCTGGGGCTTCGGCTCGTATGAGTCCAGGGGCGCCGCGCCTGACGAGGACGAAGTCGCCGCTGCATTGAGGCGCGTAGGTTGGGAGCAGCTTCAGGTGCTCGGTTCGGGGCTGGCGCCGGAACTGCTCCAGCAGGGTGGCGTGGATCTGAACCTGTCATCGATTGCCAAGGGTTACGCAATAGACCTCATCGCAGAACGTCTTGAGTCCATGGGCGTGAGTGCCTACCTCGTCAGCATCGGTGGCGACATGCGCCTGAGAGGAGTCAGGCCGGACGGGCAGAACTGGCGCATCGGTGTCGAGCACCCGGTCCCCGGAGAGCGGCGTGTACATCTCGTGATCGAGCCCGGCGATCGGGCTGTGGCGACGTCGGGGGACTACCGGAACTTTTTTTTCGAGGATGGCCGGCTGTTTTCCCATGTGGTCGACCCGCGCTCGGGTCGGCCGGTCGAGGCCAATCTGGCATCCGTAACCGTGCTTCACGAGAGTGCAATGCTGGCTGACGGTCTGGCCACCGCAATCATGGCGCTGGGGCCGGAGCGGGGATACGCGTTTGCAGCCGAGCGCGACCTGGCGGTATTGTTGCTGGTACGCGAGGGGGACACGTTCGTGGAACGGGTGTCCCCCCAGTTCAAGCCGTTCCTGGCCAGAGAGGCTCCGGCGACCTGATGCTCACCACGGTACTGATGACTATTGTCCTGTTTGGCCTGCTGTTTTCGGCCATGGCCATAGGCGTGATACTGGCCAACAAACCGGTGCAGGGCTCCTGTGGCGGGCTCGGTGCAAGTGGCCTTAAGGCCGACTGCAAGGTATGCAGCGGTAATCTCAGGAGCTGCGCTTCTTCCCGCGGCAGGCGGGCCGCTGCGGACGACAGCGAGGGCCGCGACGCCAGACGGGTCCGCCAGCGCCGATAATTGAAGCCCCCAGCCAGTCCGGTCAGTGAGGGTCTGAGATCCGGCTGTCTGATCGGGAGGCGTGCATCAGCTCGGGTGGCCTGACTCTTTTCTCCCGCAGCGCAGCAGACGTTCACATACGCTCGCCGGTCTCAAGTCGCCGCAGCAAAGACTGTGCCCGCGCCAGCGTCGCCTTGCGACGGTCTTCGGCCATGCGCTCCCAGCTGCGAAACATCTGCGCCATTCGCGGGTTGCCCTGCAGGCTGTTGCGATGACGGACCAGGAAATCCCAGTACAGGGCGTTGAACGGACAGGCCTGCTCGCTTTCGCGCGCCCTGACATCGTAGAGGCAGCCTTTGCAATGGTCGGACATCCGGTTGATGTAGGCGCCCGACGCGGCGTAAGGCTTCGAGGCGACGATGCCACCATCGGCGAACTGGCTCATGCCGATCACGTTGGGTGCCTCCACCCACTCATAGGCATCGGCGTAGACGGCGAGATACCACTCGTGCACTTCGTGGGGGTCTATTCCGGCCAGCATCGCGAAGTTGCCGGTCACCATCAGGCGCTGGATATGATGGGCATAGGCTTCTTCCAGTGTCTGCCGGACAGCGGCGGCCACGCAGGCCATGTCCGTATCCCCGCTCCAGTAGAATTCGGGCAGCCGGCGTGACGCGCCAAGCTGGTTGTTCGAGACATAGCCGGGGCCCTGCAGGTCATAGATGCCGCGCACGAATTCCCGCCATCCCAGGATCTGCCGGATATAGCCTTCCACGGCATTCAACGGCGCATGCCCGCTGCGGTACTCGGCCTCGGCGGCATGGCACAGCTCAAGTGGGTCCAGGAGCCCGATGTTGAGGTACATCGACAGCACCGAGTGGTGAAGAAACCTCTCGCCCTCCAGCATCGCATCCTGGAAGTCGCCGAAGCCCGGCAGCGCCTCGCGCATGAACTTCGCTGCAGCACGCTTCGCCCCGGCAGCGTCGGTTGCGAACCAGAACGGCTCCAGTTGCCCGGGGGCGCGAGGAAAACGGGTCCTGACCATGCCGAGCACCTCGTTCGTGATCTCGTCAGGCGTATGGCGCATGGGTGAGGGGAGGGCCGTGCCGGGCCTGGCGGCCTTTCTGTTCTGCTGGTCGTAGTTCCACTGGCCACCAGCCGGCTGGTCACCTTCCATCAGCAGGCCGGTCCTGCGCCTCATCTCGCGGTAGAAGTACTCCATGCGCAGCGACTTCCTGCCCGCAGCCCAGGCCGCGAAATCCTCGCGCGAGATCAGGAAGCGGTCGTCGGGCAGCACCTCGATCGGCAGCGTGCTTTCGGCGAGGGCCGTGCGCAGCCGCCACTCACCAGACTCGGTCGCGATCACGCCCACCGCTCCATAGGCCTTGTAACGCCGCTCCAGTTCAGCGGTTATTGACCTAGTGGTTTGCGGGTCATCCAGGCGCCCATAGGCCACCTGCCATCCTTCCTGTCGAAGCTTCAGCGCGAACTTCCTCATCGCGCTGAAGATGTAGACGAGCTTCTTGGCGTGATGTCTGACGTATTGCGCTTCCTCGGTAACCTCGGCCATCACGACGAGGTCCCGCGACCGGTCAGCGGCACGCAGAGCGGAGAGCCCGGGCGTCAGCTGGTCCCCAAGAACCAGCACCAGCCGCGGCTTCATGCCTGGCAGGCCCGGGCGGAAAAGCAGACGGGGAGGCTCATGGTTTCTTGCTTCTCGGGTGACCGTCCGGGCTACAGCGCCAAAGGTTAGTACGCTCAGATGCCGGCTCTGGATTCCGGCTTGTCATGATGGTAGGCCATCTGATCCGTTGACGCCTGACTGGCGAACAGTACTTCAACACGAGCACTGAATGGCTTGTTCAGGAGGATGATCCGATGATGACGCTTCGCATCAAGCATGGACGGGACGGGCTGCTCGCAGCAATGCTCCTGCTGGCCGGCACTGGAGTGGCTTTGGCGATAGAAGAACCTGACTTCACCGTACTCAGCCAGGAGGGCCGGTTCGAGCTGCGCGCGATGGCGCCCCATCTGGTTGCGGAGATTACCGTCGATGCAACGTTTGGCAACGCGGCCAACCGGGGCTTTCGTCCGCTGGTGAGATACATTAGCGGCGCGAATCGCAGCCAGGAAAAGATCAGCATGACGGCCCCCGTGACGCAGGCGCCGGGTGGCGAGAGAATCGCGATGACCGCGCCGGTCGCGCAGTCGACAGCGGAGCAGGGCGAGGGTTACGTGGTCAGCTTCGTAATACCCGCGCGCTACACGCTGGAGACCGTGCCGCTGCCGGCGGATCCCCGGATCACCATCCGTGAGGTGCCGTCCGAGATCGTTGCGGTGCTCCGCTACCGGGGCACCTGGGGCGCCAGGCGCTACGCGGCCCGCGAGGCGGAGCTGCTCGAGCGCCTTGCACGCCAGGGTCTGCAGCCAGCCGGGCCATCGCGCTGGGCACGCTACAACTCTCCGTTCAGCCTGCCGCCGTTTCGGCGCAACGAGGTGATCATTCCGTTGGCCGGTGCCGGGATCCTCCAGGCGGGTGCAGCCAAAGGGGCTGCCGACCGCTGTTAGGCGAAGCTGGATTCTGCTCAGGGTTTGAGCAGGCCCTGGGTCTCGGCCAGCCGGTACAGCTTTTCTGCCCGCGCCCCGGTGCGACAGAAAGCGAGCACCGGCCCGTCAAGCGCAGCCAGATGTTCAGCCAAGGTTCTGACATCCCCGCTGTCGATCTCGCTGGGTACCACGGGCTGGTAGACAAAGCTTAGCCCGGCCTGTTCGGCAGCTTGACACAGGCTTGCCGAGGCCGGCTGTTCCGGACCACCTTCGCCGTCAGGGCGATGGTCGATCAGGGCGCGGAAACCTGCCGCAGCCACCTCGGCCATCTGCTCCGGGAGCAGTTGCCCGGTAGTGGCAAAGTGCGGCGACAGCCGGGTGATATGCAGTGCCATTGCTGTTGCTCCTAGAACTGGTTGACGGGCAGCTTCAGGTAGCTCACGCCGTTGTCCTCTGGCGGCGGCAGTTCCCCCGCGCGTATGTTGACCTGGATGGACGGCAGGATCAGGCGCGGCATGGCGAGCGTCGCGTCGCGCTTCGTCCGCATCGCCACGAACTCCGCTTCACTGATGCCGTCGCGCACATGAATGTTGCTGCGCTTCTGTTCCGCAACCGTGGTCATGTGCTGGTAGTCGCGGCCCTCCGGTGGATAGTCGTGGCACATGAACAGCCGGGTCTCGGGTGGCAGCGAGAGCAGCTTCTGGATCGACTGGTAGAGTGTTGCAGCATTGCCGCCAGGAAAGTCGCAGCGTGCGGTGCCGACATCGGGCATGAAGATGGTGTCCCCGACGAACACACAGTCCCCGATACGCCAGGCCATATCGGCCGGCGTGTGTCCCGGCGAGTACATGACCTCACACTCCAGCTTGCCGATTCCGAAGGTCTCACCGGCGGCGAACAGCCTGTCGAACTGGCTGCCATCGATGGCGAGGCTGTCTTTCAGGTTGAAGATTTTCTGGAACACGGCCTGGACCTCGCGGATCTTTTCTCCGATGGCAAGCCTGCCCCCGACTTCGTTGCGCACGAACGGGGCCGCAGACAGGTGGTCCGCATGCGCATGAGTCTCCAGGATCCAGTCCACCGTCAGCTTCCTGCTGCGCACGAAGTCGACCAGCCGCTGGGCACCTTCCGTCCGGGTGCGCCCTGACTTCGGGTCATAGTCCAGCACCGGGTCGATCACTGCGGCGTGGCCGCCATCCTGGTCGTAGGCCACATAGCTCCAGGTTTCCGTGTCCTTGTCGAGAAAGGGCTCCACCTTCGGCTGCATCTGTACCTCCGCTGCTTGTGCCTGCCTTATGCTTTTTGATTACATGATGTTCCGTGATTCCCTGCAAGCCTTGAAACTACCTATGCGTGACGCCCCGACCGTTGGTTCCGGACAATCTGGCGAGCAGGGCCACAGGCGGCTGGTGGGCGCCCTATGCTGATTCCTTCCTGGGTCAGGCATTACCGGCGCGGGCTCCTTGCCGGGGACCTCACGGCCGGCCTGGTCTCGGCCATGCTGCTCGTACCCCAGGGCATGGCCTATGCCGCACTCGCCGGCCTGCCGCCCCATCTGGGCCTGTATGCCAGCCTGTTGCCGCTGGTGGCCTATGCCTGGCTCGGATCCAGCGCGGTGCTTTCGGTCGGACCGGTAGCGGTGATCGCGCTGATGACCGCATCGGCGCTGGGTGCGGTAGCCGCCCCCGGCAGCCCCGAGTACATTGCCGCGGCCGCCTTGCTGGCGCTGTTGTCCGGGCTCTCGCTGCTGCTGTTTGGCCTGCTGCGGCTCGGTGCCATGGCGCACTTGCTGAGCCACCCGGTGATCAGTGGCTTCACGACCGGGGCCGCGATTCTCATCCTGATCGGCCAGCTGCGCCCGCTGCTCGGGCTCACCATGCCCTCGGCTTCCGGTGTGGCGATGCTGTCCGACGTGGTCCGGAACCTTGACGACATTCACCTGCTGACGGCCGCAGTCGGGCTGTCCACGCTGGCGCTGCTGCTGCTGTCCAGGCACTGGCTGGCAGCGGGCCTGCATCGGCTCGGCATACCGGAAGCGGCCTCGGCGGTCATCGCGCGCCTGACACCCATGGTCCTCGTGCTCGGCTCCATCGGGCTGGTGCACGTGGCGGGCTGGGCCGACCAGGGGCTTGCGGTGACCGGGGAGCTGCCCGCGGGGCTGCCGCCGCTGATGCTGCCCTGGCCCGAGCCGGGGCTTGTTGCTGTGTTGCTGCTGCCGGCGCTGGTGATCGGCCTCATCGGATTCGTCGAGAGCGTTGCGGTGGCCAGTTCGATGGCGCGTGCGCGCGGAGAGCGCATGTCTGCCGATGCCGAGCTGCGCGGGCTGGGCGCGGCCAATATTGCCGCGGCTGTATCCGGGGCGTTCCCGGTTGCCGGCGGATTTTCGCGAACCGCGGTCCATGCCGAAGCAGGCGCGAACACAGCGCTGGCCGGGCTGATCTGCGCGCTGGTCATCGCGCTCGTGCTCGCGTTCGCCACTGGACTTTTCACGCTGCTCCCCTCGACGGTGCTGGCGGCGACCATCATCGCTGCGGTGCTGCCGCTGGTGGATTTCCGCCGGTTCGCTTCGACCTGGCGCTATGACCGGGCGGATGCAACCGCCATGGCCTGCACGGCGGCGGGTGTCGTGGCTTTCGGCGTCGAGGTGGGCGTGGCCCTGGGCGTCGCCCTGTCGCTTGCGAGCCTGGTCTGGCGTTCGAGCCGGCCACATATCGCGGTGGTAGGGCAGGTGCCCGGCACCGAGCATTTCCGCAATGTGCTCAGGCACCAGGTGGTGACGCGTCCGGGCCTGCTGATGCTGCGTGTCGACGAGAACCTGTTCTTCGGCAATGCCGAAGCCGTGCTCCACCGGGTCGAGAAGATCTGCACAGGACAAACCGGCCTGCGCGACCTCGTCCTCGTGATGTCCTCGGTCAGTCACGTGGATACGACCGCGCTCGAGGCCCTGGAAGCACTGCACGACAAGCTCGGCCGGCGTGGGGTCGCGCTGCACTTCGCCGAGGTCAAGGGGCCGGTCCTGGACCGGCTGGCCGGCACGGCACTGATCGCGAGGCTGTCCGGGCGGGTATTCCTGTCGAACTGGGAAGCCTTTTCAGCCCTGCCGGAGCCCCGGCAGTAGCCGGTGGATTAAACAACCGGCAGCCCCTCTGTACAATCACGCCCCCGCGACCCTTGCACGGAACCTCGAGGAGCCCCCGAATGAATGCCGATGTCCAGAGCCACAGTTCGCCCGTCAGCGCCGTCGTGATCGGGGCCGAGAGCCTGGATGCCTCCCTGGAGTTCTATGCCGGTACGCTGGGCCTTGAGGTGATCGAGTCCCGGACCTGGCAGGGGGAGGCGTTCGAGCGCTACTGGCGCCTGCCGGCCGGGGCGCGGGCACGTTGTGCATTCCTCGGGCAGGGTGCCGACCCCGTGGGCCGTATCCAGCTGATGGAGTTCGATGCGCCCGATCGCCAGCGCGTGCGCCCGGCGGAGGTCCGCCGCGCGAACGGGCTCTTCAACGTGAACATCTATGCCAGCGACATACGCGAGGACTACGAGCGGCTGCGGGCGCAGGGCTCGCGCTTCTGGAGCGAGCCGGCGCACAATAATTTCGGGCCTGCGATCGGCGAGACGCTGGAGGCCGCCTTCGATGGCCCGGATGGCGTCGTCATCAACCTGATCGAAATCCTGACCCATGATCCGGAGACCGTCCTCGGCAGGATCCTGGCTTTCATTGCGAGCTATGGCAGGACGCCGACCGGGTACACGCCCGTGGTGACCACCGCGCACACGGTCAACGACATGGAGAAGGCGCTGTCGTTCTACTACGGCCCGCTGGGCATGAAGCTGTTCGTCGAGTCAGTGCTGCAGGGCGAGGAAACCAACCGCGCGCTTAGTCTGCCTGCCCATGCGCGCACGCGCAGCGTGCTGATCCAGGGCGACCACGAATACGGAAAGATTGCGCTCGCCACCGCGCTCAACTACGAAATCCCTGACCTGGTGCCTGCGGCGGTGCCGCCGAACATCGGCTACCTCGCACAGTCCTTCGAGGTGGCGGACCTCGACCGCGCGATACAGGGCTGCGCAGCGGTCGGCGCGGCTGCGTGGTCCGGGCCCATGGAGATCGACCAGCCGGGGCGCGGCCCCTGCCGCTCGCTGATCGTCCGCAACCCGGGCAGCGGCGCCCTGCAGGAGCTGTTCCAGCGTCCCGGCGGCTGAGCCCCGGCAAGGGTGGCCGCCGGCGCCCGTTGACAATTGTCAGGCCAGGCAGCCGGCCTGAAACGGTAGACTCTGATTCGGGAGTTGTCCGGCCGCGCGCCTTGATGAGGAGTGTCAAATGAATCTGTCCGTCTTGCTCTGGGGTATCCCGCAGGCGATGCGCGCGGTGTCCAAGATCTATCCGGAGTACGCCGCCCGCCTGAAGGAGAGGGACCTCGTGGCCCAGTTCCGGCTCCGCGACAGGCCGGACGGTCGCTGGATCCAGCTGAAGGGTGGAAAAATAATCACCAAGAAGGGCTTGCATGATAATCCTGATCTCACTATCAGTTTCAAGAACAAGGAAATCGCCGAGAGTTTCCTGACGCCGCCGCTGGACCGCCTCGAGCAGATCGATGCGGCCAAGAACTTCAAGATCACGCTGGATGGCCCGGATGACCTGGCCGTCTGGTTCATGTCGACGCTGGCCCGCATGGAGACCGTGACCTGGAAGAGCGGCACCGACATGGGCAACGGGGTCACGCGTTATACCAACGGCACCAACGGAGGGCCGATCTTCGTCTACGTGAAGGACGGCAAGATCATCCGCACGACGCCGATGGACTTCGATAACGAGGACGCACCCTCCTGGTCGATCACGGCCAAGGGCAAGACCTTCACGCCGCCCCGCCGGACGTCGCTGGCCGCGCACGGCATGTGCCAGAAATCAATGGTCTACTCGAAAAACCGGCTGCTGTACCCGATGAAGCGGGTGGACTTCGACCCGGACGGGAACCGCAATATCCAGAACCGCGGCAAGTCCGGTTTCGAGCGGATCAGCTGGGAGGAGGCGCTGGATATCGTCGAGAAGGAGATCCGGCGTGCGAAGGCTGTCGGCCCTGGCGCGATCTGTGTCGCCAACGGCTCGCACCACCAGTGGGGCAACCTGGGTCACTACCTGAGCGCATTCAACCGGTTCTGGAACCTGATCGGCGTCACCAAGCTGGTGCACAACCCGGACAGCTGGGAGGGCTGGTACTGGGGTGCGATGCATCACTGGGGTAACAGCCTGCGGCTGGGCTGCCCCGAGTTCTACGGCACGGTCGAGGACTGCCTCAAGGAGGCGGAGATGATCGTGTTCTGGTCCAGCGACCCTGATGCCTCCTATGGCTTCGACGGCACCGAGCGACGGGCCTGGGCCAAGGAGCTCGGGATCAAGATGGTCCATATCGACCCCTACCTGAACCACACGGCCGCACATCTCGGCGGCAAGTGGATCTCGCCGCGGCCCGGCACCGATGCCGCGCTCGCCCAGGCCCTGTGCCACGTCTGGATCACCGAGGGCCTGTATGACAAGGAATTCATCGAGAAGCGCACGACCGGCTTCGACGAGTGGAAGGCCTACATTCTCGGCCAGAGCGACGGCACCCCCAAGACGCCCGAGTGGCAGGAGGGGGAGACTGGCGTGCCCGCGCGCGACGTGCGTGCGCTCGCGCGCGAGTGGGGCCGGAAGAAGACCTATCTTGGCGCAGGTGGCTGGGGTGTCGGCGTCGGCGGTGCCTGCCGGGGTGCAATGGGTGCCCAGTGGGCGCGCATGATGGCAATCCTCGGGGCGATGCAGGGTTTCGGGCGCCCGGGCGTCAACTTCGGGAACCTGCAGTTTGGTGCGCCGCTCGACTTCAACTTCTACTTCCCCGGCTACGCCGAGGGCAGTTTCTCGGGCGACCTGCAGTACAGCGCGAACTCGGCCAACAACTACCAGCGCATGCCGCACATCGTCACGATGAGCTCGGTGAAGCAGGCCATTCCCCGCATCTGGTTCCCCGAGGCGATCATGCATGGCAAGGCCATGGGCTACCTGACCGATGTCGCCTCGGTGCAGGGCCAGTTCTTCCCGTTCGGTTACCCGTCGCCCGGGCACGTTCCGGTGGAAATGCTTTACAAGTACGGCAGTGCCTCGTTCGGCACGATGGTCAATGCGAACCGCTGGGTGCAGATGTACCAGCACGAGAACCTCAAGTTTGTCGTCAACCAGTCAGTCTGGAAGGAAGGCGAGACGACCTACTCCGACATCATCCTGCCGGCCTGTACCGTGTTCGAGCACTGGGACATCGGCGAGTGGTACAACGTTGGGGCCGGCTACGTGCACCACATGTACTCTATGAACAACCACCGCGTGATCTCTCTGCAGCACAAGTGCATCGAGCCGCTGGGCGAGTCGAAGTCCGACTATGACATCTTCCTCGCGATTTCCGAGCGCCTGGGCCTGGGTGCGGTCTACTCGGAGGGCGGGGCGACCGAGCTCGACTGGTGCAAGCGCGTGTTCGAGTCCTCGGACATGGCCAAGCACATGTCCTGGCGGAAGTTCCTGAAAAAGGGCTATTTCGTCGTGCCGCCGGATCCCGAGCTGGCCCGTGCGCCGACCGCTCACCGCTGGTTCTACGAGGGCCGCAAGAAGGACACACCGGAGCCCTATCCGCTGCCCTCCGATTACGTCGGCAGCTTCGGCGAGGGGCTGCAGACGCCCTCCGGCAAGTTCGAGTTCGTCGCCCAGACGCTGAAGCGCTTCGACGACCCTGACCGTCCGCCACTGAACAAGTACATGCCGACCTACGAGGACCCGAAGCGCGAGCCTGAGCTCGCCGGTTTCCCGCTGCGGCTGGTGTCGCCACATTCCCGCTATCCGTTCCACCTGATGGGTGATGACGAGGGTTCCAGCGTCCGCGATATCCGCGAGCACCGTGTGTTCAAGGATGGCCATTACTATCTCGTCGCGCGCATCAGCCGCGAGGACGCCGAGGCGCGTGACATCAAGGACGACGACCTGATTCGGCTGTGGAACCACAGGGGCTCCGTGGTCTGTGCCGCGCAGGTGACCGACCGCCTGCGCCCCGGCACGGTCAGCGCATCGACCGCCTCGGCTGAGTACCGGCCGGCGGGAGAACCCGGCAAGTCGACTGATCTTGGCGGCTGCGTCAACATGCTGAACCCGAGCAAGGCGATCACGAAGAAGTCACACGGCATCCGGCCCAACGCGACCCTGATCCAGGTCGAGAAGTGGACGGGTGTCGATACCTGGCAGCCGGGGGAGGTCGCCTGATGGCCAGCAAATGGAACCTGATCGTCGACGTCGAGAAATGCGACAACTGCCGGGTCTGCTTCCTGGCCGTGAAGGACGAATACATCGGCAACGATTTTCCGGGGTACTCCGCAGCGCAGCCGGCGCAGGGGCACAACTGGCTGGAAATCCAGCGCAAGGAGCGCGGGCGCTACCCGCTCGTCGAGGCTCGCTTCATGCCGGTGATGTGCAACCACTGCGACGATGCGCCCTGCATGAAGGCCGCGCAGAACGGTGCGGTGCGCAAGCGTGAGGACGGTATCGTCATCATTGACCCGGAGAAGGCCAAGGGGCAGAAGCAGATCGTCGAAGCCTGCCCGTATGGCGCGATTTCCTGGAACGAGGAGAAGCAGATCCCGCAGGCCTGGACGTTTGACGCGCACCTGCTGGATGCGGGCTGGACCAGGACCCGAGCCGAGCAGGCCTGTCCCACCGGCGTGTTCCGCGGCGTCAAGGTCGAGGACGAGGAGATGAAGCGCATCAGCGAGGAAGAGGGGCTGGAGGTGCTGCAGCCCGAGCTCGGCACGCGCCCGCGCATCTGGTACAAGAACCTGCACCTGATGACCCACTGCTTCGTCGGCGGGTCCGTCGTGATGGACGTCGACGGCGTGGAGGAGTGTGCCGCCGGCGCCGAGGTGCGCGTGAGCAAGGATGGTCAGGAAGCCGGCCGGGCAATCACGGACGAGTTCGGGGAGTGGAAGGTCGACAGGCTGGCGCCGGACAGCGGGCGCTACGAGGTCGAGGTCAGCGGCAAGGCCGGGCGCCACAGCCTGCAGTTCGAACTCGGCGCCGACAGCCTGTATCTCGGCGTGATGAAGCTGGCCTGATGTTGTCCCGCTCCTGGTGACCTGGTTCGCAACTCACCAGCCGGACAAGTGCGCGTACGCCCTGTGATCGCGTCGGATTTTCTTACACTTTGTCCATGATCAGGGGTTCCCGCAGGGCCTGATTCTTTTATAACCAATTGAAATAAATGACGGGCTGACATTCCGGCACGCAGATTGCATTAATAAGCTGTAACCGGCGGTGCCGGGCAAAAAAAACTCAGGGAGGAATCCAACATGAAGATCAGTTTCCGCGGCTTCGCCGCTGCCGCAACGCTGGCCCTGGTGGGCGGTATGGCCCAGGCGGCGCCCCTGCCTTACCAGCTCGACAACGTTGTCTACAGCTCCCCCTTCGGTGGGGCCGGTGTCATCGGCATCGACTTCATGGGCGTATGCCCGAGCTGCCTCGGGGGCGGCGGTACGCTGTCCACCGCGCTGGTCGACGGAAGCAATGTCTCGCTGGCCGACGTTTCGTTCGGTCTGGCCAGCGGCGCTTCCAACTTTCTGCTGACGATCGAGTCCGCCCAGACCATCGTCGGCATGGGCGTGGCCCTGATCAAGTCGGGCGTGACCTGCGATGCCGTTGCCGGATCCGCCTGCCTCGAGACCAGCACGCGCAGCGCGCTGCTCTTCCCGGTTGATTTCACGGGCCAGGCGGCTGACGGCACGCTCTGCGAGGCCTGCGAGGTCAACGTGATCCTGTCCAACGATCTGCAGAACCTGACCGTCGAGATCAGGAAGCAGCTGACGCAGGGCTTTGCCGGGCAGCAGTTCTACGCGCTGAACTACACGCTGATTCCGGTGCCTGCCGCAGTCTGGCTGTTCGCTTCCGCACTCGGCCTGGTCGGCTGGCTGGGACGGCGTCGCGCCCGCGCGGCCTGATCCCCGCAACCTGCCTTCTAGCGTGACGGGCCCCCGGCGGGGGCGCCGGGGGGGGGGCGGTAGGGGGGG
>JAFIFS010000046.1 GCA_020831895.1 Chromatiales bacterium
CCGCAGCTTCACCTGGTCGTCGACACGGCCCAGCAGTTCCAGCTCCCCGTCCGACCGCCAGCGCGCACGGTCACCCGTCCGGTACATGCGCGCACCCGGCTCTTCCGCGTACGGATCCGCGACGAAGCGCTCCGCCGTCAGATCCTCCCGGCCCGCGTAGCCCAGCGCCACGCCGGAACCACCGATCCACAGCTCGCCCACCACGCCCACCGGAACCAGCCCACCGTGCGCATCCAGCACGTAGCAGCGGGTGCCGGGGAAAGGCCGCCCGGCCGGCAGGGGCGCTGCCGGATCAGGCTCGCCCTCGAACCAGCAGCTGTCGATGGTGCACTCGGCCAGTCCATAGGAGTTGATCACGCGTGCGCCCGGCGCACAGTGCTCGCGCAGCGCGAGGTACTCGTGTCCGTACCAGAGATCCGAGCCGACGATGGCAAGGCGCAGCCGCCCGAGCCGAGGGTCTCGTTCCGCAAGCTCGGGCAGCAGCAGCCGGATCACCGCCGGCACGAACTCGGCCACGCTGACGGCCTCGGTCGCGATGCGGGCCAGCAGCCGGGGCGGATCCAGCAACTCCTCGCGGGGGCAGATGACAAGATGGCCACCGGTGGTGAGCGCCCGCACCCAGTCGCCGGTGAACACGTCGAAGCCGGCTGCCGCCATCTGCAGGTGCACGTCCTGTGGCGAGAGCTGGTAGACCCGCGACCAGGCGGCGGCGACGGCGGACAGGTTCGCGTGGCTGACGCTCACAGCGCGCGGCGCGCCAGTCGAGCCCGAGGTGAACAACGCATACGCCTCGGCGTCAGGCTCCAGGCTGGGCGGAGGCCGGGCAGCCTCCTCCCCCGGCCTGTCTGCCAACAGCGCATCGACATTGATCTCCACCACGTGCTGGTTCGACACCGGCGCCTCGCCGACCAGCATGCGGGCTGCGGACTGCGCAAGCAGGCTGGCCAGGCGGGCCGCCGGAAGCGCCGCATCCAGCGGCACGTAGGAGGCTCCGCTGCGCAGTATCCCGAGCACCGCCACGATGTAGCGGCAGCCCCGCGGCAGGCAGATCGCCACCCGGTCGCCCGGGCCGATGCCTGTACCCGCAAGCTGCGCGGCCAGCCGGCCCGAGGCACGGTGCAGGGCCCCGTAATCCAGCACGCCGTCGGCGGCGGTGACCGCCAGTGCATGGGGCTGCGCCTGCACGACGCGCTCGAACAGCGCCGTCACCGCCGGCAGCTGGCCGGGCAGCGGCCCGCCATCGCCCGCTGGCGCCAATGCACCGATATCCAGGCGCGTGACCGGCAGCCCGGGCTCCTCCAGCGCATGCGACAGCAGCGCGATCAGCGCGTCGGCCCACCGCTGGATCGTCACGGGCCTGAACAGCGAGGTCGCGTACTCGAACTGCAGCTCGAAGCCTGCGTCGTGCTCGGCAACGCTGAGCGCCAGATCGAAGGCCGAAACCCCGTGGTCGACGAGGCGATCCAGCCGGAACTTCAGGCCCGCGGCGACACGCTCACGCTCGCCGGTGCGCACCAGGTTGAACAGCACCTGGAACACCGGCGCATGGCTCAGCGCGCGCTCGGGCGCGAGGCGCTCGACCAGCTGCTCGAACGGCAGCGCCTGGTGCTGCTGCGCGCTGACCAGCTGCCCGCCGATCCGCTCGACGAGCTGCGAGAAGCTCGGCGTATCACCCAGGCCGGTGCGCAGCACGATCGTGTTGATGAACAGGCCGACCAGGGGCTCGAGGCCCTGCTCGGTGCGTCCCTCGACCGGGGTACCAACCAGCAGGTCGGGCTGGCCGCTCAGCCGGTGCAGCAGCGCCTTGAACGCGGCCAGCAGTACGACGAAGGTCGTCGTCCGCGACCTGCGCGCAAACTCGCGCACGCGCGCGGCCAGACCGGGGTCCAGGCTGCGTTCGTGCCAGGCACCCGCGTAGTCCTGCTCAGCGGGCCGCGGAAAGTCGGTGGGCAGGTCCAGCAGCGCTGGTGCGCCGGCCAGCCGGGCCTGCCACCAGTCGACCAGCGGCTCGAGCGACTGCCCGGCCAGCTGCTGGCGCTGCCAGGCCGCGAAATCGGTATAGCGCAGCTCAAGCCCGGGCAACGCAGCCGGAACGGCTGTGCAGCTGGCCTCGTACAGGCGCGCAAGCTCCGCGAACAGGAGCCGGTTGCTGCTCGCATCGGAGACGATGTGATGGATCACCAGCAGCAGCCAGTGGCGCAGCGGACCCTCGCGCAGCAGCGTCACGCGCAGCAGGGGACCGCTGGCCAGGTCGAAAGACCTGCGGGCCAGCTGGGCCAGCTGGGCCGCGCGCGCCTGCGGGTCGCCAGCGGCCTCGACCTGCTCCAGCGCCAGGCTGAGCTCCGGCTCGACGACCAGGACAGGCTCACCGGCACGCTCCGGAAAACGGCAGCGCAGCGATTCGTGGCGACCGACCAGCACATCCAGCGCCACCTGGAGCGCACCGGGGTTCAGCGGACCTTCGAGGCACAGCAGGCTGGCGATGTTCCAGGCCGGGCTGCCGGGATCGAGCTGGTCCAGGAACCACAGCCGCTGCTGGGCGAACGAGAGCTGGGCGGCGCCCGCGCCAGCCAGCCGCCTGGGACCGCGGCCCCGGCCATCAGCAGGCTGAGCCTCGGCCAGCAGGCTGGCAAACGCCGCAAGATCCGGCGCCGAGTAGAGTTCGCGCAGCCCGGACTCGATACCCAGCCGGTCGCGCAGGCGGCTCATCAGCCGGATCGCCAGCAGCGAGTGCCCCCCCATGGCGAAGAAGTTGTCCTCACGCTGCACGGCCGGCAGGCCAAGCAGCTCGGCCCAGAGCAGCGCGATCTGCTGCTCCAGACCCGGTCGCGGCGGCGTTCCGGCGAAGTCCGGCGCTGGCGACGGGTCGATCCTGGGCAGCCGCAGCCGGTCGATCTTGCCACTCGGCGTCAGCGGCAGGCTGGCACACTCGGCCCAGAGCTCGGGCAGCATGGCTGAAGGGAGCCGACGTGAGGCATGGGCGCGCAGCGCATCGTGATCGATGCTTCGCCCCTCGGCCGGAACCAGCCAGGCGGCCAGGCGCGGATTCACGCCGGACTCCGGCTGCAGCTGCACGACGGCGCGGGCAATCTCCGGGCACGACTCGAGCACCTGCTCGATCTCGGCCGGCTCGATGCGCAGCCCGCGCAGCTTGAGCTGACGGTCGCGGCGGCCCAGGCACTCGAGGCTGCCGTCGGGCAGCCAGCGCGCGAGGTCGCCAGTCCGGTAATACGGCCCGCCTTCGCAGGAGCCCGGCAGCGTGTCGAGATAGCGAGCGGCGGTGAGCGCGGGCTGGCGCCAGTAGCCGGGGCCGACACCGACGCCGCCGACGTGAAGCTCTCCGGGCACGCCCGGGGGCAAAGCACGGCCGCGACTGTCGAGCACGTGGACGCGCACGTTGGCGACTGGCCTGCCGATCGGCACGCGCGCGACATCCGCAGGCAGCTCACTGACCTCGGCGCAGGTCGCATCCCAGATCTCCGAGGTGCCGTAGGTGTTGAGCAGCAGCGCGGATCCCAGCGTGTCGCGGAAACGTCGGGCCAGCGCGGGCTGGAGTGGCTCACCGCTGGTGATGCAGACTCGCAGGCTGGCCAGCTGACGCGCCAGGTCAGGCATATCGTCGAGCAGGCCTTCCAGCAGCGAGGGCACGAGCACCAGCTGCGTCACGCGCTCGCGGGCAAGTGCGCCAGCAAGGGCGGCAGGATCGCTGGCGTGTTCGTCCGGGATCACGACGAGCGGGATTCCGTGCACCAGTGCGCCGAAGATCTCCCAGTAGGCATCGATGAAGTTGGGGCTCGTGCGCAGCGCGAAGCGGTCGCCAGGTCCATAGCCCCAGCGCTCCCACATCCAGTGCAGGCGGTTGACGGCACTGCGGTGCGTACCGGGTGCGCCCTTCGGCAATCCGGTCGAGCCCGAGGTATAGAGGATCCACGCGATGTCCGTGGCGGCGGCCGGCCGCTCAGGCAAAGCTGCGGCCGGCGCCGGGGCGGGATCATCGACCAGCAGCCAGGGCCGCCCGCCGGAGGGCAGTCGGCGACGGGTCGCAGCGTCGGTCAGCAGCAGCCGTGGGTCGGCATCCTGCAGGATGTGGGTGAGGCGGTCGGGCGGGTAGCCGGGATCCAGCGGGACGATCACTGCGCCCGAGCGCAGCACGGCGAGCATCGACGTCACCAGCCTCGCCGAGCGCGGCAGCGCGATGCCGACCCGATCGCCAGGGCCCAGCCCCGCCGCAACCAACCGCGCCGCCAGCATGCGGGACTCGAGGGCAAGGTCCGCATAGCTGAGCCGTTCGTGGCCATCGATGATCGCCAGCGAATCCGGGCTCCGGGCCACCTGCTCCAGAACCCAATGGTCCAGCGACATGGCCGGGTACGGTGCGTCCGTCGCGTTCCAGGCCGCGAGCCGTGCCTCGCACGCGGGGTCCAGCAGCGGCAGGTCGCCCAGACGCATGGAAGGGTCGCTCGCGATCGCCTGCAGCAGCGTCAGCCAGCAGCCAGGAAGCGCCGACATCACCGCCTCATCGTAAAGGCCTTCGTTCCAGGCGATGTACCCGCTCACGGCCTGTCCCGGGCCGGCGTCGGCCAGCGTGCACTCCAGATCCCACCACGACTGGCGCCGCAGCGGCAGCGTCCGGCTCGCGATGCGCAGCGGCGCGGTGACCGGCGCATCGCCCGGCAGGCTGTCGAAGGCGAACAGCACCTGGACCAGCGGGTGCTCGCGATACCTGCGCTCGGGCGCCAGCTCCGCGACCACCTCGCTGAAGGGCAGCGCACGGTGTGCCACCGCGCCCAGCACTGTCTCGCGCTCGTCACTCAGCAGTGCCTCGAAGCTGGAGGAGAAGTCTATCCTCGTGCGCAGCGCCGCCAGGTTGACCAGGCAGCCGACCACCCGCCTGAGTTCCGGCCGGTCGCGCAAGGTCATGGGCGTACCCACAGGGACGTCACCGGCATCAGCCAGCCTGCACAGCAGCAGGCGCCAGCTGGCCAGCAGCGCCATGAACAGCGTGCAGCCCCGCGCCCGGGCAAGCTCGCGCAGCGCATCGCCCAGCGCTGGCGGGATGCTGAAGGCGCGGCGGGATGCGGACCGCTGGCTGGTATCGGCCTGCCGTCGGAGCGGGCGCAGTGGCTGCGCTGGCAGACCCTCGAGCTGGCGGCGCCAGTACTCGCGCGCTCGCTTGTCGCCCTCGGCATCGACAGCCTCGTCCGCAAGGCCTGCGCAGTCGCCGGAGTGGAGGTGCACGGCATCGACATCTGCCGGCGCGGTCGCGTAAAGATGCGCCAGATCATCGCGGATCACCGTCACAGACAGGCCATCGGCGAGCAGGTGATGCACAGTGACGATCAGGACATGGTGCTGGTCGGACAGCCGGCACAGGCGCAGGTCCAGCGGAATCCCACCGGACAGGTCCAGAACCTTGTTGACCGCGACCGTGGCGAGATCGGCCAGCGCCTGCGCGGGATCGCCTGCCCCACCCAGATCCATGGGGTGCGGCAGCGGAACCGTGGCCGGCAGCTGCTGCTGAAAAGGTCCGTCAGGCCCGCTACCCAGGCAGCTGCGCAGCGCGGGATGCATCTCGCCCAGCCGCTGCCAGGCCTGCCCCAGCCGCGCGAGCTGAAGCGGACCATGCAGGTCAAGCAGGAACTGTTCGTTCGCGCTCGCGTCATCGGGGTACAGCGCCTGCAGGAACCAGAGACTCTGCTGGGCCCGGGAGAGCGGCTTGGCCCCTCCCATCGGTTCAGCCTGCTGCCCGGGCTGCATCGACGGGATAACGGCGCGACACAGGCTCCGGGTGCTCGCGCCGCAGCCACTGGGCAAGCCCGGCAATCGTGGGCGCCTCGAACAGGGCCGTGAGCATGACGGGGTGATCGAGCAGGCGCTGCAGCCCTGTGGTGAGCTGGACGGCGGCAATCGAATCACCACCCAGCGCGAAGAAGTCGTCGTGCACGCCAATCTGGCCGGCCGGGAGCACCTGCTGCCAGAGTTCGATCAGGTCGGCCTCGAGCGCATCGGCCGCAGCGACGGGGGCCTGCTCCAGCGCGGGTCGGGTCCAGCCCGGCTCCGGCAGCGCGCGCCGGTCGAGCTTGCCGCTGGCACTCACCGGCAGCCTCGCGACCGGTACCCAGGCAGCCGGCAGCATCCACGCGGGCAGCTGCGCCGCCAACCAGTCACGCAGGCTGTCCACTGACGGCAAGCCGGCCGGCGCAGCCAGTGCATCCAGCAGCGCCCGATGCAGCGGGTTGGCGCCACGGCTGGTCTCGCGCTGGCGGCTGACATGCTCCAGGCGCCGCGAAGCCAGCGCACCCTGCAACGTCGCGCTGATACGGTAGTCCGGGCAGCGTGGGTCCGATTCACAGCCAATGTGCCAGTGCAGCTCCAGACAGTCACCGGCCTGCACCGGGACGGGCCCCGAATCGCCGAGTGGCAGCAGCACCGGCAGCCAGGCCTGCTGGGCCTCGAGGTAGTCGACGCTCGCCCCGGCACCGAAACCGACCACGGTCCACAGCAGCAGCCCGTCGAGCAGGCCGTCGCGCGCGATCCGCAGCGTCGCCGCGCCGCTGAATGTGGTCTCCAGCGAGCCGCTGAAGTCCAGCACCTCGAATTCGGCCACATCGCTGATCAGCTGTTCCGGCGGCAGCCCGCGCACGCACAGGCGCACATCGAAGGGCTCGCCGTTCGCGCCGAAGAGACGCTCGAGGTAAGGACGCGCGAGAGCGGCGAAGCGCGGGGACGCCCGTACGGCCGCGGGCAGCTCGACGGCAGCGATTCGCGTGGTGCAACGTTCAGGCACGGCGACGCAGTCGTCGGCCAGCGCCGGCTGGATGGCATTCCAGAGTGCGACAATGCCGTCGGCGCTGCCGATGTTGCCGATGATGCCCTGGGTCAGCACCTCGACCGGCTCGGGCAGGTCCAGCGAGGCTGCATCGGCCTCGATCACCGTGATCCGCGCCTCGAGGCCCAGCTGCGCGACGAGTGTGCGTGCGGAGGCAGCGGCCTCGGGCTGCAGCTCGACCGCGTAGACATGCCTGGCGCCGGCGGCGGCCGCCAGCCGAGCCAGCAGCGCATCGCGGCCGGTGCCCATGTCAAGCACTGCGCGTCCGGCCACAGTCCGTGCGAGCGCGTCGCGATAGGCCGCCACCCGTGTGGTCTCGACTCCCATCAGGTCGTAAAGCAGGGGGTCATAAACCTGGTAACCCCCGAGCGATGGCCAGAACTCGACCCCGCTGTCCACGTCTGCCTCGTGTTCGAGCCACGCCACCAGTCGCGACTCGCCAGCCGGGTCCTCACGCAGCCCGACCGCGGCGTCGCGAATGGAGGGGTGCGCCCGCAGCGCATCCTCGATCTCGGACGGCTCGATCCGGTAGCCGTGATGCTTGAACTGGGTATCGAGCCTGCCAGCAAACTCAAGCAGTCCCGACTTGTCGCGTTGCGCGAGGTCGCCCGTGCGGAACGCGGGCAGCCTGCGGCCCCCGACCTCGATCTCGACGAAGCGTCGCGCGGTCAGCTCAGGCTCGGCGGGATAGCCTGCGGCGACGCAGTCTCCGGCCACGCAGATCTCGCCCCTGCCCGGCCCGGCCAGTGGCCGGCCGGCCTCATCCAGCAGCAGCAGCTCGCGCCCCGCCAGCGGGTAGCCCAGCGGGATACGGCCCGCGCCGTGCTCGGAGGCGCGATGCTCATGCAGGCAGACCTGGCCGCCAGTCTCGGTCAGCGCGTAGCTGCTGACCAGACGCGGCCCGCCCTCGGGATAGCGGCTGAACCAGGCCTCGAGCTCCGCCGCGCGGACGGGCTCGCCGCTGAGTGACACCAGGCGCAAGTCCGCCGGAGCGAGGCGGGCGGCGGCAGAGCTGCCCAGCAGTGTCCGCAGCGCTGTCGGCGTCAGGCTCAGCACGGTCACCCGCGCCTGCAGCAGCAGCTCGACCAGGGCTCCCGGATCCCTGCGCCGCTCCGGCGGAACGACAACGAGGCAGGCTCCATGCAGCAAGGCACCGAACAGCTCCCACACCGAGTATCCGAAGGCGCAGGAATGCAGCCAGCTCCAGCGATCGCCTGCCCCGAGGGAAAGCGCCTGCGTCAGCGGGGGGAACAGCCCGGCGAGGTTGCGCTCGAGCACACGGACCGCGCGCGGCTGACCGGCCGATCCCGAGGTGAACATCACGTAGGCGGTATCGCCGGGTGCGCTGGCACAGGCCACCGTCGCGACTGGCCCGGCCGGGGCCGCTGCGGACCAGTCGAGCCGCGGGCCATGCCAGGCGACATCGGCATGCTTCGCCTGCCCGAGCAGCAAGTCGGGCGGCACGATCCGGAGCATCGCGTCCAGCCGGCTGGCGGGCAGGCTGGTATCCAGCGGCATCCAGGCGGCGCCGGTCTTGCGCACGGCCAGCATGGCGACGACGTAATCCAGTGCGTGGGGCAGCAGGATCGCGACCAGCCTGCCCGGCCCCATGCCCGCATCACGCAGCTTGGCGGCCAGCGTGGTGGCGGCCCGTTCCAGGCCCGCGTAGTCCAGGCTTCGCGGACCGTCCAGGATGGCCGGCGCTGATGGCCTTTCACAGGCATGACGCCAGACCGCCTGGACCAGGCCCGCCGCCGCAGACTCCATTCGGGAAACTCTCACGGCTGCAGCGCGCAGTGAATCGCCGTGACCGGCGGGTTGTCCAGGTACTCGCGCCAGTACGCTGCGGGACGCTCGGCCAGGCCGGCGGGATCAAGCGCAAGCCCGACCCACTCGATGCGCATGAACCCCGCATCGCGCAGCGCGCGCTCGTAGGTCAGGCGCGCGAAATGGCGCACGTCGAAACTGAACAGCCGCCCGGCAGCCAGCATCTGGTAGGTGATCTCCGAACCATCCCGTCGCGGCAGCTCGACGTACTTGCTGAAACCCGCCGCAGGATAGGCATGGCAGGCACGTGCGGCCTGGTCCGGATTCTCGTTCAGGCCGACGAAGCGCCCGTCGGGCCGCAGATGAGCGGCGATGGCGCGGCAGAGCTGGTGCAGGTCATCACTGTCGTCGGCATAGTGCAGCAGGTACGCCCCCAGCACGAGATCGAAACGCCCGAGGCCGCTGATCTCCTGCGCCCGGCCCAGGTGATATTCGATCCCCGGGTCCTGGCCGCCCCGCCGGGCCTGATCGAGCATGGCCGGGGACTCGTCCACGCCGACGACCCGGGTCGCACCCGAGGCGCGCAGCTCGCGGGCCCAAATGCCGCTGCCACAACCGAGGTCGAGCACGCTGCGGCCCCGGACATCACCCAGCAGGCGGCGCAGGGTGAAGCCCTCGACGTGGCGTCGCAGCGGCGAGCTGCGGGTTGCCTCGTAGGCCTCTGCAATCGAGTCATATTGCGCAGCGGCCACCGCAGGCGCACCCCCTCAGCCCGCGCACGCCGGCGCATGCCAGCGGGAGAGCAGTTCCCGGCTTCGGGCCGCCAGCAGGCCACCGCTGAGCTCGACTCCGGGCACGCTGCCTGCCGGCAGCTCGGGCTGGCCGGACACGGCGGAAAAGTCGGCAAGACTCGCCGCGTACACGATACGGCCTATGCCTGCATAGGCGCAGGCAGCCACGCACATGGCACAGGGCTCGACCGAGACATACAGCTCGCAGCCACCAAGCCGCGGCCGGCGCAGCGCGCGGCAGGCTGCCCTGATCGCGACGATCTCGGCATGCGCCGTCGCATCGGGACCTGCAATCAGCCCATTGTGCGCGGAGGCCAGCAACTCACCGTCGCGCACGATGCAGGCCCCGATGGGAGCCTCACCCGCATTGAGCGCCCGCAGCGCCTGCTCGAGCGCGAGCTCCATGAAGCGCTGCCCGGCCCCGCCGTGCACGGCGTCGTCCGCTCTCATTCATCCTCGCCAGTGTAGATCGCGCCGCTGGTGCAGGTCTCATGCACGGTGACGCGGCAGAGCTCAGGCAGTACGGGCTTGAGTTCGCGCCAGATCCAGCGCGCGACCATTTCACTGGTCGGGTTCTCGAGGCCCGGAATGTCGTTCAGGTAATGGTGGTCCAGCCTCTCGTATATTGGCCGGAAACGCGCCTTGATCTCGCCGAAATCCATGATCCAGCCCGTATGCGGGTCCATGCTGCCCCGCACGTGGATCACGCCGCGCCAGGAATGCCCATGCAGGCGCGCGCACTTGTGGCCTGGCTCCACGTTGGGCAGCCGGTGGGCCGCTTCGAACACGAATTCCTTGAAGATTTCCATGAATGACTCCACCCGGCCGGCGCGTCCTCGCAACCGGGTCGTGTTCCGCAGGGACTGGCGCCGCGCAGCGCCCGGCCAGCCGCTTTGTCGTCACCGCGGGCCCGCCCGGATCGCGGGCGTGCCCGGACCCGGCCCTTGCCGGCCGGGGCAGCTGGCGACCTGTATTCTGCCACAGCACGTCCGGGCCCTCCCGCACGGGCGGGCGGCGATGCGGCGCATGCTGGTAATATGGGGGGCCACCTCCAGCGGAGCGAATTCCTGATGAGCGAGTCCCGGAAAATTGGCCTGATCGCCGTCATCGGCGGCACGGGCGCACTGGGCGGCGGGCTGGCCCGCCGCTGGGCTGCCGACGGTTGTGCGGTGGTCCTGGGCTCCCGCGACGGCCAGAAGGCCGAAGCAGCAGCCCGCAAGCTGGCTGAATCGCTGCCGGGCGGCGATGTGCGCGGCATGGAGAACTCGGCCGCCGCGCTGGCCGCCGACCTCGTCGTGCTGACGGTCCCGTTCCCGCAGCAGGAGCCCGTGCTCAAGTCCATTGCCGCTGGCCTGGAGGGCAAGATCCTGGTGGACGCGACAGTCCCCCTGGTACCGCCACGGGTCGGCCGGGTCCAGCTGCCGCCAGAGGGCGCTGCCGCAATCCGGGCCCAGCGGCTGGTTCCTGCAGCGCGGGTGGTCTCGGCGTTCCAGAACGTCGCTGCCGACCGGCTCGCAGGTTCAGGCACGGTGGACTGCGACGTGCTCGTCAGCGGTGATGACCCGGAGGCACGCGAGACCGTGGTGACTCTCGCTGCGCGGGCCGGGCTGCGTGCCTGGCATGCAGGCCCGCTGCAGAATGCGGCCGCGGCCGAGGCACTGACATCGGTGCTGATCTTCCTGAACAAGCGCTATGGCGAGGGCCATGCCGGCCTGCGCATCACCGGCCTCGACGGGGCCTGATGGAAGACAGCCGGCGGCACTGGCCGCCGGGGTCACGATGGAGCCGCCAGCGCTGTCTGTCTACCCGCTGCGTCACCTGCCAGAGGTCAGGCAGGGAGATGACCTGGCGGCGTTGATCGCGAACGCAGCCGGACGGGCGGGCTGGTGCTGGATGCCGGGCGATGTGCTGGCCGTGGCCCAGAAGATCGTATCCAAGGCAGAAGGCCGCCTGGTGCCGCTGCGCGAGATCCAGCCATCCGCCGCGGCGTTCGAGATGGCGAGCCGCGCCGACAAGGACCCGCGAATCGTGGAGCTGATCCTGCGCGAGTCGCGCTCCATCCTGCGGGTCACTCGTGGCGTCATCATCGCGGAACACCGCAGCGGCGTGATCCTCGCGAATGCCGGAATCGATCGCTCGAACACGGGGGTGGACGAGGAAAGCGTTCTGCTCCTGCCCGAGGATGCCGACGCAAGCGCCGCGCGAATCCGCGCTGGCCTTGCCTCCGCCCATGAGCTGGCCCCGGCCATCCTGGTGACCGACAGCATCGGCCGGCCCTGGCGGCTGGGCACCACCGGCGTTGCGATCGGCTGCGCCGGGCTGCCGGCGCTGGTCGATCTGCGCGGGCAACCGGACCGGGCGGGCCGCGCCCTGCAGGTGAGCGAGATCGCACTGGCCGACAGTCTTGCCGCAACGGCGGTGCTGACCATGGGAGAGGGCGCGGAATCCACGCCGGCGGCGCTGCTGCGCGGGATGCGCTTGCCGGCAGGCAGTTCAACGGCCCTGGCACTACTGCGTGCGCCCGGAGAGGACCTGTTCCGGTGAGCCACGATGAACACTGGCTGCTGCTCTGCGGCGGCGTTGGAGGCGCGAAGCTTGCGCTGGGACTGGCGCACGAGCTCCCGCCCGGGTCGCTGACCGTGCTGGTGAACACCGGCGATGATTTCCGCCACCTGGGCCTCTGGATTTCGCCGGACCTCGATACGGTGACCTATACCCTGGCTGGCCTGGTCAACCCGGCAACGGGCTGGGGCCTGGCCGGGGATACGTTCCACTGCCTCGAGGGGCTGTCGAGACTCAGCGGGCCCGACTGGTTCCGCCTGGGCGACAGGGACCTCGCGACGCACCTCGAGCGCACGCGCCGGCTGGCGGCCGGAGAGCGGCTGGGATCGATCACATCGGACCTGGCGAGTCGCCTCGGTGTCAGCGCCAGGATCTGGCCGATGAGCGACGACCCGGTGGCCACGCTGCTGCATACCGATTCGGGGCTGCTGGAGTTCCAGGACTATTTCGTCCGCAGGCAGGCCGCGCCGGTCGTGCGGGCCATCGAGTACCACGGCGCCAGTGAAGCCGGACCCGCGCCCGGCCTGGCAAACCTGCTGAAGGACCCGGGGCTGGCCGGAATCATCATCGCACCATCGAACCCCTGGCTCAGTATCGACCCGATCCTGGCCCTGCCGGGCCTGCGGCAGTCACTCGCCGATGCACGGGCTCCGGTGGTCGCTGTCAGCCCCCTGATCGCCGGGCAGGCCGTCAAGGGGCCCAGCGCGAAGATCATGCGCGAGCTGGGGCTTCCGCCAGACGCGCAGGGCATCGCGCGTCACTATCTGTGCCTGCTCGACGGCTTCATACTGGATGACAGGGATGAAGCCGAGGCGGCAGGCATCGGCCTGCTGGGACTGGAGACGGTGGCTGCACCCACGCTGATGCGTTCGCTCGACGACCGCCGCAGTCTGGCGCGCGTCGCCTTGGGTCTCGCACGGCGGCTGGGCAACTCAATAGGCAGGCCACACCGGCAGACAGGTTGATCGAACGATGACGCAGCTCCGAGCCCTCGTCCCAGTGAAGCCGTTCGCCCGGGCCAAGAGCCGTCTGGCAGGACGCCTCGGGCGCGACGCGTGCGCCGAGCTGGCCCGCTGCATGCTGCGCGACGTGCTGCGCGCGCTCTTCGCCGCCGAGGACATCGCGGGCATCGTACTGCTCAGCAACGAGCCCGGGCTGGACAGCCTGCCAGAGACGCGGGACTGCGAGATCCGGCGCGAGACCGGAGATTTCTGCAGCTCGCTCGACAGCGAGGCCAGGCGCCTCGCCGCGGAGGGCAACCAGAGCCTGCTGGTGCTGCCGGCTGACCTGCCTACCGTGGCCGGGCGGGACATCCGCGCACTCTGGCAGAGCCATCACGGCGGGTTGACGCTGTGCCGGGCCGGCCGCGACGGCGGCAGCAACGCGCTGCTGTTGACCCCGCCGGACGCCATCAGCTTCCGGTTTGGTCCGGACAGCGCTGCCAGGCACGCCGAGGCTGCGCGGTCAGCCGGGGTGGCCTGCGAAGTCCTGGACCTGCCGGCGTTCGCGAATGACATAGACATGCCGGCGGATCTAGACTGGCTTCTGGAGCAGCGGATCGCATCGGCCAGCGTGGCCTGGCTGCGCGCGAGCGGGATTGCGGCGCGGCTGCGAGACGCGAGACAGGAGGTCTGCTGATGATGTCCCCAGGGCGTGACGAGCTGATCGAGCTGGGCCAGGCACCGCTCGACGAACTGATGGCCGGCGCCGCGGCGTTACGCGACGCGGCGCATGGCGCAACGGTGACCTGGTCACCCAAGGTTTTCATACCACTGACCGAGCTGTGCCGCGACGTCTGCCACTACTGCACCTATGCCAAGACGCCGGGTCGTCTCGCTGCTCCCTACATGACACCGGAGCAGGTGCTTGCCATAGCGCGCGCCGGTCAGCAGGCTGGCTGCCGCGAGGCGCTGTTCACGCTCGGCGACAAGCCCGAGCTGCGCTACCGCGTGGCGCGTGAGGCGCTGGCCAGCCTCGGTCATGCGACGACGACCGACTACCTCTCAGCCATGGCGCGGCTGGTGCTCGAGAAAACTGGCCTCTTGCCTCACCTGAACCCCGGCGTGCTCGAAGAGGACGACTATCGGCGTCTGCGTCCACTGGCTCCTTCCATGGGGCTGATGCTCGAATCAGCCTCCCCACGTCTGGCCCGGCGTGGCGGACCTCACTTCGGATCGCCCGACAAGCAACCCCAGGTGAGGCTTGACTCGCTGCGTGCCGCCGGCAAGGCCGGCGTGGCTATGACCAGCGGGCTGCTGATCGGCATAGGCGAGACCCGTGAGGAGCGCATCGACAGCCTGCTCGCCCTGCGCACGCTGCATGAGGAGTACGGCCACCTGCAGGAGCTCATCCTGCAGAACTTCGTACCGAAACCAGGCACGCTGATGGCCGGCGCCCCGGCACCTGCGTTCGAGGAACTGCTGTGGACGGTCGCGATCGCCCGCCACGCTTTCGGCGGCGGTTTCAGCCTGCAGGCGCCTCCGAACCTCAACGCCGGCCGCCTCGCCCGGCTGGTCGATGCCGGCATCAATGACTGGGGCGGCGTCTCACCCGTGACGCCGGACCACGTCAATCCGGAGTCACCCTGGCCTCACCTGGCCGAGCTGGAGGCCGCGACAGCCGAGGCCGGCAAGACGCTGGTGCCGCGACTGACTCTTTATCCTGCGATGGTTCGGGAGCCGGACCGCTGGATTGCACCCGAACTGCGCACGCACGTGCTGCGCGCGGCCGACAGCAGCGGGTTCGCCCGGGACTGCCCATGGTCCCCAGGCAGCGGCCAGCCGCCCCCGCCGGCGATCCCGGCCGGTCCACGGCGCGACCGCTTCATCGAAACCCTTCTCGGGCGTATCGCCCAGGGCAAACGCCCCGACGAGGCCGACATCAGCCGGCTGTTCTCCGCCCGGGGCCCGGACCTCACGCACGTGATCCGGGCAGCCGACGAAATGCGCGCGGCCCAGGCAGGTGAGCAGGTGAGCTATGTCGTCAATCGCAACATCAACTACACGAACCTCTGCAGCTACCAGTGCAGTTTCTGTGCGTTCTCCAAAGGCCGCACGCACGAGGACCTGCGGGGAGCACCCTACGTGCTGGACATGGAGGAGATCGGAAGGCGCAGCGCGGAAGCCTGGGCGCGTGGCGCGAGCGAGGTCTGCCTGCAGGGAGGGATCCACCCGTCATTCACAGGCCGCACCTACCTGGACATCCTTGCCGCCGTCAAGGCAGCGGCGCCGGGCCTGCACGTGCACGCGTTCTCGGCGCTAGAGGTCAGCCATGGCGCAAAGACTCTCGGCATCAGCGTCGCGGAGTTCCTCGCCGAGCTTCGGGTCTCGGGCCTGGCCTCGTTGCCTGGCACGGCGGCAGAGATCCTGAGCGACGACATCCGCGCAGTGATCTGCCCGGACAAGCTGAACACCGGGGAATGGCTTGCAGTGGCCCGGCAGGCCCACGAACTGGGCCTGCGGACCACGGCAACCATCATGTTCGGCCACGTGGAGCATCCCGTGCACTGGGCCAGGCACCTTCTCGCGATCCGGGACCTCCAGGCTGAGACCGGTGGCTTCACCGAATTCGTACCCCTGCCCTTCGTGCACATGTAAGCGCCTTTGTATCGCGGCGGCGGGGCGCGGCCCGGCCCGACCTGGCGCGAGTGCCTGCTGATGCATGGTATCGCCAGGCTGGTGCTTGGACCCGTGCTGCCGAACCTGCAGGCTTCCTGGGTCAAGCTCGGGCCCGAAGGTGCGGCACGCATGCTTGCAGCCGGGGTCAACGATCTCGGCGGAACACTGATGAATGAGTCGATCTCGCGGGCAGCGGGCGCCAGCTACGGGCAGGAACTGCCACCGCTCGAGATGGAACGACTGATCCGCGCAGCCGGCCGTGAACCCCTGCTGCGCACGACGCTTTATGCCCCGGCAGGCCTGGAGCAGCGGGTACGGGCGCTTGCCGCAGCGCCACTGACGCCGCTAAACCAGCGCCACGCGCGAGAGTATCAGCCCGCCTGAGCAGTGCCGCGCTGCGCTCTGCTACTCTGTGCGCCCCTCGAGTAGATGCGGAACGGAAAATGATGCGAAGCACCGGGCTGGTCGCCCTGCTGGCCGGCGCACTGGTCCTCGGCGGCTGCGGCGGGGATGCGAACCGGGAGAGCGGCCTGCGCCTGATGCATGCTGCACCGGACGCACCGCCGGTCAACCTGCTGATCAACGACGTCACTGTTCGCAGCGGGATCGATTACGGTCAGGGTACGCGGCTGCTGCTCGTCGGCAGCGGCAGCTACGCGCTGGACATCGATGGCATAGGCCCCGAGGGCAGGATCAAGCTGCTCGATGCCCCGCTGAACCGCGGCCTCGCCAGCGGAATGGACTACACGCTGGTCGTGGTCGGCAGTATTGCCAACAGCAGCCTGCAGGTGCTGGAACTATCCGGGCTGCGTGGCGATGTTCCGGACGGGCTGACAGAACTCAGGCTTCTGCACGCCATCGAGGGCTTCGGGGCGGTGGACGTCTACCTGACCGAACCGGACGCCGAACTCGCGGCCAGCATGCCGGCGGCATCGCTGTCCGGCTACCTTGATGACAGCGGCGCCCTGCGGGTCGAGGCCGGGACGCGCCAGCTTCGGATCAGCACGGCCGGAAATCCCGGCGAGCTGCTGTTCGATGCCGGCAACATCAACCTCGCCCCCAACGCAAGGCTGTTCATCGTCGCGCTGGCCAGCACGACGCCAGCCGGCTCGCCACTGGTGCTGGCGATCAATACGGGGGGTACCCAGGGTGAACTTCGCGACCGTGCGACGCCCGGGCTGGTCCGCAGCGTCCACCTCTCACCGGATACCGGGCCGCTGGATATCGAGGCACGCGAGGGCCTGGCGGAGGGTGACCCGACGACAGCCCTGGTCTCGGGCCTGGAGTTTGCGTCTGCCAGCCCCTACCAGGCACTGCCGCCGGGCCAGTACCAGCTGCGCGCGACCGGCTCGTTGCTGGATCCGGAGGAAGAGTCGCCGGGAGTCCTGGTCGAATTCATCCAGGGAATCCAGCCGGCACAGTCCCTGTCCTTTTTCATCACTGGCCCGGGTGAACAGGCGCTGCAGCGTCTTCTGCAGGACCGCCGCCGGCCGGTTGCCACCGAGTCGAGGCTGCGCATCCTGCATGCCTCGGTCGATGCCGGGCTCGTCGACGTCTATGTGAAGCGGCCCGGGCAGGCACTCAGCGACGCCCTGCTCATTTTCCGCAGCGTCAGTCTGCGCGCGGAGACTGGCCAGCGCCTGCTGCCGCCCGATGAGGAATATCTGGTGGTCGTGACGGCCGCCGGAGACTCGACCCAGCGCCGCCTCGAAATCCCGCTGACGCTGTCGGCGGGTGACGTCAGGACGCTGGTCGTTCGAGACCCGCCGGGTGGCGGTGAACCGCTGGCGTTCACGTTGCTGGATGACCGCGCAGAACTGCCGCTGGTCCCCTGACCTGTGCTGGCGGTCGAGTCCTAGAGTGGCCAGACACGCAGCAGCAGCGGCACGCTGACGAAGACCACAAGCACCTCGAGCGGAAGGCCGAGACGCCAGTAATCCCCGAACTTGAACCCCCCCGGCCCGAGGATCAACGTATTGTTCTGGTGACCTATAGGGGTCAGGAAGGCACAGGATGCTCCGATCGCAACAGCCATCAGGAACGAGTCTGCATTGACCCCCAGCTGCGCGGCCGCGCTGATTGAGATTGGGCACATCACCGCGGCAGTGGCGGCATTGTTCATGAAGTCGGACAGCGTCATCGTGACGATCAGCACGAGCGCGAGTGCGATCACCGCATTGCCCTGGGCCACCGTATCCAGCAGCACCCGGGCTATGAGGTCGGCCGCGCCGGTGCTCGCCATCGCATTGGCGACCGGGATCAGGGCGCCAAGCAGCACGATCACCGGCCAGTCGATGGACTCGTAAATCAGTCTCGGCGGCATCACGCGCAGCACCATCACCCCGAGCACGCCCGCGGCGAACGAGATAGCGGCGGGCAGCAGCCCGAACGCGGCACCGGCGACGGCCAGGCCCATGATGATGACCGCCAGGGTAGCCTGGCGCTTGTCGGGTATCCGGATCGCACGCTCGGCCAGCGGCACGCAGGCGAACTCGCTGGCGAAGCCGGAAAGTGACTCCGGCGTGCCCTGCATCAGAAGCACGTCGCCTGGCTGGATTGCCGTGCTGCGCAGGCGCTTCAGCGAGCGGCGGCCCTGGCGCGAAAAAGCCAGCAGGTTGATGCCATAGCGCGTACGCAGTCGGATGTCTGTCGCGGAGCGGCCGATCAGCGCGGAACTGGGGAGCACAGCGAGCTCCAGCAGGATTGTCTCGGCCGACTCCACGACGCGGCTGCGGGCCGTGTCCTCCCCGGGTTCGTCGCTTTCAGCTGAATCAGCTCCGGACCGCGCTTCTTCCAGCCCGACCCCGGCCGGTGCGTCATCTTCCTGCTCGTCCTCGTCCGCCGGTTCACGGACATCCTCCTCAAGCTTGAGCCCCAGCGTAGACAGCACCTGCGCCAGCGACTCGGGCTCGGCCTCGATCTCCAGGATGTCTCCGGCACGCAGCACGCGCGAGGCGCTGGGGATGGACAGCCTGAGCTGGCCACGGATCAATGCGGTGATCTGCGCATCGTTCTCATACAGCGAGCGGTCGATCTCGCGCAGTGTCTTGCCGACGGCCTTGCTGTCCTCACCGACCCGGACTTCCGTCAGGTACCGCCCGGTTTCGAAGCCCTCGACACCGGCACGCTCGCGCGCGGGCACAAGGCGCCAGCCGACGATGACGACAAACAGCACGCCGACCAGCGCAACCCCGGCGCCGACAGGCGTGAAATCGAACATGGCGAAACTGTCGCCGCTGGTCTCCGCGCGAAAACCCGACACGATCAGATTCGGCGGGGTCCCGATCAGCGTCGTCATGCCACCGAGTATCGAGCCGAAAGCCACCGGCATCAGCACGCGTCCGGGCGCCAGGCCCTGGCGCTGAGCGACGAGGATGGCGACCGGCATCAGCAGCGCCAGCGCACCGACATTGTTCATGACGGCTGAAAGCAGCGCCGCGAGCCCGGTCAGCGCAGCGATCGTGAGGGTCGGTCCGGACGCACCGGGCACGACCTTCTGCACCAGCACATCGACGGCCCCCGAATTCTGCAGCGCGCGGCTCAGCACGAGCACGCAGGCGACGGTGATGACGGCGGGGTGGCCGAAGCCGTCGAAGGCTTCCACGGCTGGCGTGAGGCCGAGCGCAACGCATGCCAGCAGTGCCGCCATGGCCACCATGTCGTGCCGCCAGCGCCCCCACAGGAACAGCACGATGGTCACCAGCAGCACCGCCAGTACGAGGACCTGCTCGATTGTCACTGGCCTGCTGCCCCCTCGTCCGCGTTGCCGCTGGCTTCATGATCTCCGGCTGCCGTGGCGGGTGCCGGGAGGGCGGCAGAATATCAGGATGAGGGGGGCTGCAACATCTTCAGCGCCGGTCGCGCCCGCGCGGGGCCGAATCGCCGCGCCGGGTCGATTCCGGCTGCGGTGTACCAGCCTGTGAACGCCGGTTCGGGTGTGCCTCGGCTGCCGGCCTGCCAACCGCGCCCGGCTGGGAGTGCGCCCTCTGGCGCACGGGACCAGACCCACGCGGCGGAGCCGTGGCGGGCGATGGCGCCGCAGGCCGGGGCGGGGCTGAACTCCTCGGCGCACCTGCGATCCGGGGCGCGGACTGGCGCGGCGGTACCGCGGTGCCAGCAGAGCGCCCGCCATCTCGGAAGGCCGGTGCGCGGTGGCTGGCGGCGCCCCCCGGTGGCCGGGCACCGGGCTGGCGGCGACTCTCGGGGCGCACCTGGGTCGCGGAGCCGGGGCTTGCCCTTGGCGCCCGCTCAGTACGCAGCATGCGACCCGCGCCGATCTCGGAACGCAACGGCTGGCCGGCCGGCACGGCAGGGCGCTCGGTCGGGCTGACAGCGCCGCCAGCCGGTCGGCCGGGGACCCGGGGGACGGTGCGATCGATCTGCCGGCTGCGCTCACCCGCCGGCACGCGCGAGACTGATCCTGCCTGCGAGCGCTGCACGCGGCCGGAACCTGTCGGGGCAGCATGGCGGCGCTCGAGCGCCCGGCTGGCCTGCGGCGCTCGTCCGCCCGTCTCACTGCGCATGCCCGCGACCGGGCCGCGCAGGCCCGGATCCGGGCGCCGTCTGTGCGTGACGCCCCGACGATGGTGCGGATCGTGTTTCCAGCGGTGGTCAGGCCGTGACCAGTCCCGATGGCCCCGGTAGGCAGGCCGCCCCGGGGCACGGACGACATGGACGTAGTGCCGGGGCGGGGACAGGATGACGACATGGCTGCGTGGCCAGTGGATGCTGCTGTAGAAGAAGCCGGTGGACAGCCAGACGCCGTTGCCCCAGAGGAAGCCCGAGTGGAAGGCCGGCAGGTAACCCGCGTGTACGACCCGCCTTGGCGGAGTCCAGTACCAGGGCGGATGAGCCGGATGCCACCAGCCGCCATAGGCCCAGGCTGGCTGGTAGTAAGGGACGTAAACGATCTCGCGCCGGGCCGGCCTCACCTGGATATAGGTGCCGCTGTCATGAACCTGCAGGTGCTCGATGGCCGACAGCGTGCCCGCCGCAAGCGCGCGCCGGCGCAACGCCTGGACCGTCGCCAGCACCTCGGCCTCCTGCAGCAGGAAAGCCTCGCCCAGCATCCGTGTCCACTCGAGGTCTGCATCCATGCGCTTGAGGATTTCCGGGAATGCGGCGAGTGCCGCCACGCTGGGCGCCCAGCCACGTTCAGCGGCGGCCGCTGAAGCCGCGTCGCCGCTGAGATCCGGCCGGGTGCCGACCCAGCGTGCTGCAGAGACAACTTCCAGGGGATAGGTGGAGGCCATCAGGATCTGGCTGAGCAACTCGTCGGGATAGAGCGCGACATGCGCGAGGAGCTGCTCGAGCTCTGCCTGGGTGAAAGCGGGTGGGTCGCCCTGGGCCGCCGCAGGACGTCCTGCCGCCACCAGCAGGGTGAGCGCCGCCAGGCTTGCCAGCTGCCTGATTCTTTTCATTGGCCTGCCCTCCTCCGCGCGGGGCCAGCGGTCACGGAACGCTTACATCTCTAGCACAGGGGACTGAACCAGAGATGAACCGGGACAGTCAGCGCTGCCGCTGTCGCTTGCATTGCGTTATGCCACAGTCGCCACAGCGCGGGTTTGCCGTGCAGCAGCCACCGCTGGCCTGATCCGCGTGCGCGGCCAGCATCGCGAGCAGCACCCTGCCGTCGAGTCCATGGTGTCGCGCCCAGTCCAGCACGCTGGCGCTGGCTGCTTCGGGACTGGGGGTACGGGGAGCGAGGCCTAGCCGCCCCGGCCCGGCGATGCGGGCCAGCAGGGCCGGGTCAGCGGTCGGGCGCCCGGAATGCCAGTCGATGCCGGCGCACTCCAGCGTGGCGGAAAGCGCCGTAACCAGCCCGGCAGGGTCCTGCCAGGCCGGGCTGCGGCGAAACCAGTAGCAGGCCTGGGCCATGCCGCCGCCCACCATGTCCGGGAGGTCCTCGAACTCTTCCAGTGCAAACCACGTCTCGACCAGTTCGGGCGCGAGGAACGCACGGATGCTCGCGCGGTCGACCCGGCGAGGCCCCATGCGGCCGTCAGGCTGACCCGGATACAGCGGGTGCCAGTGCAGCAGCACGAAGTCACCATCGGGCGCCAGCGCAGCGAGCACCCTTTCACGCCAGGCCTGGTGGACCGCCGGATCCAGATTGTGCAGCAGGCCATGGTCGAGTACCAGGTCCCACTGGCCCTCAGGGGCCCAGGTCGTGATGTCCGCCTCGATGGTATGCAGCCCAAGGCCGGCATCCCGCGCACGCTCGCGCGTATAGGCCAGCGCCTGCGGCATGAAGTCGAGCGCAGTCACCGACCAGCCCCGCGAGGCAAGAAACAGCGAGTCGGTACCGGCACCGCAACCGAGATCCAGCGCACGGCCCGGCGCGCGACGCGCGCAGATCTCGGCAAGGAACAGGGTCGGCGACTCATGTGCCCAGGGCAGCTCCCGCCAGTCGCTCGCCCAGGCATAGGTGGCCGCGAAAGTGCTGCGTGCATCCTTGCCCATTTCAGTTGACCCCGAGGTGACGCAGAAGCTGCCGCGCCAGGGCGATGTTGGAGGAGATCACCGGCACGGGCATCCTCTCCTGCGCAATCATGATCGCCGCGAGCGACGGCATGCCGGTGCCCGAGACGACGACCGCATCGATCCCGGAGGTATCCACCCGGGCCAGTGCAGCGGCGGCATCGGCATTGCCGAGCGCATAGATGCGGTGCGTATCGGCCGACCCTGTATCGACCCTGACGGTCTGAACGACGCGATGGCCGCGGCCGTTCCACCAGTCCACAGCGGCTGCGGCGAGTGGCTCCGGATAAGGTATCACCAGCGCGATGCGGCTGGCGTCGCAGGACGCGAGCTCGGCGCCAATGGCATCGCAGGCCGTGATTACAGGGTAGTCGATGTCGAGCGAGGCAAGCAGACTTGCCTGTCGCCCGGGGCCCAGCAGGTAACTCGAGCCCGTGCAGGCAAACCCGAGCACGTTCAGCGGCATGCCGCCGTAGCTCGCGATCGTCGCCGGCAACTGCTCCAGGTAATCCTGCAGCCGCTGCATGCTGTCGGGCGAGGCGCTGTAGAGCCGGCTGGTCTGCATGTTGACCCGCGAAGGCAGCAGCTGGCGAAACTCCGCCTCCACGGTGGGGTTCGCCTGTGGCGTTGCCACACCCGCCAGCAGTTTCGCCGGGGGCAGCATCATCCGCCCACTGCCGGCACGATCTCGCGCCCGAGCAGCCGTATCGTGCGTGCTGGCCGGGCATACAGACGCAGCGCCACGCTGTCGAGTCCTGCCCGTCCCAGTTCCTCGATGTGGCTGAGCAGCGCGTCGGGGCGTGCCGGAGTGATGCAGACCGTCAGTGCGCCGACCAGCCTGTCGAGCAGCGCCACGGGTACACCCTCGACCCGGTCACTGCCGCTGACGAAGGCACGTACGAATGCGGGACGACTCAGCATCACCAGTTCCACCTCGGCTGGCTCCAGAAAGTCCGCCAGCAGCCAGGGCCGGAATATGCCACGGAGCAGGAGCCAGCGCCTCGCCTCGGCACGAGCCAGATCCATGTCGTCGTCGACATGCAATGCGGTGAACACGCTGGCGCCGAAGGCCGGGCGCGCCTTCCGCCGTTCCCTGAGCGCCTCGTCCAGAGAGGCCACTGCCCTGGCGGCAGCGGCTGGCGGCATGTCGCTCATCATGACGCCATCGGCGACGCGTGCGGCCATGCCAAGCATCTGCTGCTGGCTGGCGCCGACCAGCAGGAGCGGCGCCGGCGCCCTGGACCAGCCGAAACGCACGCCGGCAACCTGGTAGATCTCCCCGGAGTGGCTGACAGGCTCGCCGCTGGCTGCCTGGCGCAGAATCGCGACGGCCTCGGCCACCGCGCGCACGCGCCGGTGCGGCTTGATGCCCAGGGAATCGAGCGCCTCGCCACCGCCACCCAGTACGAGGCGCGCCCTGCCCCCGGCAAGCTCGTTCAGCGCCAGCAGCGCGGAGGCGATGCGCACCGGGTGCGTGTCAAACGGGTTGACCGCAACCGGCCCCAGCCGGAGCCTGCGCGTCGCCATCGCCATCGGGACCAGGTTGGTGAAAGGGTCGCGGGAGTCCGGCAGACTCGATACCCAGGCGCCCTGCAGGCCGAAGCGCTCGGCCAGCACACCCAGTCCGGCGAGTTCCCGGGCCTCGGCGCGGGCATCAAGGATCACGTCGAGCTTCACAGCAGCACCTCGGCGAGAAGCTCCAGCGCCTCGACTGACGAGGTGGCTGCGAGCAGCGCGCCGACGTGGCCCGCGCGTCCGGCCTCGCGCCATGTTTCGAGCCGCTCGCGAATCCTTCCCGGCGGCCCGACCAGCGCAATCTCGTCGACCAGCCGGTCGGGTACGGCGGCAGCAGCAGCGTCGCGTTCCCCGGACAGGTAGAGCGACTGGATCCGGTCGGCCGCGGCCTCGTATCCCATGCGCACGACGTAGTCCTTGTAGAAGTTCCGGTGACGCGGACCCATGCCACCCACATACAGCGCCAGATGTGCGCGCACCGGAGCACGGCAGGCTGCGAGATCTTTTCCTGGCACCACTGGCACGAAAGGCGCGACCGTGAACGCCGCGGGGTCGCGTCCTGACCGGCTGAACCCCTGATCCAGGTGAGGGCCGAGCAGATCGAAGCGCTCCGGGTTCATCCAGATCGGAAACACTCCGTCGGCGACCTCAGCGGCCGTGCGCAAGCCCGCGGGCGTAACGGCAGCCGTGTAGATCGGCAGGGCGGGGTCGCCATGCAGTATGCTCTTCAGCGGCTTGCCAAGGCCCGTAGCCCCGGGCCCGTCCCACGGGATGCGGTAGTGCTCGCCCCGGTGGGTCAGCGGTGCATCACGCGCGAGGATCTTGCGGATGATCGCGATGTACTCACGGGTGCGCGCCATCGGCTTGCCGTAGGGCACGCCATACCATCCCTCCACCACAGCCGGGCCTGATGGCCCGATGCCCAGCAGGAAACGGCCCCCGGAGAGCGCGTTCAGCGTCATCGCGGTCATGGCGGCG
Organism: Chromatiales bacterium; assembly: GCA_020831895.1. GTDB lineage: Bacteria > Pseudomonadota > Gammaproteobacteria > Steroidobacterales > JAFIFS01. The sequence continues at coordinate 24,540 of JAFIFS010000046.1, forward strand.
CAGGTCGGGGTGCGCGCCGGTATCTGCATGATCGCGGTACCTACCCGTATCCGGGTGGTGCGCGCGAGGATGAAGGCAGCCGGTGAGACTGCATCGCTGCCATAGGCTTCCGATGTCCATACCGAGTCGTAGCCCATCGACTCGGCCGCCATCACCAGCGGCCAGGGAACGTCGATGGCAGCCGGCGAGTACCCGGCAACTAAGCCGAGCTTCAACGGTGCCCGGGCAGCGCCCTGCCGCCCGCCTGTTCCGTACGAATGCGCCCGAGCTCCGCCTCCAGCTCATCACGTTCCGACTTGATGCGGAGGAGCTCATCGCTGGCGGCATCGGAACTGTACCGGGCAATGTCGAGTTCGTTGCGCAGGTCGCCCAGCTCGACAAGCGTCCGGGCATGGGCCTCGGAGGTATCCGAAAGCTTGCGCCTGAGGCCGGCTGTCTTCGAGCACTCGTTGCGCAGGCGGGACTTGAGGTCCTGGGCTTCGCTCTCCAGGCGGGACAGCCGCCGGACCAGATCGTCACGCTCACCCAGTGCCTGCTCTGCCTGCTGCACCCGGCCAGAGGCGCGGGCCGTAGCTTCCCCGGCATTCTTCTGCGCGACCCGCAGACCTGCTTCCAGGGCACGAACCTGGTGCTGGAGCTTTCGCGCGCGCCGGTCATCCAGGACCTTGCCCACGGTCGTCATGAGGCGGCCAACCACGAGACCCAGCACGAACGCACAGGCGAGCAGGGTCCAGAAAGCGATATCTGCCATCTTCCCGTCCACCCCTTTGCAGCGGACCGGTCAGCGCACCGGGTCCCGCGCATCACTGGCAGCCGGTCCGGCTGCCTGCTCGTCACAATCGCTGAGACGATCATCGTACCAGCTGGACCGGCCAGCGGTCGCCCCGGGTAACGCGGGCCTCGAACGGCACGGTTGCGGCTGCCGTGTCATGTCCGCGCGGGGCCGCTGGTTGATGCCGTCAGGACCCCTGATCCGTTGCCAGCGGCCCGGGATGCGTCGCGACCCACGGGAAGTATTCCGTGATCCGCATAGCGGGCCGTCCGCCGACCAGCAGACGGTAGCATCGGGCGAGGAACTCGCCCTCGCTGGCCATGGCAGCCTCCTCGGGGAGTCCGTCGCGGCGCAGGCGCCCGAACCACAGCCCCTCGCGGCGGCTTTCCACCGCGGCGGCATCGAGAATCTGTCCCAGCCCCCCGGAGGACCCGGACAGTGCGTCCTGCAGGCCTGCAGGCAGTCGGCCGGGCAGAATGAGCGACTCGGCGTACAGGAAGAATCTCCCGCTGGTCGCGCCACTCAGAATCACGGTCCGCTCAATGACGGGGCCGTCGAAGGGGGAGCCCAGCCAGTCATCCTGCAGGCTGCGCTCGACCTGCCGCTGCCGGACCAGTCGCACGCTGACGGGCTCGAGCGCCCATGCCTCCAGCAGTCGGGTCACCGTGCCATCCGCAACGAGCAGCACCCGCTGCCAAGGTGTCAGTCGCGCGACTTCGACTGGCTGGACGCCCGGTGGCCGCGCACCGTGGTAGAGCGGGGCCGCAGGGTCGAAGGAGGTTTGCGTGGCGGTCGTCGTGGACTCCATCGTTGTAATGTACCGGACCGGGCCAGCCAAGGGTCAACGACAGCCCAGTCCGGGTCAGCAATGAGCGAAGGCAGCAAGATGAGCAACCAGCCGAGCCGGCATTTCGTCACCATCAGGAGCCCCAGTGGCACGCGGCAGGTGCATTACCGGCGCAGCGGCCACGGCCCGCTGCTGCTGCTGCTGCACCAGTCACCGCAATCCTCCCGCGAGATGATGCCGCTGATGCGCGACTGGTCGCGGTCATTCACGCTTGCCGCACCCGATACTCCGGGCTATGGCCTGTCTGACCCGCTGCCCGACCCGGGGGAAGGGCTGGCAGCCTTCGCGCGCGCGACCCTGGAGTTCGCCGATGCAATCGGCGCAAGACGATTCGGCATATATGGCTTTCACACCGGCGCAAGCATCGGCATGGCGCTGGCCTCGATGGCTCCGGAGCGAGTGACCGCTCTGGCCTGCAACGGCCTCATCCTGCCGGAGCCCCACGAGCGGGCCGAACTGCTCGATCACTACCTGCCCCCGCTGGTGCCACGCTGGGACGGCGCCCACCTGGGCTGGGCCTGGGCACGGCTGCGCGAACAGGCGCTGTTCTTTCCCTGGTACCGGCGCGAGAGCGCAGCGCGACGTGACTGCGACCTGCCTGGGCCGGAGAACCTCCAGCAAAGCCTGATCGAACTGCTGACTTCCGGGGATCACTACGCCAGCGCCTATCGAGGCGCGTTCGCGCACGACACCCGGGCGGACCTGGCGCGGCTCAGCACCCCGGCGCTGGTGATCGCCTCGGCGCACGACCCACTCGCCGGGCATATCCCGCGTCTGGACGGCGGCTGCAGTGCCGAGCGACGGATTGCCCCCGACGCCGGCGCAGCCCTGGCCGCCGCCTATGCGCACCTGCTTGCCAACCCCGGGGATCCGCCCGGTCGGGCAACCTCGGTTCCGGGCGGTGACCGGTGGCGCGAACTGGTGGCCGATGGTCACGGCGGACAAGCCTGTCTGCTGCACACGGGCGCTGCCGACGGGCAGCCACTGCTGCTGCTCCATGCGCCTGGCTCCGCCGCCGAGCTGCTGGCCGCTGAAGCAGGATCGCTGCCCGGGAAGTTTCACATTGTCATGCCTGACCTTCCGGGCCACGGAGCCAGTGACAGGCTGCCGGGAGACAGCCCGGACCTGGTGGAGGCGACGCTGGGCACGCTGGAGTCGATCCTGCATCAGTCCCCGGCCAGTACGCGTAGCGCAGGCATCGAAGCCGGCGGGCTGCTGGTCGCCGAGGCAGCGCGCCGCGCGGGCAGGCCCACGACCTCATTGCTCGTGGACCCGCCCCTCTGGAAGGCCGAGTACCGTGCAGAGTGGCGCACGCAGGGTCTGCCGCCGCTGACCCCGGCCTGGCATGGCGGGCACCTGGCGGAGTACTGGCACCTGGTCCGCGACAGCTGCCTGTTCTTTCCCTGGTATCGACGCAGCCGGGATGCCATCCTCCAGCAGGTGCCGGCACTTGAAGACCGCCTGATGCAAGAGCGCGTGGTCGCCATGCTGCAATCGCATGGCCACTGGCAGGCGCTGCTCGATGGCCTGCTTGCACAGGACTGGCGCGAATACACGGGTTTGCTGCCTGCCTCCCGCATCGCCTGGACCAACGCACAGGCCTCGGTGGCAGGGAAGCGGATGAGCGAGGCGCCAGAGCCACGGCGGCACTTCCCGGAGCTTTCCGCGGCGCTGTCGGCACTCGAGTGAGCCCGCCCTCGCTTCCCGGATAGCTCGTACAGGACTGGCAGCCCTGAAGTTGACCGGGGCTCCGGCCGTCGTATACTGCGTCGGGCAAAGCTTTGCCGGTCCGGCTTGGGGGTAACGGATCCAGGGTCAGGATACTGCCGGTTCGTGTGGCCATGGCGTTGATACGCGGTGCCGCCCCTAACGTCTGCAGTCGAGACTAACCTGGCGCCAGACTTTCACTGAACCTTTCTAAGGAGCCTTCGTGATGAAACGAATTCTTATGGCAGCCGTACTTGGCGTCAGCGCAGTGACGCTCGCGCATGCGGACACCCACAAGGGCTGGAGCATCGGCGCCGCTGCCGTGTTTGCCGACTTCAACGACGACGAGAATTTCTTCGATGACAGCTCGGTGGGCTTCAAGCTGTCAGCCGGCTACCGGTTCAACAAGTACTTCGGGCTGGAGGGCGCTTACGTCAACACGGGCGACTTCTCGGGCGCGGTGCCCGAGGAGCTTGGCGAGCTCGTCTCCGGCAACGTGGAGCTGTCGTTCCGTGGCTTCACGGCCCATGCGGTCGGCTTCATTCCCGTGCCCGTCGAGGACCTGCAGCCCTTCATCCGCGTGGGCTACTTCGACTTCAGCCGCGACATCTCGGATTCCGTGACGACCCTCGGACTAGGCAGCAACGACGGACTTGCTGTCGGTGTCGGCACGTTCATCAGGATCTCCGACGACTTCGACATCCGGGCAGAGTTCGACTGGTACGACGCCCAGGATGCCGATCTATGGTCGATCAACCTGGGCCTGCAGTACCGGTTCGGCGCCCCCAGGTAAGCCTCACGTGGTAACCGGGCCCGGCCGGTGGCCGGGCCCGTTTTTTTTTCGCGTTCGAAACAGCATCACTGACCGGCGCTTGTATTATCTTCCCTACAGGTGCATCCTTTCCGGCTGTTGAATCCGGAGGGGAAACCAATGTCCGCAACAGCACCCACGATCGAGGACACCAGCAAGCGCCGCTCGTTCCTGGCTTCCACCGGAATCGTCCTCCTCCTGATCCTGCGCTACCTTTACGGGCTGTTCTTCACATTCTCGACCTGGAACAAGTGGAACACAGGGGTGCTCTGGACCGACCGGCTGCAGGTGACCTTCAGCAACCGTCTGGAAGAGCTGCAGCCGGGGGACCTCGGCTACTGGTTCCTGGAGAACATCGGCATCCCGTGGTATCCGCTCATCGCAGTCTACGTGACTTTTGCCTGGACGCTGGTGACGATCGGGCTGATGTTCGGACTGATGACGCGCGCCGCCGCCCTGCTGGCTGCCTTCATCTGCGTCACGATCGGCGTGGGCGGATACTACGACGCCTCCCTGATCCCGCTGACGCTGATCCCCCTGCTGATCGCCTACTTCCCCACCGGGCGCTGGTTCGGTCTTGACCGCTACCTGCACCGGCGCCGGCCGGACTCCATCTGGTTCCGCTGATGCGCCTCAGCTGACTATGCGCCAACGTTCCCCGGCGGCGCCTCGTCGACGCAGCATGGTGGTTCGGTACTCGTAGCGGTCCGGGTGGAACAGGGACTCCATCAGGCAAACGGTGCGGTCTTCCCGGTCCGTGACCATGCTCTTCATGGCCAGCAGGGGCATCCCGACAGGGACCTGCAGATAGGCAGCCGCCTCCTCGTCCGCCGACCGGGCGGTGATAGCCTGCTCGGCGCGGCCCAGCTCCAGCGCCATCTCTTCCAGCGCTGCCGGTATCCCACCGGTACGCTCGGCGAGCTCGGCAAGGCGCTCTCCATGCTGTGGCCAGGTCCACGCAGTCAGTATCGCGAACGGCTGACCCCGGAAGCTGCGCCGGCGCTGTATCCGGAACAGCTGCAGGTCACCCGTGGAAGGAAAGAATCCGAGCACCCGGCGCGGGGCCCGGCACAAACCCGCCGCAAGCGTCTCGTGGTCCGTATCAGTTCCCGGCGGTACCCGGCCGGCAGCGACAAGCCCGCCGATGTTGTAGCGATCCCTGTGTTCCACAGGAGCCGCGACGGGGAAAGTACCGACCCCTCGGCGACGCACCACGAGCCCGTCAATTTCCAGGTTTTCCAGCGTGCGGCGCACAGTCACGCGTGACACCCCGAAATCCTGCGCGAGCTGGTGCTCCCCGGGCAAGGGGCGGTCAGGCGGATAGATGCCACCGCGGATCTTGTCCCTCAGGGCCAGGTACATCTGGTGATAGAGCGGCGTGACAGTCCTCTGGGCAGAGCCCAGCCTGCGTCGCCCGCTGGTGGCGGCGGACGCAGGCCCGGTCTCGCGCCCGCGCTGCTTCATGTCTGCACCCTCATCTTCCCGGCGGTCAATACCCGGATGATTCTAACAGCGTGGAACCACCCACCGAACAGAGCGCGCCAACGCCGGGCGCGCGCCTGCCTGCGGTCAGCCGCTTCCGTTACACTCGAAGTCTTGGGTTCAGGCCCGGACATTCCGGGCCAGCAACGCTGTCGGCTTCAACGCATTGAGGAAGCAGTGCCATGGTCATGCCATTCGAGACAAAGATCGACTTCAAGAGCCCTCGCTGGAACCGGGATGCCTGGTCCCGCATCCAGGGTGACATGGATCCGGAGAAGGAGCGGATCGGCTACTGCAGCGGGCTGGTACTGGGTGTGAAGCCCGGCGAGAAGGTTCGCGAGCTGCTCGGATTCGAGACCTTTCTTGCCACCCGTCTGATCCCGCTGCCGGACGGCAACATCCGCCGGCTCAACAAGGAAGTGATCTACTACACCGACGTCCGGCACGGGCGCCCCGGTGACATCATCGAGGAGTGGAAGAACCCCTGGACGGAGGAAACCGTCAATGTGGTACAGGTGTTCAACGATCCGTTCAACTACACGATCAGCGACTACCTGATCCTGGCGCCGGAGGATTTCCCGGGTGATCGGAGCAAGCTGCCCAAGATCCCGCTGATCTTCCCGTGGCAGGAGCTGACCGACGACATCCTGGTGCTGCAGACGGACATGCACCTCAACTACCCGAGCCCGCTGCAGCCCGACAAGTGGCCGCGCGAATCCGCCGGCACGCATGCGCAGGTCTCGGAGATGATGCGCTACTTCGTCTCACGCAGGGACCTGGAAAACCCGGCGCTGAGCGCGGTGCCCTACCACGGCACCTGGCACCGCGTGACGCCCTGGCTGCCCTGGATGCTCATGGGCCAGACTCCGGGACACTGCGTCTACACCTCGACAATGGCCAGCCTGGAGTCGGTCGAGCAGCTCCCGCGCAAGGTGCTGGACTATACGGAGAAGCACCGCCCGGAAATGCTGAAGGCTCCAACCGAGGACTACGGCCCGAGCCATTCCAGTCTCGAGCACTACGCGCGCGACCAGAAGCCGGCCCCGGTTAAGACCTGACCCGGCGCTGCCGGCCCTCAGCCTTCGCCCTGCACCTGCCCGCCGATGGCGGGCAGGATTTTCTCGCCGATCAGCCGGATCGATCGCGCCGGCTCCTGGCGCAGCTCCAGGGCCACGTGCGTCAGCCCGGCATCCTGCATCGCGCGCAGGTGGCCGATGATGGACGGCAGATCGCCATGGTCGCCGGTCAGCGTAAGGTTCTCGACCAGCGCGTCAAGGATGCGGTCGGGCACTCCGGGCACCACGGGCTCAGCCATCTGCGCAGCGGCGTAGATCCGTTCGCGGTTCGCCTCGATGATGTCGTAGTCCTCGTCGCAAAGGAACGCCGTGATCACCCAGCGGCGAAACAGGCCACGGTAACCAAGCCACTGCCGGGCCTCGCGGACCGCCTGGGCACGATCCTCATGCACGTGCCAAGCCATGAAATTGCTGAACATGAAGGCCCCGGCATCACGCCCGGCGGCGGCAGCGGCTACCCGGACGCGCTCTATGGTCGCCGCAGCCAGGCCTGGGGGAAGGTCGCTCATCATGATGCCATCAGCGGCCCTGGCCGCCATGCGCAGCATCTGCGGCTTGTTCGCCGCGACGAATATGGGCGGGGGCGTGGCCGTGGCCCAGGCAGGCCGGTAAGCCTTCACACGGAACAAGCGCCCCGCGTAGTCCAGAGCGCGGTCGGGTCTTGACGCCTTCAGTATCTCAACGCATTCGCGCACGGCGCCTACACGAGGCTCCGGCCGGATGCCCAGAGCCTGCAGCGCCTCCCCGCCCCCTCCAACCACGATGGCAGCGCGGCCATCCGCAAGCTCGTTCAGCGTCAGCAGGCCGGTGGCGATCCGCAGCGGATGAATGTCCCAGGGATTCACGGCGACCGGGCCAAGCCGGATGCGGCGCGTTGCACGTGCCAGCAGCACCAGGTTGGCGAAGGGGTCACGTGAATCCAGGTAACTGGCAGTCCAGATCCCGTTGATGCCATATTCCTCGGCCATGCTGCCCAGCAAGGCCAGCTCATCGGCCGACAGACGAGAATCGAGGATCAGGTCGATCTTCATGCGCCAAGCATCCTCCCCGAACGGCCTTGCGGCAAGGGCGGCGATCGACAGCCGGACAGGCGCCCCGCCAGGGCACGGCCCGGGCTGGCACAAGGCTGCCCGTCATGCTCTGATCGCATCTCATGGACATCCAGTTCGTTTTTGAGCCTGACTCGCCGGAACGCCTGCGGGACCTCGGCCTGCTGGCCGAGAGTCTCGGCTTCGGCGCGGTCTGGCTGCCCAATATCCTGTCCGCGCGGGACCCGTTCCTCGCGCTCTCGCTTCTGGCACGCGCCTCGCGCCGCATCCGGCTTGGCCCAGTGGCGATCAGCCCCTTTGAACTGCATCCGGCAAAGATCGCGAGCTCACTGCTCTGCCTCAACGAGCTGGCCCGCGGACGGGCCAGCCTCGTCCTGGGCGGGGGTGGGGGAACGATGATCGCGCTGGGCCTGAAGCCCGACCGGGGCAGCACGGCGCCGCGCATGCTGCGCGGGGTCCGTGAGGGCCTTGAGATCCTGCGTGGCGCTACCGGCGGCGGGCCGGTCAACCACCACGGAGAACTGTTCCGCGTCAATGACTACAGGCCATCCTGGGCCGGGGAACGTCCGCCCCTGCTCTATGTAGCGGCCAGCAAGCCCAGGATGCTGCAGCTGGCCGGGCAACTCGCCGATGGCGTTATGTTCAGTGACGTGATGCCGGAGGACCTGCCGGCAGCGCTGCGGTCCCTGGATACGGGCCTGGCGGCCTCGGGTCGTGCCCGCAAGCACTTCCGTGTGAACAACCTGGTCGCCTGGCACGTGAAACCTTCGCGCGAGGAGGCCTACCGGGAAGCACGAACCCGGCTCTGGGTAAGGGGCATCTGGGACCCTGCCCGTCTGGCTCATTGCCTGCCCGAGGACGAGATCGCGCTCGTCATGGCCAGGCTGCCCCAGCTGGCGGCCGCATACTCCATGGGCAGGGACCCTGCGGACCTGCTGCCGGATGCCGTACTGGACCGGATGGTCGATGGCCTCACGCTGACCGGGGCCGTGCGCGATATCGACCGGCTGAGCGAGCGACTGCTGGCCTTCGTGAGCGCGGGCATCGGGGAACTCAGCCTGAGACTCTACGGCGAGCCCGGCGATGCGCTGCGACGGGTTGCCGAGCGCGTGCAGCCTGCGCTGCGCCAGGCAAGGACCTGAGGCGGCGTTACAGTCTGCTACAAACTGTTACCCGGCCGAGAAGAACCGCTGGCGTGCCCCGGGCAGTATGGCCATCAATAAGATGACCAACCCGGAGCCAAAGACATGTCCTTCCTGAACACCGACCTCGAATCCATCGGCGAAGTCCTGCTCATCGCCATAGTCCTGCTGGCACCGCTGGCTGCACTGATCGCGACCGTCTGAGACTTCGGCGCGGGTGCTGCGGCCATCGCGGCAGCACCCAGTAACCGTGCAGCGTGCCCCGGGCTCCGGTACAGTGCGCCATCTGGTCCCTCGACCACAGCGCCCTGCCTGGAGCCCTAGATGAGTGATCACGCCTCGGTAGACCGGCCGCAGACCATCGCTGCGGCCATACTGCTGAGCTGCCTTGGCGTACTCGCCGTGATGCTGATGCCGGTGTTGATCGGCGCCCTGGTCGCCGGTGGCCTGGCCGACGCGCAGGCAGGCTACATCGGCGCCGGAGAGGCGCTGGGCACGGCGCTCGGCTGCGTGCTGGCTGCCTTCTGGATCCACCGGGTCAACTGGCGGCTCGCCGGCGCGTTCGCCGCGCTGGTCGTGATCAGCGGCAACCTGCTCACCGCCCTGGTGGCTGACTTCTCCCTGCTGCTGGCCCTGCGTTTCCTGACGGGGCTACTCGGCGGTGGCACCGCCTTCGCCGTTGCCATGACCGTACTTGGCAGCACAACGCAGAAGGACCGCAACTTCGCCTTCGCAATCGCCGCGCAGGTGATGGTGGGTGTGCTCGCCTTCCAGCTCAACATTCCGAGGGGAATCTGGGGCCTGCCGGGCGTCGTCGTCCCGGTCGCCATTTTCGCGGGCCTGATCCTGCTGACCGTGCCCTGGGTTCCTGCGCGCCCGGCGCTGGTGGCAGCGGGTACTGAAACCGCCGCGTCCCGGCCGATTCCCGGTCTGGCATGGCTCGCCCTGCTGACCATGCTGATCTGGTGCACTGGCCTCGGTGCGATCTGGGCTTTCATCCAGCTGATCGGGGAACGCGGCGGGATCGATGCAGTTGCGGTCGGCCAGGCGCTGGGCCTGTCGACGCTGCTGGGTACCAGCGGTGCGCTGGCAGCTTCCTGGCTGGCAGGGCGCGTGGGGCGGATGGGACCGGTCACCCTCGCGCTGCTGGTCCAGGTCGCCATGCTGACGATCCTGCGCGGGGAGATGGTCTGGCTGCAGTTCCTGCTGACGGCCGCCACGTTCCAGATTTTCTGGAACATGATCGGGCCATACATGATGGGTGCCATTGCCAGCGCCGATCACACGGGGCGCGCCAGCGTGCTGATCCCGGCTGCCCAGATCGGTGGCTTCTTTGTCGGCCCCGTCCTGGCAGGCCTTTTCCTGGTCGAAGGCGCAGGCTACTGGCCGGCCAACATCGTCGCGATCACCTGCTGCCTGGCGGCGCTGGCGCTGTTCGTGCCGGTAGCGAGACAGCTCGCGGCACGCTGAGACCGGCAGGGGGCGACTCAGCCAAGCGCGAGCCAGAGAAGCAGCATGCCACCCACGAGGCCCAGCCTGCTCGCCAGGCGCTGCCTGCCCTCGCGGGTCTCCTCCGCGTCGTGCGCATGGGCACCCGCCCCGTGGAGCACCACGTGCAGTATCGAGCCTGCGACGAAAGCCTGGAACCAGGCCAGGGCAGGTGCGTCGAGCGCAGCCAGCAGGCCGTCTCCGGCCAGGTAACCCGAGAGGGTCGCGGCCGACAGCAGCAGCAGAACGCCCAGCGCACGCGGCGTTCCGAAAGCCGGCGCAAGCAGGTACCACAGCGCAAGCCCTTTCGGCAGGTTGTGCAGCACGACGGAGAGCGCCAGGTGCTCACCTGCACCGAGTCCATGACCATGGCTGTGGCCATGGCTGTGGCTGTGGCTGTGACCAGCCTCACCGCCAAGCAGTATCAGCCCATCTATGACTGCGTGCAGCGCGAGTCCCGTGATCGCCAGTACCAGCACGGCCATGTGGATCCGGTGCACGGCCGCGGTAAAGAGGCGCTCCACCGCTGTGGGAAACAGCAGGCCGAGGCCGGCCAGCACCCAGGCGGAAGGCCCGGCGATCGCAATGGCCTCCGGCAGTATGCTGAAAACGGAGAGCCCAACTATCGTGACCAGCGTCAGCCCGTCGAGAAACGCCATGGGCCCGGCACGATGACGCGCCAGCCGGAACAGCAGGGGGCCCGCGAGCAGGGCCAGAATCGCAGCTACGAGCAGCACGCTATCTCCCGGTGGTCAGTGGTGCCCGGGAACCCTGCCGGACATCGGGTTCATCTGCCGGCAAGTCCCTGGTCGGATGGCGCTGATGCCCTGGTCGTCAGGGGCTGCACGGCACTCTTCCCACAGACGCTGCTGGCCGGCCGGAGCCGGGCTGATCGCGTGCCGGAAGGAAGCTCAGGTGCTTCCGGGTTAAGCTTGCCACTGCGCGCAGGCGGCTCCCTGATTCCAGCTGCCCGGCCAATGTAACATTATTGCACACGGGCCATGCGAAACTGGAGCCTCAGGACGGCTGCGGGCCGTCCGGGTCGCTGGCCGCCAGCAGCAGCTTGCGCAGGGAGGCGGCCAGCGCACGGCGCTCGTCCAGGCCAATGCTCTCCAGCTGCTCCTCGGCTGCCGCCATCCGCGCAGTCAGCGCCCGCTCGACGAGTTCAAGCCCCGCAGGGCTCAGGATGATGGCAACCCCACGGCGATCTTCGGCCCGGGGCAGGCGACTGACCAGCCCCTTGTCGACGAGCCGGTCGATGCGGGTCGTCATCGCCCCGCTGGTCAGCAGCGCCGCGCGCGCCAGGGCGTGGGCCGGAAGCTGGAACGGCGGCCCCTGCCTGCGCAGGGCCGAGAGCACATCGTACTCCCAGAGCCTGAGGTCCAGCGGCGCGAGCGCCCGCTCCGTGCCCTGCTGCAGCAGCTTAGCCAGGCGCTGGATACGCACGACAACCCCGATGCCGGACCAGTCACGGTCCGGCTCCAGCTCGTTCCACTGTCCGAGCAGCTCATCGACGATGTCATCAGCCATGGAGATATCCACTCTCCCGGTTGGCCGGGAGGAAACTACCTTGACATCAAGCTATTTTGCCCTATCTTCTTGCGCATCCGCCCGGAAAGTGGCGGCAGGTCGAACCTGTTGAGGACCCGGCACGATGGACATGGAAGACGATCTCGGTTTCGAGTCTATGGACGACACGCATGGCGAGAGCCAGCCTGGGCAGACGGCGTTCCGGCTCGCTGCGTGGCGTCGTATCGAGGAGGAGCGCGAACTGCGGCAGCTGAAGAAAGCGCTTGAGGACTTCGACGACTACATAGTCTGAGGCGCCGCCCCCAGCTCAAGTGCCCGAGGGTTTCACCATGGGACGCCAACAGAAAACGGACCCGGATCTGGAACAGCTGGCGGACCTGGAGGACGGCGGTCTGCCGGGCCAGCACCTGGTGCGTCGGTTCCTGGTGACACACGAACGCAGCGGCAGAGGACTGCCGCGGCGGCCGCGAGAGGCCACTGGCGGACGTCGGCGGCGCCCAGACCGTCAGCCGGAAGACCTCTGAGGCCGGAACAACGCAACGCGCTCAGCCCGCCGGCCCGGCCACGCCCAGCCAGCCGATGTATCCGAAATAGGCCGCCAGCAACAGGCCAGCCTGGAGCCGCCTGATGCTGTGACGCCGCGCCATGAACAGCCAAAGGCCCAGCGCAAATCCCGCCATCACCAGCCCGTCTGCCGGACCCAGGTCCCCGGCACCCAGCGGGCGCAGCAACGCGGTGATGCCCAGGATCGACAGAATGTTGAAGATGTTCGAGCCGACGATGTTTCCAACAGCCATGTCCGCATGGCGCCTGACGGCTGCGATTACCGAAGTCGCGAGCTCAGGCAGGCTGGTTCCGAGTGCGACCACGGTAAGCCCGATGACCGCTGTGCTGACACCAATCATGGTCGCAACCGATACGGCACCGTCGACGATCAGCCGCGCTCCGAACGCCAGGCCCAGTGCTCCGGTGGCTACCATCACGAGGCCCCGCCACCGCGATCTGGCAGGCGACTGCGGGAAGTCGCCCGCTGCAGCCTGAACCGCGGCGCGCACGCGGCGCGCCCTGAACAGCGTCCACGCTGTGTAGCAGACGATGCCGCCGGCCAGGAGTGCGCCTTCGGCGCGCGATATCCGGCCATCCATGAGCAGCCAGACCAGCAGCAGGGAACTGCCGAGCATGATGGGCATGTCGATCCGGACCAGCTGCTCATGTATCCGCAAGGCCCCGATCATGCCAGTCACGCCGATGATCAGGCCGATGTTGCAGATGTTGGAGCCGATGACGTTGGCGATCGCAATGTCATCCTGGCCGGTCAGGGCTGCATTGATGGACACGGCAAGCTCGGGTGCGCTGGTACCGAAGGATACGACGGTGAGACCGATCACCAGCGGTGTGATGCCGAGCGCCAGCGCGAGGTCGGCAGCCCCACGCACCAGCAGTTCACCGGCAGCATAGAGCAGCAGCAGGCCGACAGCGAGTTGCAGCAGGGCGATCAGCACAAGAAGAGTCCAGCCGGGGAGCCCGGCGGCATTCTGGCATATCGTCGGCGAGGGCAGGCAATGCAGGTCCAGCCTGCTGACGTAGAATGTGTCAGCGACGGCTCGCAGGCGCCAGCGACAGGAAGCGGCTGCGGTGCACATCGAGGAGGTTGTCGGTCCATCCCCGGACCTGGCTGGATACCAGGTTGCGTGAGCTGTGGTGGTAGAGGGGAATCAGAGCGGTGTCGTCAAGCGCACGCTGCTCCGCCGCCCGCAGCAGGGCTGTCCTGCGCACAAGGTCGGTCTCCAGCGCCGCCTCGCCGGTCAGGCGGTCATACTCCGCATCCTGGTAGGCACCAAAATTGTTGGCTCCTGTGCCGGATTCGAGCAGCAGGGTGAAGCTTTGCGGATCACTCCAGATGGCAAACCAGCTGGCCAGTGCGAGATCAAAGTCGCCGGACTGCAGGCTGGAATAGTGAATCGCGGTCTCGCTGCGATCCAGCGACACAGCCACACCGACCTCGCGCCACATCGACTGCAGCGCCACTGCAAGACGCCGGTCATTCTCGGACAGGGGCAGGCGCAGCTGCAGCCGGTCAGCGGCCAGCCCATCGGCCGCTGCTGCGGCAAGCAACCCGCGTGACTCGGCCAGGCGCTGCTCCCGGGGATGGCGGGCAAAGTCAGGCTCTGCGGGCTCCCCGTAGTTGCCGGTCCCGGGAGGCACAAGACTCAGGGCGGCCTGCTCACCGCTGCCCAGGATGCGTTGGGCGAGCACCTCGCGATCTACAGCGAGCGAAAGTGCACGCCGCACGCGCGCGTCCGCCAGGACCGTGCGGCGATGGTTGATCGCAATGAAGCCCAGCCCGAGTTGCGGTGCCGTACGAACCTCGGAGCCCAGCGACTCGCGGAGGCTCGCGGCCCGGCTGGCGGGAAAATCGAGCACCACGTGCAGCTCGCCGGTGCGAAAACGCCTGACGAGACCGTCACGGTCTTCCTGGACATGATAGATGACGCCCCCGAGCGCAACCGAGCCAGCATCCCAGAACATTGGATTGCGCACCAGCTCGACGCGGGCGTTGGGGATGCGGTCTTCCAGCAGGAAGGGGCCGTTGACCACCATGTGCTGCGGCCGGGTCCAGTCGTCCCCATGCTCTGCGATCACGTGCATGGGCACTGGCATTGCGGCAAAGTGCATCAGCAGGCCAGGTAAGTAAGCCACAGGATGCTCGAGCCGTATCTCGAGAAGATCATCCCGCGGCGCCGAGATGCCCAGCGGGCCGTCGCCCCCGGCGGCATGGAATGCTGCCGCACCATCGATGACAAAGAAGAAATCCGCATAGGCGCTCGCGGTGGCTGGATCCAGCATCCGCCGGAAGGACTGCACAAAATCCCTCGCGGTCACGCGGCGACCGTCGGACCACTGATGCGGGCGAAGCTGGAAAGCCCAGAGCAACCCGTCGTCGGAGACCTCCCATCCGGAAGCAGCACCCGGCTGCACGCTGCCGTCCGGACCCTCGGTGGTCAGGCCGACGAACATGTCGCCGACGATGCGGTTCTCCCAGATTCCGGTGATACGGTGAGGATCCAGCGAAGCAGGTTCTCCGGGGCTCCCGACATGCAGCGGCCCCTCCTCCGCCGGGAGCACGCCGGGAAAGCACAGGAGCAGGCACAGGAGCCAGCCGGCAAGCCGGTCAGGTGGCATCGTCCGCCTGGCGCTGGGGCTGGCGCGTGAATCCCTTGAGCGGACCCATGGAATCACGGTCACGGAGGATGTTGACCTCGCTGCAGCTGTAGTGAGCCACCAGCCTCGCCAGGCTCAGCAGCGCATCCTGGTGGATGCGCTCGTAGCCATGGCTCGCATCGATGCCAAACGTGATCAATGCGGTGCGGATGTCGTTGCCTGCCTCGATCGCCGAGGCGCTGTCACAGCGATACCAGCGAAAGACGTCGCGCTGGTACGGTATGCGTTCGTGCTCGCAGATATCGATCAGCTTCTGCGTGAGGTGGTACTCGAACGGGCCTGTCATGTCCGCCATTGCGATCGTGACGCCGAACTCGCTGCTGTTCTGGCCAGGGGCCGTGGTCCCGTTGTCGATGGTGACCATGGAGGCGATATCGCCATGCAGGACAGCGGAAGCGCCGGAACCCACCTCCTCGGCTATGGAGAAAAGGAAGTAGCAGTCCACGGGAAGATCTGCCCCGGCGTCGCGCAAGGCCTTGATTGCGGCAAACATCACCGCGACGCCAGCCTTGTCGTCGAGGTGACGCGAGTTGATATAACCATTGTCAAGGAACTCGGGCTGCGGGTCGATCGCAACGAAGTCACCGATCGCGATACCCTGGGAGGCGAGGTCCTCGGCGTTGCTGACGCGCAGGTCCACCCGCAATTCCACGTTGTGCCACGACACCGGCTGCTCGTCGATCTCGTTGCCAAACGCATGGCCGGAAGCCTTGAGCGGCAGGATCGTCCCCCGCCAGCTGTGCCTGCGCGTGAACAAGGTACAGCGCGCACCCTCGGCGAAACGGCTGGACCAGTGACCGATAGGCACCAGCTCGAGCCGCCCGTTGGGCTTAAGCGCCCGCACCTGCGCTCCCAGGGTGTCCAGGTGGGCGATGAGCGCGCGGGCAGGCTTGTGCGTGCGGCCTTCGAGCACCGCACGGATGGCCCCGCGGCGGGTCAGCTCATAAGGCACACCAAGGCTGTCTAGTTCCTCGCAGCATGCGCGCACGATCTGGTCCGTATAGCCACTCGGGCTGGGGATCGCGAGCAGCCGGGCGAGCATCGAGCACAGGTAGCCCATGTCGATCCGCATGGCCGTCATTGCATGTCCTGCTGGGTCTCCCGGGCGCGCTCCTTGCGCCGGGCGGGCACCGGATCATCGTCGATTTCGCCCGAATGCACATCCAGGTAGACCCGCCGGAAGTAATCCAGCGAGGCACCCAGAGCCGACTCCAGCCGCTGCAGCCTGAACTCGAGGTGGCGGCCCTGGAGCTGGTCCGGGTTGTTGCCCAGCAGCTCCTCGTAGGTCTGCACACGCTCGGCAAGCGCGCGGCACTGCCAGGCGAACTCGTGCGCCGTCGAGCCCTCAGGCGGCAGGTTCGGCCGGATGCGGCGGACCAGGGTCTGGCAGCGCTGCAGCAGGGCGTGGCGTGAAAACTCTCCGTTCTCCGTAGTCATGAAGTGTCCTCGAAAAATGCTCCAGATAGCTTATGAACTACCCGCCGTCTGGGGGAACAGCAGGTCGATGAAACGTTCAGCCGTCGGTTGCGGCTCGTGGTTGGCGAGACCTGGTCGCTCGTTGGCCTCGATCAGCACATAGTCTTCACCAGCCGGGTCCGCCACGATCAGGTCGAGGCCCACCACCGGGATGTCCAGCGCCCGGGATGCCTGGCAGGCGACCTTGGTCAGCACAGGAGAGAGCTGCGCCGTCACGTCGTGCAGCGTGCCCCCGGTGTGCAGGTTCGCAGTCTCGCGCACCTGCACGGCCTCGCCCTTGCCAGGTATGTCCTCGAGCGAGCGGCCCTGGCGGCGCAGGCAGCGCCTTGTCTCCTCGTCCACCGGTATCCGGCTCTCGCCGCCAGTCGCTGCCGCGCGCCGGCGGCTCTGCTTGTCGATCAGCCGCGCCACGCTGTGCCTGCCCGTCCCGACGATGGCCGCGGGGCGCCGCACGGCAGCAGCAACCACCCGGTGGCCGATCACGACAATCCGCAGGTCGTCACCGCTGACGTACTCCTCGAGGATCACCTCCGGGCAGTAGCGCAAGGCCAGGGTGATCGCCTGATCGAGCTCGTCGGCCGTGCTGACGTTGACGCTGATCCCGAGGCCCTGCTCGCCGACCGCAGGCTTGACGACCAGCCGCCCGCACTGCCCGAGGAACGCCTCGTTCGGGGCGGCCTCTCCGGCCTGCTGCTGGCGCGGCACCCGCAGCCCCGCGGCCGACAGCACGCGATGCGTGACCCGCTTGTTTTCGCAGCGGCTCATCGCTATGGCCGACGTCAGTTCGCTCAGGGATTCACGACAGACGATACGGCGCCCACCCAGGTGCAGGGCAAAGTACCCGTTCTCGGCATCCAGCACGTCGACGCCGATGCCGCGCCGCAAGGCCTCATGGGTGATGATCTGCGCGTAGGGATTGAGCCGCGTCTCCGGCCTGGGCCCCATGAACAGCGGCTCGTTGATCGCGTTGCGTTTCTTGATGCAGAACACCGGCACGCGCTCGAACCCCATGTCCTCGTACAGCCTGATCACGGCGGTGTTGTCATGCATCACCGAAAGATCCATGTAGCTGCGGCCACGGGCGAGAAAGTGGTCCGCGATGTGCGCGACCAGCGCACGCCCGATGCCGGGCTGGCTGGCCTGCGGATCGACAGCAAGACACCACATGCTGGACCCGTTCTCCGGATCACCGAAAGCCTCGGCATGATCGATGCCGGTCACCGTCCCGATGACCGAGCCGGTCTCGGCATCTTCCGCGACCAGGTAGGTAAGTTTCCGGGAGCGGCGATGCGACCAGATCAGCTCGGGGTCGGCCGAGACCATGCCGCGGGTCGTCAGCAGCCGGTGTATATCCTCCGCATCCCGGGAGGTCTGCAGGCGGCGGATGACGAAGCCCTCGGGAAGCACGCGCGCGGGCCGGTAGGTAGACAACCACAGACGGTAGGTATGCGAGGGGTCGAGGAAAAGCTCCTGGGGGGCCAGCGAGACCACGACGTGCGGGTCCTGGACATACAGGGCGAGGTTGCGCCGGCCCTCGACCTCATCGCAGATGGTCCGCGCCAGCGCCTCGTTGTCCCGGAAGGTATGGGCAAAGATCATGCGGCCCCAGCCACAGTCCACCGTCGCGTCCGCCCGCAGGGACTCGCCCTGGTGGCTTGGCCGGTCACCCCGCCTCGGCCCGATGGTGGCGCTGCTGCGCCGCTGGATACGGTGACGGGCACGATCGCTGGTCATCATCGGTGTCCTCAGAACCCGTGCGTCTGCAGCCAGATCTCGAGGCTGCCCAGCTGCCAGAGCTTGGATCCCTGCAGGGGCGTCAGGTGAGCCTGGGGTTCGGCCAGGAGCTCTGCGACATGCTTCGGCTGGAACAGGCCGCGCTCGCGCGCGGCCCGGCTGCCGAGCGCATCAGCCACCATCTCCAGCACGGGCCCGTCGAGGTACTTGAGTTCGGGCACCGGGAAGTATCCCTTCGGCCGGTCGATGACCTCGGACGGGATCACGCTGCGAGCGGCTTCCTTCAGGATGTGCTTCCCTCCGCCGCTGACCTTCATCTCCGGCGGTATGCGGGCGGCCATCTCGACCAGTTCGTAATCCAGGAACGGTACCCGCGCCTCGAGCCCGGCCGCCATAGTCATGTTGTCCACGCGCTTGACCGGATCGTCGACCAGCATGACGAGAGTGTCGATGTGCAGCGCCTTGTCGACGGCGAGCTCCGCCTGCGCAGTGGAGAACCAGTCCCGGACAAAGGTCCGGCTGTGGTCGTCGTCCACGAAGCGGGCATCGAGCACATCGGCCATCTCGTCATGGTGGCGGTCGAAGAACACGCGCGCGTAGTCATCCACCGGGGACTGACTGGCGAGCAGGGGCGGATACCAGAAGTAGCCGCCGAAGACTTCGTCGGCACCCTGCCCGCTCTGCACCACCTTGACGTGCCTGGCCACCTCCTGGCTCAGCAGGTAGAAGCCGATGTTGTCATGGCTGACCATGGGCTCGGACATCGCGCGGAAACAGTCCGGCAGATTCTCCAGCAGCTGGCTGGAGCTGACCTCTATCTTGTGGTGCCGGGTCCCGAACTCGCGGGCGATCAGGTCCGAATAGGGGTACTCGTTACCCGCTTCCCCGCCCGCCGACTCGAAGCCCACGGTGAAGGTATTGAGCCCGTCCGCACCGTTGCGCGCAAGCAGGCCGACGACCAGGCTGGAATCGACACCCCCGGACAGCAACACGCCCACCGGCACGTCCGCGACCATCCGCCGCTGTACGGCGCGGTCCAGCGTCTCGAGCAGCTCGTCCCGCAGCTCGTTGAAGCCGTCCGCCTGCGCATGACGGAATTCAGGCTCCCACCAGCGCTGTTCCTCGCGCCGGCCATCCGGATGTATCAGCATCCACGTGGCCGGCGGCAGCTTGCGAATACCCTGGAGTATGGTGCGTGGAGCCGGCACGATCGAGTGGAAGCTCAGGTAGTGATGCAGGGCAACAGTGTCCAGACTGCCAGGCGACTCTAGCGCTGATGCCAGCGCCGGCAGTGTCGAGGCAAACCGGAATACTCCGGGACACTCGGCGTAGTAGCAGGGCTTGATGCCCAGCCGGTCGCGGGCAACGAACACGCGTCCGCTGGCCTTCTCGTGGATCGCGAAGGCGAACATGCCGTTGAAGCGCTCGAGGCAACGATGGCCCCACTCGGCATAGGCCTTGAGGATGACCTCGGTATCGCTGGTCGATACGAAACGGTGCCCCCGCTGCTCAAGCTCCCTGCGCAGGGCGGGGTAGTTGTAGATGCAGCCATTGAACACGATGACAAGCCCGAGCGCCTCATCCTCCATGGGCTGCGCGCCACGCTCGGACAGATCGATGATCCTGAGTCGCCGGTGACCCAGCGCCACATGCCCGGCTGCGTGCAGGCCTTCACCGTCAGGACCACGGGCCTGCTGCAGGCGGGTCATGCGTCCGACTGCAGCAATGTCGGCAGCCTGGCCATCGAAGCGAATTTCTCCAGCGATTCCACACATGATCCTGGGGTCGTCTCCTCAGTCTCTTCGGGCCGGCAGGGTTTCCGCGCCGGGGCAGTGCCGCAGATCCGGCTCGGCTACCAGCAGCGGAGCTGCGTCCAGTTTGTCTGCGGACATCATGCCGACCAGTTGCTCCAGCACCCCAGCGATCTGCTCCTGCTCCGCGCGGCTCAGCGCCCGGAAGCGCAGCAGGAAGTCTTCCTGCAGCGACGGGGGTGCGCCGGCCAGCAACTCGCGCCCCGAGGGCGTGACCTCGAGCAGCAGCCGCCGCCGGTCCTCCTGGTGCCGCTCCCGGGTGATCAGCCGCTGGGCCTCGAGTCGATCCAGGATGCCCGACAGGGTTCCGGGCCGGAGGCTGACTGCGGCTGCCAGTTCACCCGCCGACTGCGGACCCGCCTCCTGCAGCTGGCGCAGGCAGATCAGCTGCGGGCCCGTGATCCCGTGGTCACCGACAAGCTGGCGGCTGTACAGATCGACCGCCTGCATGATCCGACGCAGCGCGCGGAGCACACTGTCTTCGGGGCCAGGCAAGTCCTGCCCTGCGCGCTGGCGGCTGGCGTAGCGCGATGAGCCTTGATCAGTCATCGGGTGTTGGGCGGGATGCCGCGATGCTTAGTTAGTACACGAATATTTCGCATACTAACAGAAATGGCCGCTGATGGCAGCCCCCGCAGGCCGCCGCCCAGCCCGCGGCCGGACCGATCAGGCAGGCCTTGCCTCGACGATACCATGCGCGGTTCCGGTGCCGCTCACGCCGGACAGCCGCAGCCCGGCCTGGCCAAGCAGCCGCGCATACTCTTCGACGGTGCGTTCCCGACCACCCGTCAGCACCAGCATCGATATGTCAAGCAGCCGCGCCGCGGGGGAATCATCGTCCGGCCGGATCACGCACTCGATCAGCAGCAGCCTCGCGTTAGGCTGCATCGCAGCCCGACAGTTGGCCAGGATTTCCAGCGCCCGGGCATCGTCCCAGTCGTGCACGATGTCCTTGAGCAGGTACAGGTCGCCGCCAGCCGGTACAGCCTCGAAGAAGTTTCCGGCCGCACAGGTGATGCGCCCGGCCAGCGGGTCACCCCCGGCGACAGGCGGCACACCAGCGATCACCTCAGGCAGGTCGAACAGCACGCCGTGCAGCGCCGGGTGGCGACGGAGGATCTCGCGCAGCACGATGCCATGACCGCCCGCGACATCGATGACTATGCGCGCATCACCAGGTTCGAGTACCTGCGCAACTGCCGCCGCGACCGGCGCGCTCATTGCCGTCATGTGCGCGTTGAACAGCGCCATCGCGTCGGGGTGGGCCCGCAGGTAGTCAAAGAAAGGCTGGCCATTGACCTGCTCGAAGGCAGTCACACCGCTGCGGACGGCCTGCAGCATGCCGCCCCAGGCCTGCCACCACCAGGGCTGGCCGTAGTGCATGACCCAGGGACGCAGTGAATCCGGTCGATCCGAGCGCAGCAGCTCCCCGGCCGGAGTCAGCCGATAGCGCCCGTCAGGCTGCTCCTCCAGGACACCCACTGCCGCAAGCGCCCTGAGCAGGCGCGCCAGCGCCTGTGGCTGCACGCCACAGGCCAGCGCCAGGGACGCGGCGCTGGCCGGACCCTCGCGAGCAACACGGTCCGCGATCTGAAGCTCCGCGGCCACGTAGACCATCTGGGTCACCCTGTAACCGCCGACCAGCTGCTCGATCAGCGCGCGCGCTCCGCGTTCCGTGCCATCCGCCATCATCCGTGTCCTGTGTCCAGTTCCGCATCAGTCTTGACCCGGACACCGGCCGGGTCGATCCTGCAGCAAGCATAGCGGCTTGCCGCTGATCACTTGTTGCAAATCTGGAATGATCTCGAGCGAAACCTGCAATGGGCGTTCTTCATCTTGATGCACTGCTACGCCCCGCCTCGGTGGCGCTGGTCGGCGCCTCCGGCCGCGCGGGCAGCGTCGGGGCGAAGGTACTGGCCAACCTGAAGTCCGCTGGATTCGGCGGCAGCATCTATCCCGTCAATCCGCGGCACAGCCACCTGGACGACATGCGATGCTGGCCCGATGTGCAAAGCCTGCCCCTGGCACCCGACCTGGCGGTGATCTGCATTCCGGCACCCGGCGTCCCAGCATGCATAGACGCGCTCGGACAAGCAGGCTGTCACGCTGCGGTCATCATCACCGCGGGTTTCGACGAGCGCGGACAACAAGCCCTGCTCGATGCCGCTCGGCCTTACGGCCTGCGCCTGCTTGGCCCGAACTGCCTTGGACTGCTGGTGCCCGGGATCGGGCTCAACGCAAGCTTTGCGCCCGGCAGCGCGCTGGCCGGGCAGCTGGCCTTCATCAGCCAGTCAGGCGCCATGGCTACCATCGTTCTCGACTGGGCCAACCAGGCAGGAATCGGTTTTTCGCATTTCATCTCGCTTGGCAACGCGGTGGATGTGGACTTCGGCGACCTGCTTGACTGGCTGGGCAGCGACCCCGCGACCAGCGCGGTCCTCGTCTACCTCGAGTCGGTGACGCAGGCCCGCAAGTTCATGTCGTCCGCACGGGCGGCAGCGCGCAACAAGCCCGTGATCGTGCTGAAGGGAGGACGCAGCGCCGCCGGACAGCAGGCCGCCCAGTCTCACACCGGCGCCCTGACCAGCAGCGACGCCGTCTACTCAGCTGCATTCCAGCGTGCAGGGATGCTCCGGGTCCACGAGTTCGCCGACCTGTTCGCTGCCGCGGAGACACTGGCACGCTGCCGGCCCATCCGGGGCGACCGCTTGCTGGTGCTGACGAATGGCGGGGGACCAGGGGTGCTGGCTACGGATCTGCACGTGATGGCGGGCGGGCGCATGGCCGTGCTGGGAGAGGTGACGGTCGCGCAGCTCAGGCAGGTGCTACCCCAGGCCTGGTCGGGGCAGAACCCGCTGGACATCGTTGGTGATGCCGAGGCTGGTCGCTACCTTGGCGCACTCGAGGCCCTCGAGGATTGCCCCGACATCGATGCGCTGCTCCTGCTGCACGCACCCACGGCAGTCGCCGGCAGCGAAGAGACCGCAGAGCAGCTGCTGCCGGCACTGCGCGCATTGCGCTGGCCGGTCCTGACCTGCTGGCCTGGCGGGATTCAGGCCCGCGCCGCCCGCGCGCGATGCGCAGCCGCAGGTATCGCGGCGTTCCCTGCTCCCGAGGATGCCGTGCGCGGACTCCATCATCTGCTCGAGTACCAGCGTAACCAGGACGCCCTGATCGAAACGCCGTCCTGGCCGGCAGAAGACGGCGAGATAGACCTGGACCGGGCACGAGCCCTCGTGCAGCGCTGTCTTTCGCGCGGGATCCGGCAGCCGGATACCGCCGAGTCACTGGAACTGCTGGAGGCCTTCGGGATCCCTGCCGCCGCCGGGCTCCGGGCCGGGGATCCCGCGTCCGCTGCGGACGCCGCTGCGCAACTCGGCGGGCCGGTGGCGCTCAAGCTGCTCTCGCGGGATATCAGCCACAAGAGCGACGTCGGTGGCGTTGTGCTGGATCTCGAAAGCCCGCAGTCCGTCGCCGAGGCAGCCAGGCGCATGCAGGAGCGCATCGCGAACAGCCATCCTGAAGCTGCGCTGGAAGGCTTTCTGGTCCAGCGGATGGTGCGCAGGGCCGGCAGCCATGAACTGCTGGCCGGCATCGCCACCGATCCGGTGTTCGGTCCAGTCATCGTGTTCGGACAGGGCGGCACCGCGGTCGAGGTCATCGCGGACCGCAGCATCGGTCTCCCGCCACTGAACCTGTCGCTGGCGCGCCAGCTCATCGAGAGAACATCCGTCTCACGCCTGCTGGCTGGCTACCGTGACCAGCCACCCGCCGACATCGCGGCAATCAGCGATGTGCTGGTCCGGCTTGCGTGTATCGTCATCGAGCTGCCGCAGCTCGCCCAGCTCGACATCAACCCCCTGCTGGCCGGACCTCGCGGCGTATGCGCACTGGACGCGCGCATCGTGCTGGAGCCCGCTGCGGGGCCCGCCGGGCAGCGGCTCGCCATACGGCCCTACCCGAGCCAGCTCGAGGGCGAGCTGCGGTGTGCCGGCCAGGTGCTGCGCGTGCGCCCCATCCGCCCCGAAGACGAACCCGCATACCGCGCCTTCCTTGCGCGCATGGGGCCTGAGGACCTGCGCATGCGCTTCTTCGGCATGGTGCGGGCCCTGTCGCACAGCGAGCTCGCCCGTGATACGCAGATCGACTACGACCGGGAAATGGCGCTGGTCGCAACCGGCTCCGGGCCGCCAGGGACGGCCGAGATCCTCGGCATCGTCCGGACGATCGCCGACCGGGCCAATACACGCGCGGAGTTCGCGCTGGCGGTCGACTCCAGGCTGAAAAGGGCCGGGCTCGGCACCGCACTGATGTCCCGCATGCTGGATTACTGCCGGGCTCGAGGTCTGCGTGAGGTGGTCGGGTTCGTACTGCGTGACAACCAGCCCATGCTGGCTCTGGCCAGGCGCCTCGGCTTCAGCCGTGATGCAATAGACGAGGACCAGTTCCGCGTCAGCCTGCGGCTGGACAAGCGCCACGGGTGAAACTGTGACCCTGGTCATGGGGCTCCTGAATACGGTCATACTATAAGGGTGGGCGACGAGCGGATACGCCGCCCCGTCCGCCGAGGTCCGCCATGCTCGACCGACAACTGGCCAGTACCCAGACTCTGCAGCTGGCAGGCCTGCATACTCTGGACATGTTCTACACGCCGCTCGAAGCGCGCTTCGACCGGCTGACCCGGCTGGCCCGGGTCGCGCTCTCGGTTCCGGCCGCAGGCATCACGCTGTTCGGTGAGAACCGCGTCTGGTTCAAGTCGGTCAGCGGCTGGGATGTGCAGGAGCTCGAGACAGGGAACAGCTTCTGCCATCTGCTGGGAGGAGCCGAAGACCTGCTCGTCGTCGAAGACACCCGACTCGACCGCCGGCTGCGGGATCACCCGCTGGTCGAGGCGGCGCCGCGATTCCGCTTCTATGCGGGTTACCCGCTTCGGGACCGGCAGCACAATGTCATTGGCAGCCTCTGCGTATTCGACACGAAACCGCGAGCGCTTGGACCCTTCCCCATGCAGGCACTGCGGGACCTGGGCGAACTGGCCCAGCGGGAAATACTGGTCAACGAAGCTCGTGACGCACATGCGCAGCTGGTCGACAAACTCGATATCGCGCGTCGGCAGGCCATGATCGACGTGCTGACCAGGATATGGAACCGGCGTGCGGGACTCCAGTTTCTGGAGAAGGCGATCGAGCAGGCCTCGCGGGAGCGCGCGGCACTGAGCATCTGCGTCCTGGACTGCGACCACTTCAAGCAGATCAACGACCGCTACGGCCACCCGACCGGCGACAAGATGCTGCGCAAGGTCGCTGCCGGGATCGTGGGCAACATGCGCGACAGTGACCTGGTTTGCCGGCTGGGCGGTGACGAGTTCATGGTCATCATGCGCGAGACTGACGCGCCGACGGCCCGGCAGGCCGTGTCCCGACTCCAGGACAGGCTGGGGGAGTTTCCGCTGCGCATCGATCGCAGCACCTCGATCCCGGTGGAAGCCAGCGCCGGGACCGCGACGCTCTTTCCCGGCCAGAAGATGACGGCGAGCGCGCTGATCGCGATTGCGGACCGTGCGCTGCTGGACCAGAAGGCGAAGCGCCGGTCCGGTGGCGACACTGCAGCGGCCTGAGCCTGAGCCTGCGCTCACAGGCCCGGGGCAGCCCACCGCCCTTCCGGCTGTCTGGCCAGCGCGTCGCTCACGGCCCCAACAGGGCCCTCACCCGATCCGGCGAGAGGCAGATCGGCGGCCCCTGCGGGCGCGCCCAGCAACCACCCCTGGGCGCTGTCACACCCGAGACCCTTGAGCAGGAACAGCGTTTCCCTGTCCTCGACCCCCTCGGCACAGACCGCCATGCCGAGGTCGTGCGCCATATGCACGATCCCGCGAACCAGCTGCTTCGCACGATCATCACGCCCGATCTGCTGAACCAGCTCCTGGTCGACCTTGAGCCCAACGAAAGGCAGACGCAGCAGCTGCACGAGGGAAATGCTGCCCTTGCCGAAATCGTCGATGACGAGCGGGAAGCCGCAGGCCATGAGCTCCTGGAGAATGTCGAGCGTCGCGGGCACCGTAACCATCGCGCCCTGCTCACTGAGTTCGAGGATCATGCGCTCCGGCGGTATGCCGTACTCATCCAGCAGGCGCAGCAACCTCGCCGGGAAGCCCCGGTCACGAAGCAGGTGGCCAGCGATGTTGACTGCAAGCGGAAGCCGGATCCCGCGCTGCTGCCAGGCAAAGAGCTGCTCCACTGCACGCTGGAACACGAAGTCGGTGACTGCCGGCATCAGCCCGTTGCGGCTGGCCAGCGGCAGGAACTCCCCGGGTGGCAGCAGGCCGCGGTCCGGGTGGCTCCAGCGGACCAGTGCCTCCGCGGTCAGCAGCAGCGGATCGGACTTGCGGATATCGAACACGGGTTGATACTGCAGCAACAGCTGCTCGTGCTCGAGCCCTGCCGCCAGGGAGTCGGCCGGGTTCTGGGGGTCTGCCATTCCTGACTGCTCCACCCGGTCGCCATGACGGGTCTGCGCAGCCTCAAGTTACCGGACCGGGCAGCCGAGGCCCGGCTCCGCTTCACAGTTCTGGCTATCCGTCGCGGATCATGGCAGCTGGATCTTGCCGCCGCCCGGCGCACCCATGGCCGGGATGCCGCCGCCCATTCCGCCTGTCTCCGGCACGATCAGCGAGGATGCGGCATCGCGACGCATGTCCTCCATGCGCCGGACAGTCTCGTGGAGCGCCTGGCCAGCGGCTTCGCCGAACCTGGCCACGGCATCGGCGAGGTCGGTAGCCTCGATCTCGAAACTGAGCGGCAGAGGCCCCATCCGGGTCATCAGCTGTGTCTGGCCCACGTAGAGCATCGGCCTCTCAGAATCCGGCGAACCGTCTGCCCTGACCGGAGTCAGGCGCTGGACCGTACCCACACGCCGGTCCGTGAACACCTCCTCCAGGTAGAGTTCAGCGGCATCCATGCTCAGGTCCATGTTGTTCAGGTCTTCGGCCATTTCATGCTCCGTGTGGCAGTCGGGTCGCGTGCCCGGAAGGATAACAGGTCAGCGATGCCCAGCGCAGACAGCTGGCCGGCGCAAAGCTGCTAGCCTATGCGACGCAATGACCGATCAGACCAACTACCGGGAGCTGGGCCCGGCGCAGATTCTCGACGCAGTGGACTCACTGGGCCTGCGCAGCGACGGCCGCCTGCTGCCGCTCAACAGCTACGAAAACCGCGTTTACCGGGTGGGCATCGAGGAGGGGCAGCCCATCGTGGTGAAGTTCTACCGGCCAGGCAGGTGGAGCGACGAGGCGATCCTCGAGGAGCACGCGTTTGCCGCAGAACTCGCCGGCGACGAGCTGCCCGTGGTGGCGCCGCTGGCACACGAGGGAAGGACTCTGCACCACGCGCAGGGATTCAGGTTTGCAGTCAGCCCATGCCGTGGCGGACACGCACCGGAACTCGACCGCAGCGAGCTGCTCCTCCAGCTCGGACGGCTGGTCGCAAGGATTCACCTGCATGGCGCAAGACGGCAGCGCTTCCGGCACCGCCCGCGGCTGTCGCTTGAGACGCATGGCAGGATCCCGGCCAGATTCCTGCTCGAGAGAGAATTCATCCCGGCCGAGCTCTCGAGGGTCTACAGCGGCCTGTGCGGCCACCTCTTCCAGCTGGTCGGGGCCTGCCTCGACCGGGCGGGCACATCGAGAGAGATCTGCCTGCACGGGGACTTTCACCCGGGTAATGTCCTGGTGGATGGTGAACGCCTGCATATCGTCGACCTGGACGACTCGATGAGCGGACCCGCGATTCAGGACCTCTGGATGTTTCTCTCCGGCGGGCGGTCCGAGCAGATTCCCCAGCTGGCCGCATTGCTGGCCGGCTACACGGAATTCCGGGCATTCGATGCCCGCGAACTGCACCTTGTGGAAGCGCTGCGCACGCTGCGCATGATCCACTATGCTGCCTGGCTGGCAAGGCGCCACGAGGAGCCGGCATTCAAGCAGGCCTTCCCCTGGTTCAACACGCCGCGGTACTGGGATGAACACATACTGGCCCTGCGCGAGCAGGCCTCGTTGATGGAGGAACCACCACTGCCATGGCAAGCATGACCCGTCACCGGACGACAGGCCAGTGAGCACCGGGCAAGGCATTCCGGTCGGCGTCACCGCCCCGGCCTCCCGCTGGGCATCCGAGCACAGGCGCGAGGGCAGGCATACGGGCCGCAGGCTGCTGCGGCATATCGCGATCATTACCCACTGCGTCGCAGACATCGGGCTTGCGGAGTCGAGCTGGTCGGAGTGGCTGGGTTACCGGACCGTGGCCAGTGGCCGGCTCGGCGACGCCTTGTGCAGGGCCTGGGACAGCCCGGCGGCAGCAGGCTCGCGCTGGCGCCTGATGCAGCCAGCCAGCGGTGCCAACTGCCTGATCCGATTCATAGAGAGTCCTGCGGCGGAGCTTGTGCACAGCCAGGGATGGAACGCGACCGAGCTGCTGGTCCAGGATCCCGACAGCCTCGCGCGGCAGCTGGCTGACGGCTCGCCATTCAGCATTCTTGGGGGACCGTGCGACCTGTATCCGCAGGCTCGTGCACCACGGGCGATGCAGACACGGGGCCCGAATGGAGAGCTGGTGTACTTCACGCGCATACTCCCCGGGGGCAGCCGATATGGCATGAAGGGCGCGCGCTCGCCGGTGGACAGAGCGTTCATCGTGACCACCGGCGGCCCGTCGCTGGAGGCCATGCAGGACTTCTACGCCGGGGAAATGGGCCTGCGGGTGATGGACCGGATGCCCTTCCTCAACCCGATCATGGCCGATGCGTGCGGGGTCTCGCCACGAACGGTCTTTCCGACCTCGGTGGCACGGATACCCGGGCGCAGCTTCCTCGTGGAGATGGACGAATACCCCGAGCAGATCCCGCTGCGGAAAACCCCCGATGGCGGCCTGCCGCCCGGCATGGCGATGGTCGCCTTCGAGCTGCAGACGTTGACAGGGCTGGACCTGCCCCTGCGAAGCCCGCCGACTGCGGTCGAAGAACCACCCTACGCCGGACGGCGTGTTTCCGTAACCCGGGGCGCCGCGGGGGAATGGCTGGAGCTTATCGAGGGACTGAGCGGCTGAGCGGTGGGCCTGCGCCAGGCTTATGGCCTGCGGATCACGCCACACGCAATGCGCGGACCGGCATCGCCGGCCGGGTCCGTGACGTGATCATCGGGGCCTGCATGGATCACGAGGGACGTGCCCTCGCCCTCAAGCAGGCCGTTGGCAGCGCCGGGCAGCAAGGAGACGAAGGTGTTGTACACCTCGACCTTGAGTTCACCGGAAGCCGGCACGTGCAGGTTCGGCATGTCGCCCGCATGCGGGCCCTCTGGCGAGGCGAGACCATGGCGGACGCCGGCAGGATTGAAATGCCCGCCTGCACTGAGGAAGGGCGGTTCACAGACCCCCTTCTCATGGACATGAAACGCAAGGCTGCCCTCGGGCAGGCCGTAGAGCGTCGCCTCAAGCAGTACGCCACCGGGCAGCTGGCGCAGCGTTACCATCCCGTGCGACTCGCCTTCCAGTCCCGTCATTGCCGCATGAGCCACCGGGGCATCTGCGTCGGCGGGCAGGGCCATAGGCAAAAGCACGAGCAGCAGCGCCGGAAGACGTTTCAGCATGATCAGAGACCCTGTGGTTGCAGCAAGGCTGTCAGGTTAGTGACTCACCCCGGGCAACGCAACGCTGCGCAGCCACCCTGCGGAGCCAGGCGGTGAACGGAGCTGCGGCATCGCGGCGGCAAACGGGCTGGTGGCTGCACCTGGGCCTGCTCGGCGCCTACCCGGTCGCGATCGGGCTGGTCGGCTGGCAGCAGGCCCGTGCCGCGGCCGGTCCGGCGCTGCCAGCCAGCGGCGGCCCGCTGCTGTTCGCGCTGGGCATCGAGATGATGTTGTTCTCCGCCGTGTTCGGGACCGCATGGATAGCCTCCCGCGCATCGGGCGACCAGCTGCTGCTGCGCTGGCCGGGCTGGCGCAGCGCTGCCTGGCAGGGACTGGCCTGGTCGGTCGCGCTGCGTCTTGGCCTTGGATCACTTGTAATGGCAGCAGCCTTTCTGGCCCGGCTGGCCGGCCACGACCCGCTGGTCGTCACCGACGCACTGCAGCCGGATACGGAGCAGCTGGTCGACATCAGCGCGCTGTCTGCCGATCCGGTCTACCTGCTGGTGAACATGACGGTGGTCAGCTTCGTCGTCGCCGGGCTGCGCGAAGAACTCTGGCGCGCCGGCATGCTGGCGGCGCTGGGCGTACTGTTTCCCAATGCCTGGAACAGCGCTGCGGGCCGGGCCGCAGGCGTGCTTCTGGTCGCGCTGCTGTTCGGGCTCGGGCACCTCGCCCAGGGCTGGGGTGGCGTGCTGCTGACCACACTGCTCGGCGCCGCGCTTGGTGCAATCATGGTCTTTCACCGCTCACTCTGGCAGGCGGTCTTTGCTCACGGTTTCTTCAATGCGACCAGCTTCCTGCTGCTGCGCATGCTGCCGCCCTGAGCATCTTGAGCAGCCTGTTGCCGTATCATGGCGGCCTGGCCGCAACGCGGAACGCGGCCCGGGACAAGCACCATGATCCTGCTACGCATGGAAGACATCTGCCTCGCCTTCGGCGACCAGCCCCTGCTGGTCGAGGCGGCGTTCACGATCGAGGCGGGCGAACGCGTCTGCCTCATTGGCCGCAACGGCGCGGGCAAGACCTCGCTCTTCCGACTGATCACCGGCACGCTGCAGCCCGACAGCGGCGTCGTGGAACGGCGCAACGACCTGCGCATCAGCCAGCTGGACCAGCAGCTGCCTGCCGCCGGCTCCTCAACCGTGCGCGAACTGGTCGCTACAGGCCTGGACAGCCTGCGCGAAATCATTGACCAGTACGAGGCGCTGGCCTCACGCGCATCGACCCCGCGCGAGCTGCACGAGCTTGAAGCCCTGCAGCAACGCCTCGATGCCGAGGGGGGCTGGAATATCGAACAACGCATCGACACGATGCTGACCGAGCTCGGCCTCCCCGGGGAAAAGCGCCTGAGCGAACTCTCCGGCGGCTGGCGCCGGCGTGTCGCCCTGGCCCGGGCACTGGTCAGCCGCCCGGACTTGCTGCTGCTCGACGAGCCAACCAATCATCTGGACCTGAGCACGATCGAGTGGCTCGAGCAGACCGTGCGCGGCTACCAGGGCAGCGTGCTTTTCATCACGCATGACCGCGCATTCCTTGACCGTCTCGCAACCCGGATCGTCGAACTGGACCGGGGCCGTCTACTGAGCTGGCCCGGCAACTACCGCAGCTTTCTCCGGCGCAAGGAAGAGGCTCTGGACGACGAAGCCACCCAAAACGCCCGCTTCGACCGGAAACTGGCCGAAGAGGAAGCCTGGATCCGGCAGGGCATCAAGGCCCGCCGCCACCGCAACCAGAACCGCGTGCGGGCACTGATGCAGATGCGCGAGGAGCGCGCGCGGCGGCTGGCGCCGCAGGGCCGGGCTCACATCTCGATCGACGAGGCGGAGCAGTCCGGCCGCAAGGTCATCACAGCGCGCAATGTCAGTCACGGCTATGGCGATGAACTGCTGATACGCGATTTCTCCTGTCGCATACGGCGCGGAGACCGCGTCGGGCTGATCGGCAACAACGGCGTCGGCAAGAGCACGCTGCTTCGCATCCTGATGGGAGAGATTACGCCCCGCTTCGGCACTGTGCAGCTGGGCACCAACCTGCAGGTGGGCTACTTCGACCAGCTGCGGGCAGACCTCGATCTCGAGAAGACGGTGGCCGAGGTGGTCGGTGACGGACGCGACTATGTAGAGATCAATGGTGGCCGTCGCCATGTCATCGGCTACCTCAAGGGATTCCTTTTCAGCCCGAAGCGGGCCCTGCAGCCAGTCAAAGCCCTCTCCGGGGGGGAGCGCAACCGGATCATCCTCGCGCGACTGTTCGCGACACCGACCAACCTGCTGGTGCTGGACGAACCGACCAACGACCTGGATGTCGAGACCCTGGAGGTCCTCGAGGACCGCCTGGCCGAGTACAGCGGCACGCTGATAGCCGTCAGCCATGACCGGGAATTTCTCGACAATGTCGTGACCAGCACGCTGGTCTTCGAGGACGACGGGATGGTGCGCGAATACGTCGGCGGCTACAGCGACTGGCTGCGACAGGGCCGCGGACTGGCCAGTGAGGACCAGGTCCGCCGCGGGGCGACGGCGGGACGCGGCGGAAACGAACGGCGGGGTGGGCAACGCCCGAACAAGCTCAGCTACAAGCTGCAGCGCGAGCTGGACGGGCTGCCACGCCGGATCGAGGCACTCGAGAGCCGGGTGGCGGACCTGCAGGCAATGACAGCCGACCCCGGATTCTATGAACGTCCGGGGAGCGAGACCGGGGCAGCGCTGGAGGCGCTGGCCAAGGCCACGGCGGAGCTCGAAGGTCTGACCAGCCGCTGGGTGGAACTGGAAGACCAGCGCAGCCAGATCTCCGACAGCGCATCGGCGAGTCCCGGCTCACCATGAGCCTGGTCGGCCGGCTGCCGGCCGGACCTCTCGACATCATCGGCGACGTGCACGGGGAAATCGATGCGCTGAGGCCCCTGCTGGCCAGGCTTGGCTACCCGCCGGACGGCGCACACCCGGAGGGAAGACGGCTGGTGTTTCTCGGTGACCTGGTCGATCGCGGCCCGGAGAGCACGGCGGTCCTCGACCTCGTGATCAGGCTGTCCTCGGCGGGACACGCGCACTGCGTGCTGGGCAACCACGAGCTCAGCCTGTTGCGCGGGCTGCGCAAGGACGGTAACGACTGGTTCTTTGACGGGAACGGTGAAGCTGACCGGCAGCGGCGGCGGCGCCAGCTGCGCTTCCTCGCCGGGCTGCCGCTCGTGCTGGAAAGGCCCGGGCTGCGCGTGGTTCATGCATGCTGGAACGCCCACGCGATCGCGGCGGTACGGGAAGCGGGGGAGCTGGATGCTGCCCGGCTCCACGACACCATGGCCCGTGATGCCAGCATCGATGACCCGGCCCTGCTCGCGCAGCTCAGGGGCGAACATACGGCCTACGGACGCTGCCTTCGTGACCCGGACTGGCGTCCGGTATATCTCCCGGCCCTTGCGGCGGCCGATGTCCGCTACCAGATGAGCAACCCGGTCCGGGTACTGACCTCGGGCGAGGAAGCGGAATCAGGCAAACCATTCTGGGCCAGCGGTCGCTGGCGTATGCTCCGGCGCGTAGCCTGGTGGGGGCGCTACCGCGACCCCGTGCCTGTCATCATCGGGCATTACTGGCGTAGATGGAATGAAGCAGCACCGCTGCTGGACGAGCGTTTCGGCCCGGACATCTTCGCTGGAGTGGAGCCGCACCAGTGGATGGGTCCATTGCGCAACGTCTACTGCGTGGACTTCAGCGCGGGCTCCCGGGCGAGCGAGCGGCGGAGCGGTCAGCTGAGCTTTGCCGGAAGGCTGGCCGCGCTGCGGGTACCGGAGTGGGAAGTTGTCCACGATGAAGGTGAGCGCGCCATGATCGGGCCCCCGGGCGGCGCCGTCTAGGCCCCGCGGCTGCGAACGCGGCGTGCCGGTTCGCCCCTCGGCGAGCGGCGCGCCGAATCTCGAAAAAGATGAGCCGGGCTGCCTATACTTGATCATCACCGCTGTTGATCCCGGGTGCGACCGGCCCCTGCAGTCCCGGCCTGGCCGCCTTCGCGGAGCACCGGCGGCAGTCCCCGGGCCAGAGCACCGGCCGGAATCGCTTTATTCGGCAGGAATTCCGGTCTAGCATTCGGCGCTTTGCGTCGCGCCCGGGAGCCGCACCGGGCTGGTTTACCGCGCAGTCGCGGTGGGGCGCGCACACTGCGGGACCCGGTGTCCACAGGGATTTTGGCGTTGAGCGGTTCGGGAGTGTGACGTGTCAAGGTACGTGTTCAGTCTGACGTTGCTGCTGACGATCGTCTGGCTCCTGTTTTCAGGCATGTGGACCTACGTGATCATCCTGTCGCTCGGAGCGGCCTCGGTGCTCGTGACCGTGTGGCTGGTCGGCCGGATGAATCTGCTGGGGCGTGACAGCGAGGCGTTCCACATGCTCCCGGCAGCGCTGCGTTACTGGCCGTGGCTGATGGGCCAGATCGTGCTGGCAAACCTGGATGTCGCGCGGCGCATCTTCCGGGGTCCAGCGTCGATCGACCCGCGGATCGCGCGCGTGCGCACACTGCAGCAGACGCATGTTGGCCGTACCATAATGGCCAACTCGATCACCCTCACGCCGGGCACGGTCACCCTTAAGGTGACCGAGCAGGAGATCGAGTATTACGCACTGACAGCAGAGGCAGTCGAAGACCTCGAGACAGGCGAGATGAACCGCCGCTCGCTGCGGTTCGAAGAGGACCTGTCATGATGTTCTTCGCGGTGGCACTGGCGATCCTGTTTACCCTCGGACTCGCGCTGGCGCGGGCGTTCATCGGACCGACGATCCATGATCGCATCCTTGCAGTCAACGTCGTCGGCACCAAGGCCGTGCTCATGATTGCGGTGGTCGGGTTCATCGTCGGGCGGCCCGAGTTCATAGACATCGCCATCGTTTACGCACTGCTGAACTACATCGGCATCATCGCCGTGCTGCGTGTATTCGAGTCAGGCAGCCTGGCCGCCGAGCCGGTCGAAGAGCCCGAGCAGGCCAGGAGAGGCCGATGATCGGCGTGGTACTCGACATACTGAGCTGGTCCCTGCTGATGTCCGGTTCCGCGCTGCTGGTCATCGGCGGGATCGGCCTGATCCGGATGCCGGACTTCTACTCGCGAATCCAGGCCGCAGGACTCACCGACACCCTGTGCTCGATCCTGATCCTGCTCGGGCTGACCCTGCAGGCCGACAGCATTCCGCTCGCGGCGAAACTTCTGTTCACGCTGGCTTTTCTGCTGTTTACCGGCCCGACCGCGGCCCATGCACTGGCCAAGGCGGCGCGGCATGACGGGCTCGAGCCCTGGCGTCGTGCGCCGGGAGGTGCGTCATCGAAGCGCTGATTGGCATCGTTCTGCTGACGTTTCTCGCGATTATCGCGGTGGCCATCGTGCGCATCCGGAACCTGCTGGCGGTGACGATGCTGACCGGCATATACAGCCTCATCGTCGCCGTCCTGTTCGTGCTGCTGGACGCACCGGACGTGGCGCTGACCGAGGCCGCCGTCGGAGCCGGCCTGATGGTGATCCTCATGCTGGGCACCATCGCCCTGACCACGCAGGAGGAGCGGCGCCAAAGCATGAGGCACAACCTGCTCGCCCTGGTGGTGGTGGCCATCACCGGTGCCGCCCTGATTTACGCCACACTGGACATGCCACTTTTTGGTGACCCTGAAGCACCGGCACATGTCCACCTGTCGCCACGGTTCACTCAGGAATCGCCGGACGAGATCGGCATCCCCAACATGGTTACCTCGGTGCTGGCCAGCTACCGCGGTATCGATACGCTGGGCGAGGCGGTGGTGGTGTTTGCCGCCGCTGTGGGCGTACTGCTCGTGCTCGGCACCGGTGCGGTACGCGGGCGTGGGCACGGTAATCGAGGGCGGGCACGCCGCGAGGACCAGGACGAAGCGCCATGAACCGTTACATCGTCCTGAGGGTCATCACTTCCCTGATGATCCCCATCATCCTGATCTACGCCTTCTATGTGCAGTTCCACGGCGAGTACAGCCCGGGCGGTGGCTTCCAGGCGGGCATCGTGTTCACGGCGGCTTTCGTGATCTATACGCTCCTCTACGGGCTGGAATCGGCGCAGCGTGCCATTCCGCCCGAGGCAGCGCATGCGCTGTCCGCGATCGGGGTGCTCCTGTTCGCCGCCTTCGGCTTCGCGAGCATCCTGCTCGGCGGCAATTTCCTCGAGTACAAGGTGCTGCTCCCGAACGACCAGGCGGGCGAGACCTTCGGCATCATCGGGATCGAGCTTGGCGTCGGCATCACCGTGGCGGCGGTGGGCCTGACGCTCTTCTACTCCTTCGCTGGCCGGAGGGGCGGCGAATGACCTGGCTCGGCCTTTACAACTACTGGATCGTCGTCGTGCTGATGATGGCCGGCTTCTACATTGTGATCGCCCAGGGCAATCTGGTGAAGAAGATCATCGGCCTGAATATTTTCCAGACCTCGGCCTTCATCTTCTTCATCAGCCTCGCCTGGCGCGAGGATGGCACCGCTCCCATCGTGCTGCCCGGCGTCACTGCGTACGCCAATCCCCTGCCGCACGTACTGATCCTGACAGCCATCGTAGTGGGCGTAGCCCTGACCGCGATGGGTCTTGCGCTGGTGGTGCGGATACACGAAGCCTATGGGTCCATTGAAGAAGACGACATTCACCAGCAGGACGAAGAACGGTGACCGAACACCTGCCTGCGCTCCAGGTGGTGATCGCACTGACCGCCGCCCCCCTGGTGATGTTGCTGAATCGCCTGCCGCGGCTCGCCTGGGGCGTTACGCTGGCAGCATGCTGGGCCACGCTGGCCATTGCGCTGCTGCTGCTCCTGCAGGTATCCGATGGCGGCGAGATACGCTACGAGATGGGCGGCTGGGCGCCCCCCTGGGGCATCGAGTATCGCGTTGACGGGGCCAATGCCTGGGTACTGCTGATCATCGGCCTTGTCAGTGCGGTCGTGATGCCCTTCGCCCGGCGCAGCGTCGAGCAGGAGATCCCGGCGGACCGGCTGGGACTCTTCTACTCTGCCTTCCTCCTGGCCAATGCCGGCCTCCTCGGTATCGCGATCACGAACGACGCCTTCAACATATTCGTGTTCTTCGAAATTTCGGCACTGGCCTCCTACGCGCTGATCGCGATGGGTCGTGACCGCCGCGCGGTCCTGTCTTCCTACCAGTACCTGATCATGGGCACGATCGGCACCACCTTCCTGCTGATCGGGATCGGGTTCCTCTACATCATGACGGGGACCCTGAATCTCAGTGATCTCGCTACCCGCCTGGAGGGGGTGACGGATACTCGCACCATCCGCGCCGCATTCGGCTTCATCGCCGTCGGAATATCGCTCAAGCTGGCACTGTTCCCGCTGCACCTGTGGTTGCCCAACGCCTACAGCTACGCTCCGTCGATGGTGACCGTGTTTCTCTCGGCGACAGCCACGAAGGTGGCGATCTACGTGCTGCTGCGCTTCGTCTACACGGTTTTCGGCTTCGAGTTCAGCTTCGTCGAGCTCTCCATGGCCTGGGTACTGATGCCGCTGGCCCTGCTCGGCATCGTGATCCCCTCACTGGTTGCGGTCTTTCAGGACGATGTCAAACGGCTGCTGGCCTACTCAAGCGTTGCCCAGGTCGGGTACATGATCCTGGGCATCAGCCTTGCCAGCGCCCTGGGCCTCATGGCCTCTACCGTACACCTGTTCAACCATGCCATCACCAAGGCTGCGCTGTTCATGGCGGTCGGCTGCCTGGTGTACCGTCTCGGGGGCGTGTCGCTGAGCCGCGTGGCAGGCGCTGCCGAGCGCATGCCCTGGACAATGGCTGCATTCGTGGTTGCCGGCCTGAGCCTCATTGGCGTGCCGCTGACGGCCGGGTTCGTGACCAAATGGCACCTGCTTCAGGCCGCCTTGATGGATGGCTTCTGGCCGGTGGCTGCGCTGCTGCTCGCCACCTCCCTGATCGCGGCCATCTACATCTGGAAGGTAGTCGAGGCCGCCTACTTCCGCGCGCCGCCGGACGATGCCCGCGAGGTGCGCGAGGCTCCGCTCTCACTGCTCGTGCCAACCTGGACACTGACCGCGATGACGATCATCTTCGGTGTCTGGGCACAGCTCCCGATCAGCGCCGCGCGTAATGCGGCGGAGGCACTGCTGGGGGCACCCCAGCCATGGTGAGCGACGCGACGCTCGTTTACCTGGCGCTCGCCGTACCGCTGGCCGGCATGTTCGCACTGATCGCAGCCAGCCGCTGGCCCGCCCTTCGGGACTCGCTGGTCGTCGTGACCGCCGTCGCGATGTTCGGTGTCGTGGTCCAGTTGCTGCCACGCGTACTCAGGGGCGAGCGGCCGTCGGCGAGTCTGATCGAGCTTTTCCCGGGGCTCGAGATCGCCTTCCTTGTCGAGCCCCTCGGCATGATGTTCGCGCTGCTGGCCTCCGGGCTGTGGATCATCACGGCGCTGTATGCCATCGGATACATGCGGGGCGCACGCGAGTTGCACCATACGCGCTTCCATGTGTTCTTCTGCATCGCACTCTTCAGCGCCACCGGCATCGCGTTCTCTTCGAACATGTTCTCTCTGTTCGTGTTTTACGAGGCTCTGACCCTCTCCACCTACCCGCTGGTGGCGCACAAGGGCAACGAGGCAGCAAAAAAAGGCGCCAGGACATACCTCGGCCTGCTTCTGGGCACGTCCGTGGGCCTGTTGCTGCCAGCAGTGATTGCCACCTGGTGGCTTGCGGGAACGCTGGAGTTCACGCCGGGCGGGATCATGGCCGGGAACGTGAATCCCGCCATAGGCGGCCTGCTGCTCGTGCTCTTCATGTACGGAATCGGCAAGGCGGCACTGATGCCCTTCCATCGCTGGCTGCCCTCCGCCATGGTGGCCCCGACGCCCGTCTCGGCGCTGCTGCACGCAGTGGCAGTAGTCAAGGCTGGAGTGTTCACGGTGCTGAAGGTCAGCGTGTACCTGTTCGGACTCGATTACCTGCGCGAGCTGGCGACTACGGACATCATCCTCTATGTGGCAGTGTTCACGCTGATCGCAGCTTCGCTGATTGCGATGCAGCAGGACAACCTTAAGGCCAGGCTTGCTTACTCCACCGTGAGCCAGCTGTCCTATATCGTTACCGCTGCGATGCTGGTCAGCGAATTCGCGGCACTGGGCGGCGGCATGCACATCGTCATGCATGCCTTCGGCAAGATCACGCTGTTCTTTTGTGCAGGCGCGATCTACGTGGCCACCAAGAAGACAGAGATCAGCGACATGCACGGCCTGGGGCGACGCATGCCGGTGACCTTCGCAGCGTTCTTCATAGGAGCGCTCTGCGTCATCGGTGTTCCGCCCACGGGCGGCGTCTGGAGCAAGTGGCACCTGTTCATGGGCGCCTATGACTCAGGTCACCAGCTGGTGGTGCTGGCCCTCATCGTCAGCACGCTGCTGAATATTGCCTACCTGCTGCCCCCGGTCGTTAACGCATTCCTGCTGCCACCAAAGGAAGGCGATCAGGGCGGGGGCATACGCGAGGCCCCTCTGCTGTGCGTGGTCCCGCTGAGCCTGACGGCGCTCGGCTGCATCGCGCTGTTCGTGCTGGCAGGTCCGCTGGCCGGGTTGCTGCGCCCCTATCTTGCAGTGTCAGGCGGCTGGTAGATGCGCCGCCGGAAGACGGAGTAAATCGAGATGGACTTGGGGAGACTGCTGCAGGCAATGGTAGAGCGGGGCACCGCCCTGCGCAGGACTATGTATGTCGTGCTGGCGGGGCTGGTGATCGCAGACATCCTGGTGCCCTCGAAGTATGACCGTTTCCCATGGGAAAGCATCGGCGGCTTCGGGGCTTTCTACGGCTTGATTTCCTGCGTTCTGATTGTCGTGGTTGCAAAGTCGCTGGGATACCTGCTGGTTTACCGCTCCGAGGACTACTACGATGAGTGAGGTGCTGCACCCCTCCATCCTGCTGTTCACCGGCGCGCTGGTGCTTGCCCTGCTGCGCGGTCGCCTGCAGCAGGGATGGATGCTGCTCGTCGCCGCCGCGCTGATCTGGCTGGTTTTCTCGCTGCCTGCCGGCGTGCATGGGTCCACGGAGTTTCTCGGCATCGAGCTCTCGCCTATGCGCGTGGACGCGCTCAGCCTTGTCTTTGCCTCGGTCTTCGCGATCATCACACTGGTCGGCGCCATCTACGCGCTGCACGTGAAGGACACGACCCAGCACGTGGCTGCGCTGGGCTACGCTGGATCGGCCCTGGGCGCAGTCTTCGCGGGCGACCTGCTTACGCTCTACATGTTCTGGGAGCTGATGGTCTTTACGTCAGTCTGGCTGATCTGGCGCCGCCGCACGCCGGTGTCGATGGCGGCCGGTTTCCGCTATCTGCTGGTCCATGCACTGGGCGGGGTCGTGCTGCTGGCAGGCATCATCCTTTACTATCTCGATACCGGCACGGTGCGGTTCGCCGAAATCGAGAACACCGGACCCGCGTTCTACCTGATTCTCTTCGGCTTCTTGCTGAATGCCGCCGTGCCGCCGCTGAATGCCTGGCTGGCCGACGCCTACCCCGAGTCCACCGTGACCGGAGCGATTTTCCTGAGTGCACTGACCACCAAGACGGCGGTGTACACGCTGATCCGCGGGTTCCCCGGGACCGAGCTTCTGGTATGGCTCGGTGTCGTGATGGCGCTGTGGGGCGTGATTTATGCCGCGCTGGCAAACGATATCCGCAGACTGCTCGCCTACCACATCATCAGCCAGGTCGGGTACATGGTGGCGGGTGTCGGGATGGGCACGATCATGGCTCTGAACGGATCGGCTTCTCACGCATTCACGCACATTTTCTACAAGGCCCTGCTGTTCATGGGCGCCGGCGCAGTGATCCACATGACCGGGCGCGCCAAGCTGACCGAACTCGGCGGCATCTACCGCTACATGCCTGCAACATTCCTGCTGTACATGATCGGTGCGTTCTCCATCGCGGCATTCCCGCTGTTCAGCGGCTTCGTCAGCAAGACCATGGTGGTCGAGGCCGCGGCACTGGACCAGAGGGCCTGGGTCTGGCTGCTGCTCTCGCTGACCGCGGCGGGCACGTTCCTGAGCACAGGGCTCAAGCTGCCGTGGTTCACCTTCTTCGGCCCTGATCGCGGGCTCAGGCCCCAGGAGGCACCGTTCAACATGCTTCTGGCCATGGGCATCGCGGCGTTCTTCTGTGTATTCATCGGCATCTACCCGCAGTGGCTGTACGCGATGATGCCGGCGACCGTGGACTACCAGGCCTATACGTCAGGCCACATACTCTGGGAGCTGCAGCTGCTGCTCTTCACCGGAGTGGGCTTCTTCGTGCTGCTGAAGTACGTGGGCGCGGAACCCAGGATCAGTATCGACACCGACTGGATCTACCGCAAGGCGATGCCAGCCATGGCAGGCAGCATCCACCGCGTGGGCGGAGGCGCCTGGCAAGCCGCGCTTGCCGCAGTCAACCGCAAGCTGGCAGCGGTGGTCTCCACGGTCTCCGCACACCATGGACCCCGGGGCATACTGGCCCGGACCTCGCCCACCGGCAGCATGGTGCTGTGGGTCGCGATCCTGCTGGCTGCATCCCTGCTGATCTACTACCTGTAACCGCAGCCGGGCGGCGGCCGGCTGCGGTCAGTCTTGCGGTTCTTCCGCAGCCCGGCGCCAGGCCAGCAGCCGGTTGTTCGCCGGCAACGGGATATCGTGCTCGCGCCTGAGCCCCGCCGCGCTGGCAAGCCGGTCGAGGTCGGCAACATCACGAACGCCGCTTCCCGGGTCTCTGGCGCGCAGACTCCGGTCAAACGCAATGTTGCTCGCACTCGTGTGGCGGCCGTGGAACGCGAAGGGACCGTAGACGCAGAGCCACGCGCCGGGGGAAAGCTCCGACATTCGCGCGAAAAGCGCCTGGACCGCGGGCCAGTGCATGATGTGCAGCGTGTTTGCCGTGAATACGGCGTCATATCCTGCAGGACTCCAGTCATGCTCGCGGACGTCCAGGCAGAGCGGCGGAGCCAGGTTGACCGGAGCCTCGGCCTCCAGCCTCGCGGCGAGGCGGGGCAACCACTCCGGGAGCTCGCTCGGCTGCCAGGTCAGCCAATCCATGTTCCCGGCGAACCAGACCGCATGCTGGCCGGTTCCGCTGCCGATCTCCAGCACCTTGCGGGCATCCCCGAGCAGGGGCCCGAGGGCGGTCAGGATCGGACCCTTGTTGCGTTCGCAGGCCTCGGAATACGGCAGCATGCGTTCGATTATAGGGGAGCTGAATCCAACCGGGCGGGGGACGCGAAAACCATACCGCAAGCTCATTTCTCCAATTACGGAACTTGCGAACGGTCAGGCGGTCTCTACCCCCAGGATCCCTGACCAGACCCCCAAGACTGGCCTCGATCCCCCCAAGCAGGTCAGTAAATTTGAACCCCGCACTGCGGGGTTCTTTTTTTCTCTGCCATGCTGCGCTACCGCATGATCCGGAAGCCCGCGAACACGCCGATTCCCGGCGTGCTGAAACCGATCACGTCCTCATACTCTGCATCGAGCAGATTCTCGATGCGTCCATGGAGGACGAGCCACTCGCGCGCCTGCCAGCTGGCAGCCAGGTTCAGCAGCGTGTAGCTGCCAAGCCGCACGCGCTCTGCCGGAAATCCGGCAAAGAGCAGGTCATCGCGCGAGCCAACCCAGGAGGCATTCATGTTGACGTTGCCTCGACCGTCGGCCCAGCGCCAGTTCAGGTTGCCGGCGGCGCTGTGGCGTGGCCGGCGGATCTCGCGGACGGAGGCTCCCGAAGCCCCTGGCTCCGTGGCGTCCACCCAGGTCCAGCTTCCGGAAAACTGGAGGCTGGCTGCCAACTCGGCATCGACGGTGATCTCGACGCCTTGCCGGCGGCTGCGCCCCGGAGCGTTGCGCGCGGTGAAAAGCCCGAGGTCGGGCTCGAAGACGAACCCATCGATCTCGTCGCGGAGGTCGGCGCGGAAGTAACTTGTGTCGATCCGCAGGCGTCCATCCCACAGCAGGTGCTCGATACCGGCGTCCCATCCACGCGAACGTTCCGGGCGGAGTTGGGGATTGCCGGCGAACTGGTCCGGGAAGAAGCCGAAGCGCTCGACGAATGTCGGCGATTTCTGACCCGTACCGAAACTCGCATGAACCCGGCCAGGCCAGGCCGGC
The DNA here is from genome assembly GCA_020831895.1 of Chromatiales bacterium. Taxonomy (GTDB): domain Bacteria; phylum Pseudomonadota; class Gammaproteobacteria; order Steroidobacterales; genus JAFIFS01. Next base: position 67,493 of record JAFIFS010000046.1, read on the forward strand.
AGCGTCCAGGTCCCGGTTCCCCGCCAGGTAGTGACGCTGCGAAAGTCACTGTTCTGGTCATGGCGCAGGCTGGCAGAAAGCGTCAGCGCAACCACCGGTTGAATCAGGTACTCGAGCGCAGCCGCACGGTTGCTCATGCGCTGGCGCTGGTTGGGGTCGCCAAACTCTGTGGCGATGCCCGACTGCCGGAAAGTCTCGCGCTCATACTCCAGCGCAGCGGTCAAACGGTCGCTGACTGGTCCGGAGTCGCCTGCGAACAGCGGCAGCCCCCCCTGCCAGTAGGCGCCCAGCTTGTCGCCGGCCTGGCGCCCGTCGGGCTGGCCATCGGCAAAACTGTCGATATCCGTGTCGAGCCATGTCACTCGCAGCTGCTGCTCGCGGTAACCGGGACTGTAGAGTCTTGCCCCGGCGCGCAGGTAGGTCTGGGATGACCGGGTCCGGCGGTCCGCATCTACAGGCAGACCAGTGCCGAAGTCGATGCCATCGAACTCGCGGTTGTTGTCACTGTGACGCGCGAACAGGCTCAGCTCCAGCGAGTCGACCGGCTGCCAGCCTCCGTGGACAGTTCCGGTACGGTTGCGATAGCCATCCCTTTCGTCGCCCTCGCGCGCGATGTTGATGCCGTCCGAGCCGAGCAGCGACCCGCTGACCGAGAGCCGTGTACGCTCTCCCATGACGCCCAGCCGGACACCGCCACTCCAGGTGGAGAACGAACCGCCCTCCGCCCAGGCTTCCTCACTCAGCGGACGCGAAGCGCGGCGGGTGACGATGTTCACCACGCCGGCCAGCGCGTCGCTGCCCCAGAGCGCGCTCTGCGGCCCCCTGATCACCTCGATACGCTCGATGTCGAAGGTCGTGAGGTGCTCCAGTGCAAACTCGTCGTTGCCGGCCGGGTCGTTGGCCTTTACCCCGTCGATGAGCACCAGTACATGGTTGGCCTCGGCACCACGGATCCTGAGCTGGGTCTGTGAACCAAAACCACCGCTGCGCGAGACCGAGATTCCCGGCAGGTCACGCAGCAGGTCGAGTGCGAACACGGCCTGCCGGCGCTCGATCTCCGCACGGTCGATCAGGCTGAAGACACTGCCGACCTCCTGCGTCGCCAGGGGCGTTCGCCCTGCGATGATCAGCATGTCGTCCATCGGTGGCAGCAGGCTCTGCGGCTGCTGGGCGGAAAGGCTGAGCGGCAGGACGAGGCCTGCGGCGAGAAGGCGAAGATCCATCGGGTACCCCCACCGCACCCACACCCGGGTGCGGACAATGAGCAGACCAAGCGGGACCTGTCGCAGAACCAGCGCGCGCGGGCATTACGGGTGCCAGCCGGCAGATTTCACGCAGCCTCCCGCCGAGGCCTGGCGTTGCCATGAACACCTGCGGGCCGGTATACGGGCTCGTGCGTGGAACCTGGGGCTCCGGGGCGACCGCCTTCCCATGCACGAGTGCACAGTGGCGCAGTGATCGTCCTTGACGCACCTACCGTTGCGGGGGCAGCGACGGACTTGCCGGGATACCTGTAACAGGCTGCGGCTTACCGTACTTCCCGTTTAACTGCCGGACAGGGACTGCCCGGCAGCACCAGCAGGAACGGGGCGCACATTAGCGGCGGAGTCAGCCGGGGTCAAGCCCGCGATCGCGAGATTGACCAGTCGCGTGATGTCGAAGCCCGGGCGTATTGGGCGAGGACCGAGGGCCGGGCCCAGCCGCACGATCACCAGTCGTTGCGACGGAACGACGAAAACATGCTGCTGCCCGCGGCCCCATGTCATCCAGGTATCACGCGCGGCAAAGGCCTCGCTGGCAATCGCGCCACTGGATCCGGCACCTTCCGGCGGCAGCGGCGGGTCCATGTAGCCCAGCCACACATGAAGGCCGTAAAAGCCAGCAAAGTCCGCGGGCTCGATCATCTTTCGCACCCAGTCGGCCGCCACGAGCCTTCGGCCGTTTGCAATCCCCTCGTCGAGGAGCAGCATGCCTATGCGCGCCCAGTCCATGGCCGGCGCAGCCAGGCAGCAGGAAGTGAATGCACGTCCACCGGGCCGGTCCGTGTGAATGCGGGCGCGCTCCCCACCCATGGGCATCCAGAGCAGCGATTCCAGCAGCTGCGAGTAACGCATCCCGTAGACATGCTCGAGCACCATACCCAGCAGTTCGGAGTTGATGTTGTTGTAGTCGTAGCGGCTGCCGGGCGCCCAGTCCGCCAATGGCGTCCGCAGGATCACCTCGCCTGAACGGCCGGAGTTGAGCCAGCGATTGTCGTCACTGAAAGGATTCAGCGTGAATCGGTACTGCACGAGCCCGGAGCTCATCTGAAGCAGCTGGCGCAGGGTGATTTTACCGCGCGGGTCGTCACGCCAGTCTGGCAGGTAGCGACCCAGCGGATCGTCGACGGACTCGATGCGCCCATCCGTGATCGCGATGCCGATGAGCACCCCCAGCAGCGACTTGTGCATCGACTGTGACTGGGTGAGTCCGTCACGGGACCAATGCCCGGCATACCACTCGTCCTGGATCACGCCATCATGTATGACGATAAGCGCATGAGATCCGAAGTCGGCCGCATACTCGCGCATGGCGACCAGGGTCTCCTCTGCAATCACCCGCTCCGCCGGCAAGGCCACGGGAAGCTGCCAGCTGCGGTCACCGCGGATTTCCTCTTCCGGGGGAAGCAACTCCTCCGCCGTCGGGTCGCCGCTGGTCAGGAAGCGGGCATAGTTGCGCCAGAACCATGGATCCTGCCAGTACAGCGTGCTGCCCGCGACTAAGAGCGCCAGCAGGACGACGGGCAAGGCACGCCGCTTCATGCCCCCGTATCCACGACGAGGTCCTGCCCGGCGCCCGCGGCCAGCGAATCGTCAGGCTCGTCCCCGGGAGCCTGCATGGCAGCGGCAAACTCCCGGGCACGGCGCTGGGCCTCGGCGACCTGCGCGGTGGTCATCGCCACAGCCAGCCTGTCCCGCTCGTTACGCGCAGTGGAAGACCCCGCCACGCCGGCCAGGTTGAACCACTTGTGGGCCGCAACGAAATCCTGCGGAACCCCGTTGCCGTCACGGTAGCTCACCGCCAGGTTGAACTGGCCCAGGGTATAGCCCTGCTCGGCGGCGCGCCGGTACCAGCGCACGGCCTCCGTGGCATCGCGCTGGACGCCGAGCCCCGACTGGTACATGAAACCCAGGTTGGTCTGCCCGGCCGGGTGACCCTGGCGCGCTGCGCGCCGGTACCAGGCCACGGCTTCGGCAGGCTCGGGCAACAGCCCGAGGCCCTGCTGGTACATGATCCCCAGGTTGTTCTGGGCCTTGGAGTTGCCTTGCTCCGCAGCAAGCAGGTACCAGCGTCTCGCCTCGGCGTAGTCGGATGGGACGCCCTCGCCCGCGGCATACATCACCCCGAGGTTGACCTGGGCCAGTGCCAGTCCCTGCTCGGCTGCCAGGCGGTACCAGCGCAGCGCAAGGCCGTAATCCTGCGGCACGCCCTCACCTTCCCGGTAACGCCGGGCAAGGCTGGCCTGCGCGGTCGCGTTGCCTGCCTCGGCAAGAGTCCGGACCAGGCGCAGTGCGAGCGCATAGTCGCCGGCACCACGCGCCGCCTCGACTGCGGCATAGTCTTCGGGCCCGTGCTCCCCGCCCGCACAGCCGGACAGCACGGCAAGGCAGCTCAGGAGCAGCAGGAAACAGGAAGGCCTGGATGACATGCAATCCCCGCGCCGGCATGGCAGTGGAAACCTGCAGGGAACCTTAATCCAAGGGCGGCGGCACCGCCAGCCACAGGCGGCATAGGATGCCCAGCTTGCCAAAATCCAGTCCGCAGGCGGTATCATGCCGCTGTTTGCGCGCCAGCCACGGGACTGCCTGGCGCGTCCTGTCACTCGAAGTCATCAAGGCGGGAAGGACTTATGAAGGACCTCGCGGCACTCACCGAGAAGCAGACCGAGACAGTAGTCGCTCATTACGCGCGCCTGGCGGACAAATACGAGAAGCGCTGGAGCAACTATACGCGCGTGTCGCTGGAGCTGCTCGCCACGCGGGCGGTCAGCAGCGGGGAGGAGTCACTGCTTGATGTGGCCTGCGGTACGGGGCGGCTGGCGATGATCATCCGCCAGCGCCATCCGGGCGTGCGCATCACGGGGCGTGATCTCTCGCCCGACATGCTGCGCGTCGCACGCTCCCGCCTGCCGGCCGACCACATTACCCAGTGGGAACAGGGCCGGATGGAGGAGCTGCCCTATGAGGACGCCAGCTTCGATGTCGTCACCTGCGCAAGCGCGTTTCACCTCGTCACGGACCAGCGGCGGGCGCTGGCTGAAATGGTGCGTGTCGTGCGCCCCGGCGGCACGATCTGCATCGTCGACTGGTGCCGCCAGTATCCCCAGATCCAGTTCATGCAATGGCTGGCGCGGCTGGCCGGGCGCCAGTACCGCAATATCCTGACCCAGTCCGAACTCACCTCCCTGATGCAGGCCGCCGGGCTCAAGGTCGAGAGCAGCGAGAAATTCAATGCCACCTGGTTCTGGGCCATGATGTGTCTGGTTGGCCGCAAGGCCGGGGACCAGGCCGTTCCCTAGGGCGACAGCTCAGCGCGCGAAGGTCAGGGTCGCCCAGAAACTCTCCCACTCTGCGCCGGTCTCCTCCGGCGGCAGGGGCACCGCATGCACGGCCTTGATCATCCAGGGACCGGACTGGTCTATCCGCAGCTGCACCTCGCCTGCGGCGTCTGTTCTCAGGCGCTGGGGCTGACCGGGTTCCTGGCCCGCGTACGCGACCACCAGCACATCGGGCTGCGGGTTGCCAAGGTACAGGAAGCGCACGGGCATCAGCGCGCCGACAGGCAGTGCGAAAGGATCCGCCAGCGGGACGAGCTCCACGGTGTAACCCAGCGGCTGCCGCCATTCTTCCGACGCGCTGCCGGGACCGGCACTGACCAGTGACTTGGCCGAGCGCGAATAGAACTCGCGCCCGTTCCGACCGGACTCACCGCGCTGCTGGCGCAGATGCGCGATGTGCTCCAGCCCCTCTTCCTCGAGGTAGGCAAGGAACGCGGCAGGATCGAGGTCGACGAAGGACCGGGTGCTCCGGTAACCGACCACGTGGATGCCGGGCACGGATGGCGTAAACAGCCCGGCGGGGTCCGCACCTGGCACGCAGTTGACCGGTACCCTTCCATCGGGCCCGAATACGGCGAAATCCACGATCACAGCCGGATCGCAGACCTGCGACTCGCCGATGAACTCCTCCCCCAGACGCAGCGTAAGCGCAACAGGCGAGCCTGCCCCGGTCAGGAACGGGTCGGGCTCTATCCAGAAGTCATGGGCCGCACAAGGCGCCAGCGCGAGTGCGGCAAGCGCGGCAGCGAGGGTGCGGGCGGGGGTGCGGGTGCGGGCGGGGGCGCGGGTGCGGGCGGGGGCGCGGGCGACTGCAGACATTGACCAGACTCCTGACAAGGCATGAGTTTGCGCAAACCAGGCAACCCCTGGCAAGCCGCGTTGCTCGCAGTGCGGGCAGCGCCACGACAGGCCCTGCTGGCGCTGTTGCCGGCAGTGCAGTGGGTGATAGATTTCGTGCCATGAGGGGAAACCGCAGCTACCTGACTCCGCTGGCCGCCATGCTGGTGGTGGTTGTGGCCACCGGGACCGTGCTGGCTGCGGGCGAGGCCTGCGTGCGGGTGTTCAAGCGCGGCGTGCTGGCGCTGCCCTACAACGCCGCCTTCCTGGGTATCGCCACACTGGACAATCCCGACGGCTCGCGCAGTGACGCCCTGCTCTTCTCCAGCTTCTTCAACGTGGTCAAGGATGAGGCCACGGATGAAGTCGATAGATTCATCGTGCCTGACTTTGCCGGCCTCGTGCGCGGGATCGACGGCCTCGACTTGCAGGCCTTTGACCCGGAGCGGGACATGGAGGTGCTCACGGACCGGGGCCGCGAGCAGCCCCTCACGGTCTGGCCCAACAAGACCGATCGCGTACCGGACGGGGTACTGCCCTTCGAAGGCATCGTCGTTCCGGGTGGATTCCTGGCCGCCAGCGCACCGGGCCGTATCGCGATCATCAACCTGGACGACCCTGAGCGTGGCGAGTATGTCGTCGTCGAGGCGGGGACCGCGCCCCCGGTCTGTCGGGGCGGTGAATTCAGCAACGAGCGCTGGGACTACCACAAGGTGGTCTTCCTCGACGTCGACGGGGACGGGCTTCCGGATATCGTGACGGTACGCGCCGCGTTCCAGCCTTTCATGTTTGGCTGCCCGCCCGTCGGGGAACTGGTCTGGTTCCGCAACCCCGGCGAGACGCTGGCCCCGGAAGTCCCCTGGGAAGAACGCGTGCTGGTAGGCCTGCCGCTGGAGCCGGGCGGACCTGAAATCAACCTCGACCTGGCCGACCTGAACGGCGATGGCAGCCTGGAGATCATCGCGACGCATTTCCTGACCAGCGACGCGATCAGCATTTTTGGCCCGCCCGCGGGGGGAAACTGGGCAGACGTCGATCCCGCCGCAGGCCGGCCGGCGCGCAGCCACGTGATCATGACCGGACAGGGCCGCCCGTTCGGTGTACAGGCCGTGGACCTGAACCTGGATGGCCGACTGGAGGTACTGGCCACCAACCACCAGGGCGACGGCTGCTTCGAGGTCACCGATGACGAGATACCGGGACGGGTCATCGCGCTGCAGCAGCCAGTGAGTGGCCGGCTTTTCGAGGACCCGTGGACTGTCCGTATACTGAAGGACGACATCCGGCCCAATCCCACGTACCCGCCTCCTGCGCGCGGCCCGGGAAGGCTGGCACCAAATCGAGCGGTCGCCTTCTGGCCCGTGCGCGCCCTGGAGGGCCGGGTGCGCCCCTGGGTGGTTGTCGGTGGTGACGAGGCGCCCAAGGTCTGGGTACTGAGACCGCCCACCTGGCGCGGCTCGAACGACTGGGACTACAGCTCGGTCGCGATCTTCGACATCAACGACCACTATGGCCAGGGCACCACGCAGAGGCTGACGGATGACGGGCGCTCCGTGACCCTCTCGACCATCGGCGGCCTGGACTGGCGCTACGATCGGCCGGGCGCGCTGGGTTTCGCGGAAATATGGGCGCCGGTCTTCGAGGCCGGCGAGGTCCACGTATTCAGCTTCCGCCCGCTGGCCGGGTATCCGCGGATCAGCTGCCCCCCGGACACCGGCCTGTCCTGCGGCGATTGAGGCCCCAGGCGCTCAGCGCTGCCGAGAAGCCATCATCTTCATGAAGCCAGCGACGGCGGCCGCATAATCATCGACGACAGGCTTGCAGGCGGCGTGAGCCTGGACCGCCTGCCACCAGGTCCTGAGTCGCCCGCCACTGCGCGGGTCGGGAATGGACTCGAACACCTCGAAGACGGTCTTCTCGAGGAACACCATGTGGGCGGCCAGCGCGCAGTCGCCCAGCGTCGGGGCCCCGCCAATACAGAACGGGCCCTCGCCCATGAAATGCTCGACGTAGCCGAATGCCTTCGCGAGTTCCGCACCCGCGGCATCGACGGCGGCCTGGTCGCGGGCAGCCGGGTTCATCTGGCGGAACAGCGGGCCCGACTGCGGGGCCAGGTACAGGTCGACTATGCGGCCCAGCAGACGTGAGCGCGCACGATCGAAGGGATCGGCCGGCAGCCCCGGCTGGCCCGGGAACGCGTCTTCCAGGTAGTCGCAGATGACCGATGACTCGGCGAGGCCGCGGCCATCGACTTCCAGGCCCGGCATCTTGCCGATCGGGTTCAGGGCCAGGTATTCGGCCGACTTGATGCCACCGCCCGGGGGTTCGGTCAGCGGCAGGTCGAGGCCCTTGATCCTGGCAAACATGACGACACGCGCCACATAGGGCGAGGCAAGGTTCCCGTAAAGCTTCATGCTGTTCTCCTTGTTCAGGCCACGGTTTCGCCGGGCGCCGTGAAATCCCCAAGATCGAGGGAAAGCAACTGGTCATCGCGACGAAATATCTTCAGAAGGATGGCCACGCGCATCCACATGCCGTTGCGCTCCTGCCGCCAGTACACGGCCCGTGGGTCATGGTCTACCGCAGGATCGATCTCCCCACCGCGCGGCAGCGGGTGCATGATGATGGCATCAGGCTTCATCAGCGACAACTGGGCTGGCCCGATGCTGAAGCGACCAAGGTCGACACGCGCCGACTCGCCCTCGGTATCCCACTCACTCTGCATGCGCGTCACATAGATCGCGTCGAGTTCCGGCAGGGTGCTGGCCAGGTCGATCGTCTCCGTGAACGGGATACCATGAACCCACAGGTACTCCTTGATGTCGTCTTCCATCGCGAAGCTTTCCGGCGCGATGAACACCAGGCGCACGTCGGCATAGTTGCGCATCAGGTGGCAGAGTGAGCGCACCGTACGCCCGCGCCTGAGGTCGCCCATCAGGCCGATCACCTTGCCGTCTATGCCACCCCTGCCCTCGAGGCTGCGCTCCAGCGTGTAGATATCGAGCAGGGCCTGGGTCGGATGCTGGTCCTGTCCACTGCCGGCGTTGATGATCGGCACCGGCCTCGGGATCATATCCATCAAGCGGGCAGCCTCGGCGGCGCGGCCAGGCTCGGGCGTGCGCATCACGATGACGTCGACATAGGAACTGAAGGTCCGGATGCTGTCGGCGAAGCTTTCGCCTTTCACCTCGGAGGAGATGGCCGGGTCCCGTATCTCGCTGGTGCGGATGCCCAGGACGTGGCAGGCATTGTTGAAGCTGAGGAAAGTACGGGTCGAGGGCTGCGTGAAGTACAGCATTGCGCGGCGGTCCGGGAGCAGCATCTGCAGCAGCCGGGCGCCCTCGGGTGACTTGGCCAGCGTGCGCACGCGGCTGGTGATCTCGCACAACTCGTCGAGCAGCTGCCGGTCGAACGTGCGCGGATCGATGACGTGAAAGAAACGGTCAGCTGGGACGCTCATCGGCGATGTCCGGGTGGTCGGCCGGGGCGCATTCTACCAGCCCGCAGCAGCCCCCGGCAGGCTGCTAGAATGCGCGCGCAGAGCCCTCCGCCGGCTCTGCAGGATGCCCGCTTGTGATGAAAATGACAGCAGACTGTGAGCCAGGAAGGCCCGGCGGCCTGCGCGGCCGCGTGCTGGAACTGGTCGAGAACCAGGGGTTCCAGCGCTTCATCATGGCGGTGATCGTGATCAATGCCGGCCTGCTCGGGCTTGAGACGTGGCCAGCCGCCATGGAGATGTCCGGCCCGCTGATCATCGGGCTGGACCGGATAGCGCTGGGCATCTTCGTGGTCGAGATCGCGCTGCGGATCTACGCCCACCGGACCCGGTTCTTCCGCGATCCGTGGAGCCTGTTCGACTTCGTCATCGTCAGCGTCGCGCTGGCGCCGACCGGGGAGGGCTTCGCCGTGCTGCGTGCCCTTCGCATCCTGCGTGCGCTGCGCATCATTTCGGCCGTACCGCGCATGCGCTCGGTGGTCCAGGCGCTGCTGACGGCGATACCGGGCATCGGTGCCATAGTCGCACTGTTGCTGCTGATCTTTTATGTGGCAGCTGTGATGACCACCAAGCTGTTCGGCGCCACCTTCCCCGAATGGTTCGGCTCGATTCCCCGCAGCCTGTTCAGCCTGTTCCAGGTGATGACGCTGGAGAGCTGGTCCATGGGCATCGTCCGCCCCGTGATGGACGCCTACCCACTTGCGTGGCTGTTCTTCGTTCCGTTCATCCTGGTGGTGACCTTCACCGTGCTCAACCTGTTCATCGCAGTCGTGGTCAGCGCGATGCAGTCCCAGCACGAGGCCGAACTGGCGCGGGAAAACCAGGCCGCTCACGACGAGCGGACGCTGATCCTCGAGGAGCTGCGCGCATTGCGCCGCGAGGTGGCTTCCCTGCGCAGCCCGGACAGGCTGCGGGGCTGATCAGTGCCGGGGCCGCCAGGCGGCGATGCAATCCACCTCGACCCGCGCACCGCGGACCAGCTCGACGCCGCCAACTGCGCTGCGCGCCGGGAAGCTTTCGTCGAAGAACTCCCGGTAGACCTCGTTGAACGCCGGCCACTCGTCAATGTCGGCCAGGAAAATGATGCAGCGTACGAGGTCCGAGAAACCGAGCCCGTGCTGCTCGAGTATCCGGCCTATGTTGAGCATGGTCTGTCGCGTCTCGGGGCCGATCCCCCCGGGGGCGAGTTCGCGGCCCGTGGTGCCCAGCTGTCCGGAAAGATAGAGGGTGTCACCCACACGGACCGCCTCGGAGAGCGGAAAGCCGGCAGCAGCCATCCCCGGGGAGCGGTGGAACTCGACCACGGGTTCAACCAGGCCGGAACGCGGAACGGCGATCAGCATGCCGGCTATCAGGGCCATCCACAACGTTCTCATGCGTTCTCCCTCATGCTGTCAATGGCGGATGTCGGCCGCCACGGACCGTCAAAGCCCCGCCAGCAGGGCCTCGGCCTCGTCACGGTAACTGAAGGGCGCATCGCCTGAAAGCAGCCCCTGCAGCAGGTCGCGCGCCTCGGCGCGGGCACCGGTCTCCGCCAGCGCAACGGCCAAGTGATAGCGGATATCCCCCGCCTGTGGTGCACGGCTGGACGCACGGCGAAGATGCGGAAGACCCTCCTCGGCCCGGCCGTCGAGCACCAGTATCCAGCCCAGCGTGTCGAGGATCGGAGCCTCGTCCGGGGCCAGCTCCAGCGCGCGACGCGCGTACTGTTCAGCACGTGTGCGATCGCTCTCGCGCAGCAGCCAGGCGGCGTTGTTGAGGCCGATGATATTGCCCGGGTCGATCTGCACCACCCGTTCGAACTGTGCGGCAGCGGCAGCCTCGTCGCTCGTCGACAGGTACTCGCCCAGCAGGATCAGGCCCCGGAGGTCATCCGGGTTGGCCGCGAGCCAGCGGCGCAGCGGGCCATCTGCGCCCGGCATTTCGCCCCGGCGCCGCGCCTGGTGAATGGCGGCTGCCGTCTCGAAGTTCGCATTGCGCTCGTAGGCCTGCTCGAACTTCAGTGCAGCTCCGGCAAAGTCCTCCTGCGCCGCCAGGATGTTCGCCTCGACCAGGTAGCCTTGTGCCTGGGCCGGAAAATCCCGCTGCATCTGCCGTCCGGTGTCGAGGGCGGCCCGGAGGTCACCGAGCTGGGCCTGGACCTGGGCCAGCGAGAAGCGCGTGCCGAGCACCTGGGGACCCGCCTGCACGGCACGCTGCAAAGCATCGCGCGCGGCCTCGAGCTGGCCCGATGCCAGCTGCGCCTGGGCCAGGTTCTGCCAGCGGTCGGCCCGCTGGGGCTGGGCCTGGGCGGCACGCTGGAACTGACTGATCGCCTCGTCAAAGCGCTGCTCCTGGACAGCCACGAGGCCCAGCAACGTGATGACGTCCGGGTTTTCCGGAGCGAGCCCGCGCGCGCGGCTCGCGATGCTGCCGACCTCGGCCATATTGCCCGCGCGCAGCTCCAGCTGCGCGAGCGAGAGCAGCGGCTGCACCTGCTCCGGCGCAGCGTCGACCGCGCGCCGGGTGAAGCGGAGCGCCTCGTCATCCACACCGTCCAGGGCGGCCAGCTGGGCCAGGCCCAGCCAGCCGCGAAATGCGCCCGGGTCGAGTTCGGTAGCCTCTCGGAAGCTGGTCAGGGCGGCCTCGCGATCCCCGGCACCCAGCTCGATCGCGCCGCGCGTGAGCCAGCCGGAGACGAAACGAGGTTCGATCTCCACGGCGCGCTGGATAGCGGCCCTCGCAGCCTCCACGTCACCGGTGGCCTGGTGGAACAGCGCCGCAGCCATGGCGCCCTGGCCGTCCTCTGCAGCCAGCTGCTCGGCACGTGCCCGGGCAGCCGCCGGATCACCATCGATGCCCTGGGCACCCAGCAGGTCGATCGCCTGCAGAACCGCGGACTCTGCATCCGCACCAAACGGTCCGTCCAGCATCGCCAGCGCATCGCTGCGCCGGTCCGCGGCAAGGTAGGCGCGGGCCAGCTGGAGCTGGATCGCGGGCTGCCCCGGCGCCGCCGCAGCCGCCTGTTCCAGGAAGGCCACGGCCTCGCCAGGCAGGCCTGCCTCGATGCTGATGACGCCTTTGAGCGCGAGAATCTGCGGGTCCTGGTCACCGCCCGGAATATCGCGAAGCAACGACAGGGCCAGATCGGGCCGGCCCTGGCGCCTGCGGGTCTCGGCCAGCAGGCGGGCCGCCACCGGGTTGCGTGACTGCAGGCCCACGACGACCCGGCGCAGCGCCTGCTCGGCCTGGCCGAGGTTATCGGTCGCGAGGTAGCTCGCCCCGAGCAGAAGCAGCGCCTGCTCGTTGTCCGGGGCACCCGTCAGGGACTCCTGCAGCTTGAGGATGGCCTCGCGGTACTCCTGGTCAAGGTAGTGCACCGCGCCCTCCACGAAGCTGGTCAGCGGCAGGTCGGGCACCCGCCTGCGCAGCTGGTCGCGCGTGCGCGCGAGATCCTCGGTACGGTTGAGGCTGAGCTGCACCTGCACCAGCAGCTGGTAGGCCTCCACTGTGCGCGGCGTGACCTGCCGGCGGGATTCGATCTCGACGGCGCGCTCGAGATCGGCCAGGGCGTCAGTGACCCGGCCGGCCTGCAAGTGCAGCCGGGCCCGGAAGACCAGCGCCTCGGATGGCTGTTCATCGGCTGCGATCGCGCGGTCGATCAGCTCACGCGCCTCGGGCAGCTCGTCCGTCGCGGCCTGGATGCGGGCCAGCAGCGTAAGCGCGCGATAGTGCACGGGTGAGTCGCGCAGCACCTCGTCCAGCAGGCCCCGGGCTTCGGCAAGCCGGCCCTGGGCTGCCACGACCTCGGCCCGGGTCACGGCCCAGTCGGTGCCACGTGCCGCCTCCGGTAGCTGCTCCAGCGTCGCGTAGGCATCGGCAGCCCGCCCCAGCGCCAGCAGCGCCTGCGCCAGCGGCAGTGCGTACTGATCCGGCGAGGCACCGAGTTCACGGGCGCGGTTGAGCTGCTGCTCGGCACCGACGGGATCACCCAGGGCCAGTGACGCCCTGCCGAGCAGCGCACGTGCCTCACGGTGCTCGGGGCTGTCTTCCGCTGACTGCTGGATGGCATTTCGCAGGCCGATGGAGGCCGTGCGGTAGTCGCCCTCCGCAATCTGCTGGTCAGCGCGAGCGATCAACGCACCGGGTTCATCGCGAGCGCAGCCGCTGATCGGCGGGATGACCATGATGGCGATGGCAAGCAGGAGCGTTGCGCGGATATTCATCCTCGAAATCCTCTGGATCAACTACAAACAAGGGGCTGCGGCTGCCTGAAGCGTTGTTTGGGGCCTCGTGCAGTGTGCCATGGACAGCAGCAGCGTACATGCCGCCGGCCGAAGGGCGTGCGCAATCCTCTCGACAGGCGCATGCGTTCACTCAGCGCGCAGGGCCGCTCGCCCCAACCCCTGGTGCCACATCGGCCAGGCTGAACTGTCCTGTCTGTCCCGGCACGGCCTCAGGGATGCTCAGCACCATCTCGGTACCGACGCCCGGAGCGCTCTCCACTGCAACGTTGCCGCCCAGACTCTGTATGTATTCCCGTATCTGGTAGGCACCGATGCCCATGCCGGACGCACCCTTCGTTGTGTCGAAGGGCCTGAAGAGGCGCGACTGGATGAACTCCGGGTCCATGCCGGAACCCGTGTCGACGATACGGATGCGGACCTCACCACCATCGCCGTCCAGGCATACCCTGACTTCGCCCTCGGCAGGCGTCGCATCCTGGGCGTTGCGCACGGCGTGCGCGACGACCATGGCGAGCTTGTCGCGGTCGGCGCGCACCATCCAGTCCTCTGCAGCCTCGAGCACCGGGACCGGCCGGCGCCCACCCGCCTCGGCGATCACTTCCTGCAGCAGCGGCAACAGGGCGACACGGGAGGGCGAGGGTTCGGCCACGCCTCTCTGGAGCTGCTCGAGCAGGCGACGCATCCGGGCAACGCTGCGCTCGATCGTCAGCATCGCGTCATCGACGAACTCGGGGTTGTGCTTGAAGCGGGCGGCATTCTGAACCACAAGCGCCTGCTGGGCGATCAGGTTCTTCAGGTCATGCATCAGGAAGGCCGTAAGGCGGTTGAAGGCCTCGAACTGGCGCGTCTCGGCCAGCTGTTCCCGCGTCAGCTCCTGCAGCAGGAACACGGCCACCTGTCGGCCAACGGTCTTCAGCAGGTCATGGTCCTCATAGTTCAGCTGGCCGAGTTCCGCTGGCTTGTCCAGGCGCGCGATGCCAAGCAGGCGCTGCTCATGACGCAGCGGGACCAGCACTGAAGCAGCGGGCAGCCCGCCGTGTCCCAGGCTGTGGAAGGCATGCGAGTAACGCTCCGGGTCACGGCGATACTCGTCGGTGTCGACGATCCAGTTGGTCTCGGCCATGAACTGCACCAGGGGATGGCCGGCCGGAATATCGGGTCCCGCGGAACCCCCGAGGACGGCCAGTGACTTGAACTCGCCATCAGCCTCGGTGCTGACCCAGAGCTGGCCGGACGGGCTGGCAAGAATGTCGGCCAGTACCAGCAGCGTCCGCTGCGCCGCGCTACTGGCATCCTCGCTGGAGAGCGTCCGGATCAGCCGCAGCCACTCCTCGCGGTAGTCATACCGGTTGCGGAAGAAGTGCTTGGCCAGGAAGACCTTGAGCCGCGCGCGCAGCTGGGCCGAGAAAAGAATGAACGCAAGCAGCAGCAGGGAGGCGGCAAAAAAGACCGCCTGCAGCGTCACCCCCCACTGGCCGCCCTGGACCCTGATAACGTAGCCACCTGCCGCCATGGCGATCAGGTAAAGGCCGACACCAAGCATCGTGGCGGAATAGAACACCATCTGGCGCGAGACGAACAGTTCCTCAGCCCAGTCAGGGTGACGCTTGGTGCCGATCAGTATCAGCGGAACAACCGCGGCATTGACAAAACCACGCGCCACCCAGAGGTCGCGGTCAAGCTGGGCAAGCAGTACGCCGTGCGAGTACACGAACAGGTTGAAGATGAAAATGCCACCGACCGCGAGGCAGATCAACTGAAGGATGCGCCGCTCCACAAGGTCTGCGTTCCGATAGACCTGCTCGATCGCGATCAGGCCAAGGAGTGACAGAGCCAGCATCAGCACCAGGGGCAGTGTCGGCCCCAGGGTCAGCCCTGTGTCCCACACCGCCTCGGCCAGCATCAGGCCAAGGCCGGAGGCCGCCGCAAGCAGCAGCAGGTTGCGCAGTGAAAGGAGACCGCTTGCGGCCGGAAGCAGCGTGGCCAGGAAAACGAGCCACAACCCGGCATGGAACGCATCCAGTACCCAGATCCACCTCAGGGCCTCAGGTGGTCCCAGCACGACGAGCAAGGTCAACCCTGACCAGACGGCCGTGCCGACGGCTGCCAGCAGCAGCCAGCGCAGCCCGCGCTTGCCTCGGTAGCTGATCGCGAGCAGCAGGCTCAGCGCGAGGAAGGCAGCAGCCGCAAGTCCGAAACTGGCGCCGGCGATCAGCTGCACAGCAGAGGTACCCGGCTCAGCTGGACCAAGATTGTGTTGCGGTGCATTAAGTGCGCCCGGCAAGCTTGTCCAGCGGCCAATACTGCACCCTGAACCAGTCCGGGTCCATGACGCGCCGCCCAGTTGGCCGAGCTATCTCAGAGTGCGGGTGCCCCGAGGATGGCGACCGCGATCGACAGGTAGATGATGACCCCCGTGGCGTCGGCGATCGACGTGATCAGCGGCGCGCTCGCGGTAGCCGGATCGAGGCGGAGGCGGGAAAGCAGGAACGGCAGCGACATGCCGATCACGCTGCCGACGATGACGATCACCACCATCGACAGCGACACCACCATCGCGATCTCAGGCCCGCCGCGGAACAGCCCGATCGTCGATACGGCCATGGCCATCGTTAGCCCGAGCAGACCGGCGACGAAAAACTCCCGGCCAAGCATCCCGCCCCAGTCCCGCATGCGCACGTCGCCGGTCGCCAGCGACCGGACCATGAGCGTCGATGCCTGGGCACCAGCATTGCCGCCGGAGTCGATCAGCAGGGGCAGGAAGAACACCAGCGCCACGTAGGCTGCGATCGTGTCCTCGAAATAGGCAATCCCTGCGCCGGAGAACAGGTTCCCGAAGACCAGGACCAGCAGCCAGAAGACGCGCTTGCGGTAGAGCAGCCATGCAGAGGCGTCACGCAGTCCGACATTGGTCAGCGCGAGGCTGCCGCCACCCTTGTGGAAATCCTCCGTCGCAGCCTGCTCGGCGACATCCATCGCATCGTCGTAGGTGACGATGCCGACCAGCCGGTCTTCGCCATTGATCACCGGAAGCGCGATGAGGTCATAAACAGCGATCAGGCGTGCCGCCTCGTCTTTAGGCTGCTCGGCGTGAATGAAGACCGGATCGCGCTTCATCAGGTCACCGACCCGCGCGTGAGCCGGGGCGACTATGAGTTCGCGCAAGGAGACGGTACCTACCAGCCGGCGGCGCTCGTCGACGACATAGGCCTGGTAGATGGTCTCGGTGTCCGGTGCGATCTGTCGCAGCAGTGCAATCGCGGCGGGTGCCGTCAGCTCTGGCGTCAGCGTCGCGTAGTCCGAGGTCATCACCGCGCCGGTGCTCTCCTCCGGGTAGGAGGCCAGCTTGCGGATATCCTCCCGCTCGACCTGGGCCAGTGCCGGCATGATCTGCTCCCGGCGACCCTCCTCGAGGGTGTTGTAAAGGTCGGCGCGCTCGTCGGCATCCATGTGCAGAAACAGGTCGAGCAGCTCGCGCCTGTCGAACAGGGCGATGAGTTCGATCTGCCTGTCGGGCGGAAAATAGCCGAACAGCTGGGCACGCGTGGCCGCAGGCAGCTGCGTGATCAGTGTGCGCTTGTCCGGTGCGTCGAACGTCTCGAGCAGGGTCACGAGGTCGGCGGGATGAATCTGGCGCAGGATTGCCGGCAGGATGCCGGGATCGCCGTACGCCAGCGCCTTGCGCAGAGAGAAGAGGATTTCTTCGCGGTTCATCGGGTCTGCTCCCGGGCCCGGAGCCCGCGCAGACCTGAAAAAGGATCAGCCCGGGGCGCCTGGCCCTGAGTTCGAGTAGGCGTTCAAGCGTCTACTGGGACTGTCCATTCGGTCTGATACCTTGATTTCCAGTACAGATTGCCAATGAGGGCGCCCTTTGGGCAGCCTGGCAGGCGCCGGCAGTCTAACCCGGGACATTGGCAAGTCAAGGGCCGGCCGCGCCTATAATGGGCACTTCGCAATCATCAGGACACAGAGATGCCAAGCTTTCCAGCCCGCTGCCTGCTTGCCCCGGCCACCCTGCTGCTGCTGGCCGCCTGCGACTCCGGCCCACGCGAGACCCCGGTCAGCGAGCTGAGCGAGGACGAGAAGGCTCTTTATGCCTTCGGCGCCGCCCTTGGCGGCCAGCTGGCCCAGCAGATCGGTCCGATCGAACTCGAGGAGCGTGAGCTCGCGGCGCTGCAACGGGGGTTGACCGACGTGCTGACCGGCGCCGGCGCACAGCTCGATGGAGCAGAGTACGAGCAGCGATTCCAGGATCTGATCACCTCGCGCATGGCGACTGCAGCCGACCGCGCACAGGAAGCGGGGAACGTGTTTCTCGAGCAGGCTGCGTCGGAACCTGGCGCGGTCCGGACCGGGAGCGGACTTGTTTTCCAGACGCTCTCGCCGGGTGACGGCGCAAGCCCGGCGGCCGACGACCGGGTCCGCGTGCACTATGAGGGCCGGCTGGTCGACGGAACGGTGTTCGACAGCTCGCTCGAGCGCGGCGAGCCCACCGAGTTCGGGCTGAACCAGGTGATTCCCTGCTGGACCGAGGGCGTCCAGCGCATGCAGGTGGGCGAGCGCGCCCGGCTGGTGTGCCCCGCCGCGATCGCCTACGGCAGCCAGGGTGCCGGGGGCGTGATTCCCCCTAACGCAACCCTGATCTTCGAGGTCGAACTGCTGGACATCCTCTGAGGCATGGTCAGCCGGGTGCCGCCGGGCGGGCAGCGGGAGCGAGGCTACCCGCCGGAGACGGCAAACCCCCACCCTGAGCGATCCGCTCCTGGGAACGACCCAGCCAGAAACCCAGCGCAGCCCATGCCAGGGCCAGCGGGAACACGACAGCCGCCAAGCCCGCCAGGCCCATCCCGAGGCGACCCAGCGACCCTTCGGTGATCGCACCCACTGCATCGCCGGCCCGGTAGCCGAAGGTATCGGTGAAGGCCTTGGCCTTGTACTTGTCCTCCCGGCTCACCACGGTGAACAGCGTCTCGCGCCCCGGCCGCATGATCGCCCGCTGGACAGCACGGTAGGCCGCATCGAAGATCACGAGCACAACCAGCGAGCTCACGATCGCAAGCCCGATGAAGCCCAGTGCCGCGGTCACAGGCAGCAGCATCAGCGCGACCGAGACCCCGAAGCGCTTCATCAGGTGGCCGGCCACGACCAGCTGCAGCAGCAGGGTCGCCGTCTGTGTCGCGAGGTCCATGCGCGCGAAAAGCCCGGCCCGCATGTCGACATCGTCACCCATCGCCGCCACCATCTGCAGGCGCGTGAACCAGATGAAGGTGCTGATCACCGCGGCGATCAGTACGTAGCCGGCGATGCCCAGCAGGTAGGAGGAGCTGAACACGGCCTTGATCCCCTGCAGCGGGCTGCCGCCGATCACCGCCTGCTCGCTCACGGCCGGGGGGGCGTCGGGGTCCTCCACACTTGCCGGGTCCGCATGCTCAGGCTGCAGCAGCGCGACTGCCCAGGCGAAGCACAGCGCTAGGCCGAGGAAGCCGGTGGCAACCAGCAGCATCGCCGGTGCTCCGAGGCGCTCGGTCAGCATCACTGCCAGCGTCGAGCCGAAGATCGCCCCGGTGGTGCCCCCCACGGCGATGCCGCCGAACAGGCGCTTGCTCTGCTCCAGCGAGAAACGGTCGGCCATCAGGGCCCAGAACACCATCGTGATGAACAGGTTGAACACGCTCATCCAGACGAAGAACACCTGGCCGCTGGTGATGCCGATGGCCTGCGGCGCGAATGCGATCAGGGCCCAGAAGCCGAGCAGGTTGATCCCGAAGAACGCATGCGTCGCGCTGATGAACACGAGCCGGCGAAAGCGCGCGACCAGCCAGCCGAACACCGGGTTGACGAACAGCGTCAGCACCAGCGTCAGCATGAAGAGCCAGCGGATCGCGTCGATGCCGCGCTGCATGCCGAGCGCATCGCGCGTCGGGCGCAAGACCATCAGCGCAGTCAGGATGCAGAAGAAGTACAGAGCCGCCATCAGGACCGGCAGCAGCTCCTCGCGCCGGATGTTGAACAGTCGCTGGATGGCGTCCATGGATCGGCCTCGCGTAGGATGAGCAGCATCGCACTGTGCATCAGCATGTCCGTGCGGTCAAAGCCCCGGCCTTAGGTGTCTGCTGCGCGGTAACGCCGGTTTCGGCCACGGCTGCTAGAATGCGCGCCCGGCCATGCGCCGCCCCATCACACGGACCACTGCCTGGAAGACGCCCATGAGTAATCGCACGATCATCTGGACCGACACCGACGAGGCCCCCGCGCTGGCGAGCTACTCACTGCTGCCGGTGATACGCGCCTTTGCCGCAGCGGCCGGGATCACGGTGGAAACGCGCGACATCTCGCTGGCAGGACGGATCATCGCGGCCTTTCCGGAGCGCCTGGGCGAGGACCGGCGCCAGCCCGATGCGCTGGCCGAGCTGGGGGAGCTGGCCAAGCGGCCCGAGGCCAACATCATCAAACTGCCGAACATCAGCGCCTCGATACCCCAGCTTGTCGACGCGATCCGGGAGCTCCAGTCGCAGGGCTATGACCTGCCTGACTTTCCGGCAGAACCGGCAACGGACGAGGAGCGGGCGATCCGCGCACGCTACGCCAGGGTGCTGGGCAGTGCCGTCAACCCGGTTCTGCGCGAAGGCAACTCCGACCGGCGGGTCGCCTCGGCAGTAAAGCAGTACGCGCGCAAGCATCCACACTCGATGGGCGCCTGGAGCACCGACTCCAGGTCCCACGTTGCTCACATGAGCGAGGGGGACTTCTTCGGCAGCGAACAGTCGGTGATCCTGCAGTCGGCCGGCCAGCTGCGCATCGAGCTGCGCCAGGCTGACGGTGGGGTCGTGGTGCTGCGCGAGAATGTGAGCGTGCAGCAGGGCGAGATCATCGACGCTGCCGTCATGAGCTGCAGCGCGCTCGTCGATTACTTCAACCGGGAGATCGAGGACGCCCGCCGGCAGGACGTGCTGCTGTCCCTGCACCTCAAGGCGACCATGATGAAGATCTCGGACCCGATCATGTTCGGGCATGCGGTGCGCGCCTTTTATGCGCCGGTGTTCGCGACCCATGGCGCCCTGTTCGAGAAGCTTGGCGTCGATCCCGACAACGGCATCGCGGATGTCCATGGCAGGATCGCCGGCCTGCCCGAGGACCAGCGGGCTGCGATCGAGGCGGATATCGCGGCCGTGTACAAGGAGCGTCCGCGCCTTGCGATGGTGGACTCCGATGCCGGAATCACCAACCTGCACGTACCCAACAACGTGATCATCGACGCCTCGATGCCGGCCATGATCCGCGCGTCGGGGCAGATGTGGGGCCCGGACGGCAGGCTGCACGACACCAAGGCCCTGATCCCGGATCGCAGCTATGCCGGGATTTACCAGGCCGTCATCGACGACTGCCGGCAGCACGGAGCCTTCGACCCGGTGACGATGGGCAATGTCTCGAACGTCGGCCTGATGGCGCAGAAGGCCGAGGAATACGGCTCCCATGACAAGACTTTCGAGATCGGGTGCGCAGGCAGCGTGCATGTGGTGGCCGGCGACGGACAAAGCCTGATGCAGCACGATGTGCAGCCCGGGGATATCTGGCGGATGTGCCAGACACGGGACTTGGCCGTGCGCGACTGGGTGAAGCTCGCGGTCAACCGATCCCGGGCGACCGGCGCCCCAGCGTTGTTCTGGCTGGACCGGGGCCGGGCGCACGACCGCAACCTGATCGGCAAGGTCGAGCAGTACCTCAGGGGGCACGACACCAGCGGCCTCGACATCCGCATACTGGCGCCCGCAGATGCGATGCGCGAGACGCTGGCGCGGCTGCGCGCCGGGCAGGACACCATCTCGGTCACCGGCAACGTGCTGCGTGACTACCTCACGGATCTCTTCCCGATACTCGAGCTGGGCACCAGCGCCAAGATGCTCTCCATAGTTCCCCTGCTGGCCGGGGGCGGGCTCTACGAGACAGGCGCCGGTGGTTCGGCACCCAAGCACGTGCAGCAGTTCGTGCGTGAGGGGCACCTGCGCTGGGACTCTCTGGGGGAGTTCCTCGCACTGGCTGCCTCGCTCGGCGACCTCGCCGAGAAGCTGGACGACGTGCGCATACGCGTGCTGGCCAGTACGCTCGATACGGCGAACGGGCTGTTCCTTGACAATAACCGCTCGCCCTCGCGCAAGGTGGGTGAGCTGGACAACCGGGGCAGTCATTACTACCTCGGGCTGTACTGGGCACAGGCCCTGGCGGCCCAGGAGACGGATGCAGGGCTGCGCAAGCATTTTGCGCCGCTGGCCGCTGCACTCGCCAGCGGGGAGGAGAAAATCCTGCATGAGCTCAACAGCGCGCAAGGAACTCCCGTGGACATCGGTGGCTACTATCACCCTGACCCGCTGCGCACGGCCGCGGCCATGCGCCCGAGTACCACGCTGAACGCACTCATCGACGCCGCCAGCCCCTGACGAAGGGCCGCGCGCTGCGCGAGCCGGAGCGGGAGGCGCGTTGACCCACGCCCGGTGGCGCGGTATACCGGCGCGGTCACACGGCATGAGGAACCTGACGATGAAGCGCACCGGACTGCTGCTCTCCCTGCTCGCCCTGGCCGGGATCCTGCCCGAAGCCGCACTGGCCGGTGGCCATGGTGCTACGGAACGCGTGCTGGTGACCGGTGCGACCGGCCGCACGGGCCAGCTCGTCGTTGAACAGCTTCTCGAACAGGGCCGCACCGTCCGTGTCCTTGCGCGCAATGCCGAAGGCGCCCGCGGGCTGTTTGGTGACCGGGTCGAGATCGCGGTCGGAGACGTCAGGAACCCGGCAAGCCTGCCGTCCGCGCTCGAGGGCGTTACCGGAGTGATCTCGACGATAGGCGCCTCGCCGCGTCGCCAGGAGCCGGACAACAACCCCGAAGCGGTCGATTACCACGGGACCCGCAATCTCGTCGCGGCCGCCGTTGCCGCCGGCAGCGTGGAACACTTCGTCCTGCTGACCTCGATGGGGGTCACGCAGCCCAACCACATCCTGAACCGGGTTTCCGACAACGTGCTGCTCTGGAAGGCGCTGGGCGAGAACGCCCTGCGCTTCAGCAGCCTCGACTACACCATCGTTCGGCCGGGCGGACTCATCGACGAACCCGGCGGGCAGGCCGGGATCCGCGCCGGCCAGGGAGACTCCATGCCGCAGACCATGATCCCGCGGGCGGACGTCGCGGCGGTCTGCGTCAATGCGCTAGGCAACCCCGAGGCGGTCAACAAGACGCTGGAGATCGTCAGCGATCTGACGGCGACAGGGGTCAACTGGTCGGCCTTCTTCTCGCCGCTGAAAGCCGACGAGCGTCAGCCACCCAGCTTCTGAGCAGACGCGGAACAGCAGGCAGCCGCAGCGGGTGATGGAGGACTCCGGCGCAGGCCGTGGGCTCGCGGGCGAGGCGCTTGTCCGCAACACGACCTGCTACATGTGCGCATGTCGCTGCGGCATCCGTGTCCACCTGCGGGATGGCCGGGTCGCCTACATCGACGGCAACCGCGATCACCCGGTCAACCGCGGGGTCATCTGCGGGAAGGGCGCGGCGGGCGTCCGCCAGCAATACTCCCCGGCGCGGCTGACGACGCCCCTGCTGCGCACGGGTCCGCGGGGCAGCGGCGAGTTCCGCCAGGTCAGCTGGGACGAAGCACTGGAGATCGCGAGCGGATGGCTTGGCGATGCGCGGCGTACGGACCCCCGCAAGCTTGCCTTCTTCACCGGACGCGACCAGTCACAGGCCCTCACGGGCTGGTGGGCGGGGCAGTTCGGCACGCCCAACTATGCGGCGCACGGCGGCTTCTGCTCGGTCAACATGGCTGCGGCCGGCCAGTACACCTTCGGCGGCTCCTTCTGGGAGTTCAGCGAGCCTGACTGGGCCCATACCCGCTACTTCATGATGTTCGGCGTGGCCGAAGACCATGCCTCGAACCCGCTGAAGATCGGCCTCGGAGAGCTCAAGGGCCGCGGTGTGAAGGTGACGGCGGTGAACCCGGTGCGCACCGGGTACGCCGCGATCGCGGACGAGTGGCTGGGGATCCGGCCGGGGACTGACGGGCTCTTCATCGGCGCGCTGCTGCACGAGCTGCTGCGCACGCAGCGCGTCGACATCGACTACCTGCTCCGCTACACGAACGCCGGCTGGCTAGTGATCAGTGATCCGGGTGCAGCGGACGACGGGCTGTTCGCCCGGGACAGCGACGGGACCACGCTGGCCGGCGAGCCGGGTGGCGGGGTCCTGCCGTCGAACCGGCCAGGCATAAAGCCCGCGCTTCACGGCCGGTTCCGGCTCGCGGACGGGCGCGAGGCCGTCCCCGTGTTCGAGCTGATCGCCCGCCGCTACCTGGCAGACGCCTGGTCACCCGATACAGTCGCCGCCCGCACGGGCATCCCGGGTGATGTCACGCGGCGTATCGCGGCAGAGCTCGCGAACGCAGCCTTCGACCAGTCCGTCGAACTGCCCGTCGCATGGACCGACTGGACCGGGCAGCGGCACGACAGCATGATCGGGCGCCCGGTCTCGATGCACGCGATGCGGGGTATCGCGGCACACGCGAATGGCTTCCAGACCTGCCGCCTGCTGCACCTGCTACAGATCTTCCTGGGCTCCATCGATGCGCCCGGTGGCTTCCTGTACCGGCCACCCTGCCCCAAGCCCGTGGCGCCAAATCAGCGCCCGGCTGGCAAGCCGGACGAGATCAGGCCCGGCCAGCCGCTGCCCGGACCGCTGCTGGGCTACCCGCAGGGCCCGGAGGACCTGCTCATCGATGCGGCGGGGCGGCCCCAGCGCATCGACAAGGCCTACTCCTGGGAGGCTCCGCTGGCAGCGCATGGCCTGCTGCACATGGTGATCAGCAATGCAGCGGCTCATGACCCCTACCCCGTGGAGGTGCTGCTCCTGTACATGGCCAACATGGCCTGGAATTCAGCCATGAACACAGCCGGCACGATCGAGCAGCTGACCGCGAAAAATGAGGACGGCAGCTACCGGATCCCGAAGATCATCTATGCCGACACCTTCAACTCCGAGATGGTGTCCTATGCCGACCTGGTGCTCCCGGACACCACGTACCTCGAGCGCTGGGACTGCATCTCGCTGCTGGACCGCCCGATCTCCCAGTCGCATGCGGCAGCGGACGCCATTCGCCAGCCGGTCGTCAGGCCCGAGCACGACGTGCGGCCTTTCCAGGACGTTCTGCTGGACCTCGGCGTCAGGCTGGGCCTGCCGGGCCTCGTCCGTCGAGACGGCAGCGCCCGCTACCCGGGTGGCTACGCGGATTACATGGTCAACCACGAGCGTGCGCCGGGCATCGGGCCACTTGCGGGCTGGCGTGGCGCGAATGGCACGGAGCATGGTCGCGGAGCTGCAAACCCCGGGCAGCTGCAGCGATATATCGAGGCCGGCTGTTTCTGGCAGCACGAACTCCCGCCCGGCCAAAGCTACTTCCGCCATGCCAACCGTGACTACCTGGACTGGGCGCGACACATGGGCTTCATCGAGAACGCAGACCCCATCGTGTTCCAGCTTTACTCCGAGACGCTGCAGAAGTTCCGTCTCGCGGCCGAGGGACATGGGCCCGTCCCGACTCCCGGGCAGTGGCGTCAGCGGATCGCCCAGGCTTTCGATCCGCTGCCGTTCTGGTATCCGTCGGCCAGCGACGACCAGGCCTATCCTTTCCACGCGATCACCCAGCGGCCGATGGCGATGTACCACTCCTGGCATTCCCAGAACGCGTGGTTGCGGCAGATTCATGGCGACAACCGACTGTGCATAGCGCGCGAAGCCGCGGCATCGATCGGCCTCGAAGACGGCGACTGGGCGTGGATCAGCAGCCCGACGGGGCGCATCCGGGCGCGGGTGCGTCTCGTAGATGGCGTGCAGCCCGATACGGTATGGACATGGAACGCGATTGGCAAGCGGGCCGGCGCCTGGGGTCTCGACACGGATGCACCGGAAGCGCAGCTGGGCTTCCTGCTGAACCACCTGATACCGGAAATCCATCCGGACGCGGGAAGCCAGCGACTGTCCAACAGCGACCCGGTGACCGGGCAGGCAGCCTGGTATGACCTGAAGGTCAGCATCACGCGAGCGGAGCCGGGCGGCCGGAGCGAACCCGTGTTCGAGCCCATCAGCCTCACGCTGCCGGGAAGTACATCGTGACTGCAATACCACCCGGAGGCCAGCGCAAGCTTGGCCTCGTGATCGACCTCGATACCTGCGTGGGTTGCCAGGCCTGCGTCACCAGCTGCAAGGCGTGGAACGATGGCGGAGCCTACGGCCCCCTGCAGGACCTCGACACGCAAGGAGCCGACCCGCATGGGCCCTGGCTGAACCGGGTCCACAGCTACGAGGATGGTGTGGGCGCCGAGGGCAGGACGGTGCACTTTCCGCGCTCGTGCCTGCATTGCGAGCAGCCCGAATGCGTGACCGTCTGCCCGACGGGAGCGTCTTACAAGCGCGCCGAGGACGGCATCGTGCTCGTCAACCCGGACACCTGCATCGGCTGCAAGCTCTGCGCCTGGGCCTGTCCCTACGGCGCCCGGGAATACGACGAGCTGGCTGGCGTCATGCGCAAGTGCACGCTGTGCGTGGACCGGATCTACGACACCTCGCTGCCGGAAGAGGACCGGGTCCCGGCCTGCGTACGCGCCTGCCCGACCGGCGCGCGTCATTTCGGTGACCTCGGGGATCCAGAGAGCGCCGTGAGCCAGCTCGTGGCAGAGCGGGGCGGCCTGCCGCTGATGCCGGAACTCGGGTACCAGCCCGTGAACCGCTACCTCCCCCCGCGCGAGCGCCGCAACATTCAGGGTCAGGCAGAACCGGTCGAGCCCACCGCACCCGCCGGCGCGCCGCCAGCGATCGATCGACTGTTCGGCTGGGTCGACCGCATGCTGTCGGACTGATGCATCCCGCCTACTCCGTCATCCTGTTCACGACGATGTCAGGCGCGGGATACGGGCTGCTGGCCCTGCTCGGCCTGCTCGGTCCGGCCGGTGTGCTGCCCACCGGCACCGGCTTCGCCGCGGCGGGGTTCCTGCTGGCCGGTGGACTGGTCACCGTTGGCCTGCTGGCCTCGACTTTCCACCTCGGCCAGCCCCGCCGGGCATGGCGGGCGTTCTCGCAGTGGCGGAGCTCCTGGCTCTCGCGCGAGGCTGTACTGGCCGCGCTGGCCTACCTGCCTGGAACACTGTTCGCGGGCGCGTGGATCGGTCTCGGCCTGCGCCCGGCCTGGCTGGGCGCGCTCACGGCCGCGACTGCGCTGGCGACCGTGGTCTCCACCGGCATGATCTATGGCTCACTGAAGACCATCCCGCGCTGGCATCACTGGCTCACGACGCCGGTCTACCTGCTGCTGGGGCTGGCGAGCGGCGCACTGCTGCTCAGCATGCTCGTCGCATTCCAGGGGCCTGTGCCGGCTTGGCTGCCCTTGCTGGTACTGGTGCTGCTGCTGCTGGGCGCCGGCGCCAAGCTTGCCTGGTGGCGGGCCGCGGACGGGCTGGGGCTGCCCGCGACAGCTGCAAGTGCAACCGGGCTGTCGGGCCCGATCAGCACGCTGGACCCGCCACATACGCAGCTGAACTTCGTCCAGCGCGAGATGGGCTATGCCGTGGGTCGGCGGCATGCCCGCCGGCTGCGCCAGCTGGCCGGTCTGGGTGCCGGCCTGGCCGGCCTGCTGATGCTGCCGCTGCTCGCGGGCTGGCCGGCGCTCTGGGCCTGGGCGCTCGGAGCGCTGCTGGTCGCCTGGGGCGCACTGCTGGTCGAGCGCTGGCTGTTCTTTGCCGAGGCAGAACACGTCGTCGTGCTCTACTACGGGGGATCCACGCAGGAGGCTGGCTGCCGGGGCGGCGGGTAACGGGAGGGTACTGGCCTCCAGTCCGCCTGGCCAGCACCAGAAGGGGCCCTTGAGGGGCCATGGAGATTTGTCGGGAGTGAGTGACTCGCGCCCGGGTACGGGCGCTCGCCCCTGCGGGGCGGCCTGCGGCCGTCCGGTTTCGCTCTGCGAATCCGTCAAACCCGGAGGGGTCTCGGTCTCCAGCCCTGTCCGCCAGTACCAGAAGGGCCCCTCAAGGGGCCCTTCTGGTACTGGCGGAGAGGGAGGGATTCGAACCCTCGAAGGACTTTTGATCCTTACTCCCTTAGCAGGGGAGCGCTTTCGACCACTCAGCCACCTCTCCGGATCGGGATACTGGCGCCGCAGGGGCGTGGCCCCGCAACGGCTGGCGCGGGAGGATAGCAGACCTTGGCGGCGGATGCGCGCCGCCGGGCGGTGTTGCCCTCAGTCGGCGGCCGAGACCTTCGGCAGGGCAGCGCCATTCTGCTGTTCCTTGCAGATGCGCTGGTAGATTTCTTCCCTGTGCACCGCAACGTCCCGTGGTGCCTTGACGCCGATCCGGACCTGGTTGCCCTTGACCCCCAGCACCGTGATGTCGACGTCATTGCCGATGATCACGCTTTCACCGACCCGCCTGGTCAGGATGAGCATGGCTGTCCCCTTCCCCGCCGGTGTGTTTGATGTAGGTGTTGACGGACGCGTTTCCCGCAAGCCCGATCCGGTACCGGCCACCGGCGTCCCGATCATAACCCCCTGAAACGGCGAAGACCAGCCGTTCCGGCCAGGGCAGCGAAGCTGATGCCCTGGGGACCGGGATCAGGCCAGGCGCTGGCCGACCAGCTGCGCAACGCCCGCCAGCGCCTGGTCCAGCGCAGCGGGCTCCGTGCCGCCGGCCTGGGCGAAATCTGCCCGGCCGCCACCCCGACCACCGACACCCCGGGCCACCTCGGCGATCAGCTCTCCGGCACGTATCCTGCCGGTCAGGTCGCTGGTAACGCCGGCCGCGAGCCGGACCTTGCCGTCGCTCGTGGCACAGCCAAGCAGGACGATGCCGCTGCCGAGACGGTCCTTCATGCGGTCAACGGTCTCGCGCAGGGTGCGGGCATCCGTGTCGTCGTCGAGCCTGCTGGCCAGCAAGCGAATACCTGCTACCTCGCTGGCCTCGCTAGCCAGGTCGCGCCCGCCGGCCCCGGAGGCCAGGCGGGCCTTGAGCTGCTGCAGCTCACGCTCGAGGCTGCGAGACTGCTCGAGCAACTGCCGCATCCGGCCCTCGAGCTCCGCCGGGCTAGTGCGCAGCATCGAGGCCAGGCTCTCGAGCGCCTGGCCCGCCTGCCTGACTTCAGCCAGTGCGCGTTCGCCCGTGACCGCCTCGATCCGGCGTATGCCGGCCGCAATGCCGGACTCGCCGATGATCCGGAACAGACCGATATCGCCAGCCCGCCTCACGTGGGTGCCACCACAAAGCTCGGTCGAGAAATCACCCAGCGACAGCACGCGCACCTCGTCACCATATTTCTCGCCGAACAGCGCGACGGCACCGGCAGCCACTGCATCCTCATAGGACATGGTCCGTGTCCGCGCCTCGGCATTGGCGCGGATTTCCTGGTTTACCCGCTGCTCGATCCGGTCGAGTTCCTCCAGGGTCACCGCCTGGAAGTGGGAGAAATCAAAGCGCAACCGGTCCGCACTGACCAGGGAGCCTTTCTGAACCACGTGTACACCCAGCACCTCGCGCAGGGCAGCGTGGAGCAGATGTGTCGCGCTATGGTTGAGCATCGTCGCCTCACGCGTCGAGGCATCGACGCGGGCTACCACGCGGTCACCGACAGCCAGTTCACCGGACTCGAGACGGCCTGCGTGCAGGTGGGCATCACCCGCCTTCTGGGTGTCCTCGACGATGAAGCGCAGGCCGCTGGCCTCGAGCTGGCCGCGGTCGCCCACCTGGCCGCCACTCTCGGCATAGAACGGAGTACGGTCCAGGATGACCCCACCGGACTCCCCGGCGGCGAGCCGGTCCACAGCGACGCCCTCGCGCAGCAGGCCGCTCACCCTGGCCTCGGAGACCAGATGCTGGTAGCCGCAGAACTCGCTGCTCAGGTCAAGGTCGGGCGAGGCTCCGGCATGCACGGAGAAGCGGCTCGCGGCACGGGCTCTCGCGCGCTGCGCGGCCATCGCCTGCTCAAAGCCCGCCTCGTCGATCGAAACCCCACGTGCGCGCGCAACATCGGCGGTCAGATCGGCAGGAAAGCCGTAGGTATCGTAGAGACGGAACACGAGATCACCGGGCAGCACGGCGCTGCCGGCAGCCGATAGCGCCTCCTCTAGAATTCGCATGCCCTGTGCCAGGGTCTCGGCGAAGCGTTGCTCCTCGATCAGCAGCACGCGTTCCACATGCGACCGGGCGGCCTCCAGTTCCGGGTAGGCATCGCCCATCTCCCGGGCGAGCGGGCCCACGAGCTGGTGAAAGAACGGCTCGGTGACGCCCAGCTCATGCCCGTGACGCAGTGCGCGCCGGATGATCCGCCGCAACACGTAGCCGCGTCCCTCGTTGCCCGGCAGTACGCCATCGGTGACCAGGAACGCGGCGGACCGGATATGGTCCGCGATGACACGCAGCGAGCTGGCATAACGGTCGGCGCAGCCGGTCACCCGGGCCGCGGCCTCTGTCAGGCTGCGAAACAGGTCGATCTCGTAATTGCTGTGAACGCCCTGCATCACTGCGGCGATCCGCTCCAGGCCCATGCCCGTGTCGACCGAGGGTGCGGGCAGCGGGGCCAGTGACCCGTCGGCAGAGCGATCGTACTGCATGAAGACCAGGTTCCATATCTCGACATAGCGATCCCCGTCCTCGTCAGGCGAGCCTGGTGGGCCACCTGCCACGGACTCGCCGTGATCGTAGAAGATCTCGCTGCATGGGCCGCAGGGGCCGGTATCGCCCATGGCCCAGAAGTTCGATGCCTCACCCAGCCGGGCAAAGCGTCCAGGATCCACCCCCACTTCCTCCAGCCAGATGCGTGCGGCCTCGTCGTCGTCCCTGTAGACCGTGACCCAGAGCCGTTCAGCAGGGATCCCGAGTTCCTCGGTGATGAAGGACCAGGCCAGGCGTATTGCTTCCTGCTTGAAATAGTCACCGAAGCTGAAGTTGCCCAGCATCTCGAAGAACGTGTGGTGACGGGCGGTGTAGCCCACGTTCTCGAGGTCGTTGTGCTTGCCGCCAGCACGGACACAGCGCTGGACGCTCGCGGCCCGCGTGTAGCTGCGGGATTCGCGGCCAAGGAACACGTCCTTGAACGGCACCATGCCGGCATTCGTGAACAGAAGGGTAGGGTCGTTGCCCGGGACCAGCGGGGCGCTGGGCACGACCTTGTGGCCGTGGCGGGCGAAATAGTCCAGGAAGCGCTGGCGCAGCGTGGCGGTGTCCATCCGGTTTCCAATCTGGCGTGACCTGGAGCGGGTCCAGGTGGTTGTCGTTTCAGTACTCTTCTTCGCTGGCAAAGCGGGCCAGCGCAGCGTACACCTGCTCACCCGTGAACCCGCGCTGGGCGAGGAAACGCGCCTGGCGCGCTTTCTCACGCTGGTCACGCGGGCTTGCTGCCCCAAAGCGCCGCTCCCGGACGCGACGGGCCCGCTCTATCCAGGCCGCCGCCGGGTCATCGAGCATCGCGGACAGCAGGGACTCGTCTATCCCGCGGCTCCGGAGTTCGGCCGCTATGCGCAGCGGCCCCTGCCCGCGACTGGTGCGGCTGCGCACGAACGCCTCCGCAAAGCGTTCGTCACACTGCAGGCCCTCCCGGCGAAGCCCATCGACGACAGTCCGGACTTCCTGCGGCTCGTATCCCCGCGCCTCGAGTCGCGATGCAAGCTCAGCGGCGGAATACTCCCGGCGGGCCAGCAGGTCGAACGCGGCCTGGCGGGCACTGCGGCGGGCAGGCTGTGCAGGCCCGGCACCCAGGTCCCGTGCGTCAGGCCTCAGCGGCAGTGGAATCCGCCTCGACGCTGCCTGCGGCACCGCCCTGCGGCAGGAGCAGCCCACGGAGCTTCTGTTCGATCTCCTCGGCAGACTCCGGGTGGCTGGCCAGCCAGTCGCGGGCGTTCTCGCGGCCTTGGCCAATCCGCTCGTCCCCGTAGCTGTACCAGGCGCCGGCCTTGTTCACGATGCCATGCTTGATGCCGAGGTCGAGGATCTCGCCATGGCGCGAGATGCCCTGGTTGTAGAGGATCTCGAACTCCGCGATCCGGAACGGGGGTGCAACCTTGTTCTTGACTACCTTGACACGGGTCTGGTTGCCGATCACCTCGTCACCGCGCTTGATCGACCCGATCCGGCGGATATCCAGGCGCACAGAGGCGTAGAACTTGAGGGCATTGCCGCCCGTCGTGGTCTCCGGGCTGCCAAACATGACGCCAATCTTCATCCGGATCTGGTTGATGAAGATCACGATCGTGTTCGAGCGCTTGATGTTGCCGGTCAGCTTTCGCAGCGCCTGCGACATCAGGCGGGCCTGCAGGCCGACATGGCTGTCCCCCATCTCGCCCTCGATCTCCGCCTTCGGCGTCAGCGCCGCGACGGAGTCGACCACCACGACATCGACCGCACCGGAACGCACCAGAAGATCGGTGATCTCCAGTGCCTGCTCGCCGGTATCGGGCTGGGAAACCAGCAGGTCGTCCACGTTCACGCCGAGCTTGCGCGCATAGAGCGGGTCCAGCGCATGCTCGGCATCGACGAAGGCTGCCGTGCCACCCTTGCGCTGGCACTCGGCGATCACCTGAAGCGTCAGCGTCGTCTTGCCCGAAGACTCGGGCCCGAAAATCTCGACCACACGGCCGCGCGGCAGGCCGCCGATGCCGAGCGCGACATCGAGGCCCAGGGAGCCGGTCGAAACAGCCTCTATGTCG
Source organism: Chromatiales bacterium (assembly GCA_020831895.1). Classification (GTDB taxonomy): domain Bacteria; phylum Pseudomonadota; class Gammaproteobacteria; order Steroidobacterales; genus JAFIFS01. The sequence goes on from JAFIFS010000046.1 coordinate 99,371, forward strand.
CGTGCGGCGTCCTCGTCACCTAGGCGCATCACTGAGCCCTTGCCGAACTGGCGCTCGATCTGGCCCAGTGCGGCGGCCAGTGCCTTTTTCCTGTTCTCGTCCATTGCCATCCTGTGCCTGCGCGGGCCCGGAGGGCCCAGGGGTTAGCGGTGTCAGGCTGCCGATTATTTCACAGATCAGTCTCGCCGGCAGACCGCTGAATCTCGCCGGAAAGGCCGGATCCGGGCCCGTCGCCTGCCCGTACTAGCACCCGGTAGCGGGCGGCTCCGGGGCCGGCCGGCACAGAGCCAGCAAGGACAAGGTCTTCGGCCACCCAGTCCACCGGACGGATTGCGGGCAGCCGCGCCGGCCGCCGGATACCGCGCGCGAGCGTCACGTGGGGGCAGAACCTGCGTCGTTCGAGGGTGCAGCCGGCAGCGAGCAGCGCACGGCCGAGATCATCGTGCAGCCGGTTCAGCGCCGGCGGGGTCCCGGCCGGTCCCAGCCAGACCACCCCGGCCCGCCGGAACTGGCCGTAACGGACCAGCCGCAGACGTATCGACGGCCGCGGCCAGTCGCACACCAGTGCACCCACGCGCTCGACGACTTCGGCTTCGGGCTGGCCCAGGAAGTGCAGGGTCAGGTGCAGGTCTGCCGCGGGCTGCAGCCGGTCCGCCAGCCCGGGAAGCCAGGATGCGGACAGCGCGCCGATCGCCGCACGCACTGCGGGTGGCGGCCACAGCGCCAGAAACAGCCGCCTGGCGGGCAGGAGAGTCCCGGTGACCGACACACCCGAGCTCACGCAGCGGTGCCCAGGCGCTCGAGCAGCAGCTGCAGCGCCGCCGCGACAGCCTGGCGGCGCACGGCATCGCGGTCGCCCCGGAAGTGGCGATGGACGCTGGCCAGCTGCACACCGGGGCCCGCGAGGCCAAACCAGACGGTGCCCACAGGTTTGCCGTCGCTGCCCCCCCCGGGGCCCGCGATACCGCTGACCGCAACCACGAGTTCCGCAGCCGAGACGAGCCGGGCCCCGGTCGCCATCTGCTCGACGACCGAAGCGCTGACCGCGCCCTCTCCGGACAGCGTGTCGGGACTGACGCCGAGACAGTCCAGCTTGGCCTCATTGGCGTAGGTCACGAAACCGTAGCCGAAGCAGGCAGAACTGCCGGGCAGGTCCGTCAGCAGCTTTGCCAGCCAGCCGCCTGTGCAGGACTCGGCCGTCGCCACGCGCCATCGACGCTGCAGCAGCGCCGCCTGCAGCCGTGCGGCAAGAGCGGCCAGCGCGATGTCGTCGGGCACGGGCTCAGGCATCGATGGCGGCTCCCTCGTCAAGTACGGAACGGTATACCGCAAGGCAGCCCCCGATCATCTGCTGGGTGCTGAAGTTGCTGGCGACGTGAACAGGACCCGCGGCCGCCATGCGGGAACACCTGGCCGGATCGGCAAGTAGCCCTGCCACCGCAACGGCAAGTTCAGCGCTGTCGCCAGGCGGGACGAGCAGTCCGGTGACGCCGTCGCGCACTGCCTCGGGCAGGCCACCCGCGGAACTGGCCACGACGGGCACGCCGGCGGCCTGCGCCTCCAGCACCGCGATACCCAGGCCCTCGGCCAGCGCCGGGTGCACCAGCAGGTCGCAGTAGGCGATCCAGTCACGCAGGTCTTCACACCAGCCGGTGAGCGTAACTCCGTCAAGCCCGGCTGCCCGCGCACGGATCTCGCCGCCCAGCGGCCCGCTGCCGCAGACCAGCAGCTGCGCATCGGGCTGACTGGCCCGGATGGCCGGCCAGGCTTCGAGCAAGGTCCGGTGTCCCTTGCGCGGAATAAGCTGGGCTACGCATGCCAGCACCGGCGCCCCGTCGGCAAGGCCGAAGCGGGCCAACCACTGCGCGCGCGGCAGGATGGCCTGGCAGTCGGCAGGCTCCACGGCACTGCGAACGATGCTGATGCGGTCTGCCGGCACGCCGGCCGAGCGCAGTGCACCAGCTACCGCATCGGAAATCGCGATCAGGTGCCGATAGCCGGCGCCTGAAAGCGGGCCGGCCAATGGCGGTGGCGGGTCGTCCACGCGCCGGGTCAGCACGGCCGGCACGCCGGCCAGGCGGGCGGCCAGCGCGCCGAAGAAGTCTGCCCCGCGCCGGCTGTGGACGTGCAGCAGCGATGGCTGCTCAGTGCGCAGCAGACGAAACAGGCGGCCGACGGCGGCCAGATCGAGGTCGCCGCCCAGCGGGACCGGCAGCACGCGCAGCCCGGCACGCTCGGCGGCCCGGGCCACGGGGCTGCCTGCCGTGGCGACCAGGCTGCCCTCGACCCCGGCCTCTGCCAGCCCGGCGACGAGCGCGAGCACCTGGCGCGCACCCCCGTGCAGGTGACGGCCAGCCTCGAGGTGCAGGATTCGCATCGGGCTATGGTACCGGCTGTTTGCGGCGCCCGGAGTCATCACGCAGAATCGCCGGCCATGTCGCGACCTTCCCCGCATAGCGCCGAGCACACGCCCATGATGCAGCAGTACCTGCGCATCAAGGCCGAGCATCCGGGCCACCTGCTGTTTTACCGGATGGGCGACTTCTACGAACTGTTCTACGAGGACGCGCGGCGCGCCGCCAGCCTGCTCGACATCACGCTGACCGCGCGTGGACGCTCGGCCGGGGAAAGCATCCCGATGGCCGGCGTGCCGTACCACTCGGTGGATGGCTACCTCGCGCGACTGGTCGCACGCGGCGAGTCGGTTGCGATCTGTGAGCAGGTTGGCGACCCAGCCACCAGCAAGGGCCCGGTCGAACGGCAGGTCGTTCGCATCGTGACCCCCGGCACGCTGACCGACGAGGCGCTGCTCGATGCGCGGCGCGAGAACCTGGTTGCGGCGGCCTGCGCCGGCAGGAGCGGTTTCGGGCTGGCCTGGCTGGAACTCTCGACCGGGCGCTTCCTCGCGAGCGAGCCCTCCGACCCGGCCATGCTCGCGGCCGAGCTGGCGCGGCTGCGCCCTGCGGAGCTGCTGCTGCCCGAGGACCTGGCCGCGCCTGCCGCGCCTGCCGGAACCGCGGTCCACAGGCTGCCACCCTGGGCTTTCGAACCGGGCAGCGCCGAGCGCGGGCTGTGCAGCCAGTTCGGCACACGGGACCTCGCCGGTTTCGGCCTCGACCGCCGGGGGGGGGGGGGGGGGGGCGGCGCGGGGGGGG